>JABAHL010000002.1:0-347555 GCA_019353055.1 Faucicola osloensis
CCATGAGCCCAAGAAGCCGACACTTAAAAATGTGCTGATTGAACCTTTCGTCGCTAAGATTGCTTGTTAATTCAAAGCCTTAGAGTATGGCTTATGTCGAACTGGGGTTAACATTGGCAGATTAAAATGAAAAAAGCGTATCAATTTGATACGCTTTTTTTGTAAGTTGCTTTTTGTGTAAATTTTATAGCGGTTAGCTGCTTCTTTTTTCTTTATCGCGGCGTAAGTGATGACCACCACGGCGCGCTTTTAGCGGTTTTTTCTCAAAGCGTTCTTGGCGGCGTTTGGCAATGCCGTAAAGCCCTGTACCTTGGCGCGGACGAATGTTGACAAGTCCTGCTAAGGTGTCAATCTCACGGCGATCTAACTCAAGATAACGACCCGTGCGAAGCTCCCTTGGGAGACTGACAGAACCGTAACGGATACGCAGTAATCGGCTTACTTTTAAGCCTTGCGATTCAAATAAGCGGCGTACTTCACGATTGCGACCTTCTTTGAGTTTGACTTGGTACCATTTGTTGATACCTTCACCGCCTTTTTCAACGATGTCGTCAAACTGTGCCATACCATCTTCTAGCATGACGCCTCGTTTGAGATTTAAGATAATCTCAGGGGTGACTTCGCCCATCACACGCACCGCATATTCGCGCTCTATTTCATTTGATGGGTGCATCAGACGGTGAGCCAGTTCACCATCATTGGTAAATAGCAATAAACCCGTTGAGTTGATGTCCAACCGACCCACCATTACCCAGCGGTCATGATTCAGTGGTGGCAGACGCTCAAACACCGTGGGACGACCTTCTGGGTCATGGGCTGAGCAAATTTCGCCTTCTGGCTTGTAATACATCAAGATACGGCGGCGTTTTTCGTTTTCTGCGGTATAGCGTAGCAAACGTCCATCGACTCGGATTTCATCGCCCTGTCCGACACGGTCACCAATGGTAGCGACAGTCCCGTTAACACTGACGCGACCTTCGCGAATCACATCTTCCATTTGGCGGCGCGAACCTAAGCCTAGACGGGCGAGGGCTTTTTGCAGTTTTTCGTCTTTCATTCAATAATCCTTTAATAGGTAGCAACATTTCACAATGTTGTGCTAGCATGAAACTTCATACTTGTGCCTATTGTAGGACAAGCGATGATTGAATGCTAGTATAAAGTCATGTGGCTAAATTTTAACCAGTATTTTAACCAAAAATTTAACATAAATAATGTCACATTGTAAAAATTATTTTACGTTATAATCATCGACATAAGTGAATCAATACAACTATAAGGAACAATAGCAATGAAAGGGCAAATAGCCATTTTCTTGCCGCAACATGGTCAAGGTATCATCATGGCAGATGACGGAAAAAATTACCCATTTACTAGCCAACAATGGCAACAAGCCACGGCACCGATGGCAGGACAACAAGTAGAATTTAGTGTCGATGCGCAGGGTTATGCGGTGGCAGTTGTCGGTATTGCCGCAGGCAATGCAATCAACCTGAACAAACCGATAGATAGCACGATTACGCCCATCCCTCACCGCTATACAGACAACCCTACAACTGCCAACTATGGTAAAGTTACTCACACAGCGGGCATGAATGCCGTCAATCCAGCCTGGGCGATTGAAGAAAATTATGGCTTTTTTGATTGGGTCAAAAAAAGTCTCAGCAATTATGCCAATTTTAAAGGGCGCGCTAGACGTAAAGAATATTGGTATTTTTATTTGGCGTGGCTCATGTTGTATCTGGGTGGGGTAATCATCGATTATATGATTGGTACTGAGGGCATTGTGGCGGGGCTTATTGCTTTGGCGTTGCTGATTCCTAATATCGCAGTAGCTGTTCGCCGTTTACATGATGTTAATAAATCAGGTTGGTGGATGCTGATTGCTTTTATCCCCATCATTGGCGGGATTATGCTGCTGGTGTGGTACTGCACAGATACCAAGCCGAATGTCAACCAGTGGGGCGCACCTGCTCGCCGCTTGCCTTGACGCAGGGTGTTGTTGATGCAGGGTTTTTAAACAGGGTCTTTAAGAAGCTGCCCAGTCGGCAGCTTTTTATATCTCAAGCTGTTGTACATCAGCTAGCTTTGGTAAATCTTGCAAGTTTTTAAGCCCAAAGGCGGCTAAAAACGCTGGGGTGGTATGCAGTAGTGCAGGACGTCCCAGCGTATCGCGAAAGCCTTGCTCAATAATCCAGCCTTTATCAAATAGTTGCCGTAAAATATTGCTTGATACAGTCACGCCACGAATTTGCTCAATATCGCCACGCGTCACCGGTTGTTTATAAGCAATCACACTTAACGTTTCTAATAGCGCTTGGCTTAAGGCTTCTTGACGCTGGGGAAAAACTTGCTGAATCAGTGCGCTAAAGTCATTGGCGATTTGCAATCGGTAGCCGCTAGCGGTATCCGCTAAGGTTAACGCGCCTTGTGATAAACGCTGCTGCAAGACCGTGAGCGCCATGCTCAGTTGGTTTGGATTAATCGATAGCCAGTGACATAGCTGTTTGGCAGTAATCGGGGTTTCTGAGGCATGTAAAATCGCTTCAATAGATTTGCTATGCTGCTGGGCAAGCTGATGTTGTTGGTTAAAATCGGTCATGACGATGCCCATATCAAGGTTAGTTCGCTTACATCGGAAGATTCGTCATCTTGTTGTGCGACAAATTTTAGCATCCGCTGTTTGGCTAATTCCAAAATGGCGACAAAACTCACCACCACACCCAGTTTACCTTGTGACTTATCTAATATGTCGTGAAAAGTGCCTTGACCACGACTTGCCAACATACGGCTAATACTTGCCATACGCTCTGCCAAAGGCACGATATCGGCTTTGACATGGTGCATTTGGTAATCGGGTTTTAGCTGCATTTTGATTAAACTGTCGGCAAGCAGGGTGGCAGGATAGGGTGCAATCTCTTTGGCTAATATATCAGGACTTGGCAAACTGGCGTATGCCAAAAATACATCGCGCTCAAGCCGCATTAACGCATCGATACGCTGACTGGCGTGTTTGATTTGGGCGTATTGTTCAAGTCTGTCAATCAGCTGCTTGGTGGGGTTTTTTTCATCTTCTAGCCGTTGCGGGCTTGGTAGCAGCAATTCACTTTTGATAGCAATTAAGGTACTTGCCATCAGCAAATAATCGCCTGCCAACTCAAAATGATTGTCATCCAATTCCTCAATATAAGTCAGGTACTGCTCGGTAATCGGCAAAATCGCTGTGGTGGTGATATCAAAGTTATTTTTTTTGACCAAGTACAACAAAAAATCCAGCGGACCTTCAAACTGCTCTAGCCAAATGGCAAAGGCTTCAGGCGGAATATAGAGGTCTTCGGGCAGACTTTGAACAGGCGTCTCAAAAATTCGAATGGCTAAATTGGTCATTTGTGATGTTGTTTTTTTAGGTTTTGAATATGCTGATGGCGAGTTTTGAGCGTATTATCAAGACGATTTTTAGCCAATAATTGGCAGATTTGCTGAACTTGTATGTCGCTGAGTTTTTGTTGGTCAAATGACAAAATATAATCTGTGAAGTTTCCCAAGCGGCAAATATTGGCTGGAAAATTACTTTTTAATTCACATTCACCTGTAAATACAATAACTGAATGAAAAACGTCATTCGGTAAATCTAATAAATTCTCTAATGTTTTGATATGTTTATAATTTTGTCGTAACGGATTTTGGAAAAGATGTTTTTTGCCATAAATATTTTGCGTCCATTTGGCATCTTTGACTTTACCATAAATCCACCCTTTATAGTTTTTAGTTTCAACCACGAAAATACCAAAACGCGACACATAAATATGGTCAATTTGCGTAGAACCCTCATCAGTTGCTAAAGTGACGTTTTGAAAATCATGGTATCTATCATGTGGCAGCTTGCGATTAGCAGCTTTTTCAACCATTTTTTCGCCAAACCAACCTTTAAAAGTAGGCGATTTTAAAAAACTAATGATAAGGAAAAGAGGAATTAACCACCAAATTTGTTTTAATAATTCCCATAGCATTTTGTTCTTAATCCTTTGATTGTTTAACTGCTAAAAACAATCCTGCCCCAATTGATAGGGTAGAGCACAGATAGTTGCTGTCCTGTTCAAAGGCTGACAAAAACGCTGCTACTTCATCGGCATGAGAAATGACATTATCGACAATCAGCATATCACCAAAGGTCAGTAACCGCTTAAAGTCAGCCACGTAGTCACCATAAAACCTACGCTCTGCATCCAAGAAAATCACATCAAAATGGGCGGTCGACTGACGTAAAAAATCCTTCGCATCGACTTGTTGTAGTGTGATATTGTGGTCAAACTGCAAGGTACGCAGGTGATTGCGAGCAGTTAGTAATCGCCATTCGTCAATATCAATCGATATCAATGTGGCAGCATCCGCGGTATTGGCGCGATTGATTTGGGCTAACGCATAACCTAGCCATAGCGTAGAATAGCCCGTTGATGTGCCAATTTCTAATATATTTTCAGCCCGCTTACTGATAACCAGACTGGCAAGAAACTCGGCTGAATCAGGCTCAAGGTGGCGATGTCGGTTGAGACGGTTGGGCTGCGCATCGTCAAAGGCTTTATCGATTTGATAAAGCCTATCGGTATAGGCTTTAAAGTGTGCAAATGACATGAGTGACTCGTTATTTTTTGAGTTTGGCAAGGGGTTTGATACCAATGGCTTTTCGTACTTTTTCTAGGCGTTTGCGCGCATCACGGCGGGCTTTTTCTGCGCCCATTTGTAGGATTTCTTCCAATTCTTTTGGATTCGCCATCAATTCATTGTAACGAGCGCGGAAAGGGGCAATTTCGCTATTAATTTTTTCAAACAACACTTCTTTGGCATCGCCCCAAGCGATACCTTGTTCAAAACGTTGACGCAGTAGTTGTTGTTCTTCTGTGCTAGCGAATGCACGATAAATCTCAAAAATCGTGGATTCATCGGGGTTTTTGGGTTCTTCTGGCAACTGTGAATTGGTGACAATACGCATGATGGCTTTTCGCAGCGCTTTTTCACCGTCTACTTGGGGGTCGTCGCCAAATAACGGAATGGTATTGCCATAGCTTTTTGACATTTTACGACCATCAAGCCCCGTCAGTAGCGGCGTGTCATCATCTACCATGGCTTCGGGCAGTACAAAAATCGGTTTTTCTGGGTCACAATAGCGAAAATTAAAAGTACCTGCTATATCACGTGCCATCTCGATATGCTGGATTTGGTCTTTCCCCACAGGGACATGGGTGGCATTGAACATCAAAATATCCGCGGCCATTAGCACAGGATAACTAAATAACCCCATCGAAATGCCATAATCAGGGTCAGTTTCTGGTGTTTCACGGTTAGCATCTACGGCGGCTTTGTAGGCATGCGCACGGTTCATCAAGCCTTTAGCACAGTTACAGTTGAGCACCCAAGTTAGTTCTGGAATTTCGATAATATCCGACTGGCGGTAAAACACCACCCGTTCAGGGTCGAGACCACACGCAAGCCACGTCGCGGCAATTGCCTTGGTCGATGCATGAATCGCCTCAGGGTCGTGGCATTTGATGAGTGCGTGCAAATCCGCCAAGAAAAAATAAGCGTCGCTTTCTCCCGTACTTGCGCCTTGTATCGCCGATTGTATCGCTGGACGAATAGCACCGACATAGTTGCCAAGATGGGGAATACCACTGGTGGTAATACCGGTTAAAATGCGGCGCGGCGCGGCTGTTTTATCATTCATATTCAAAATTCCAAACAAAAGCAAAAAAAGTACAAAATAGGCAAAAAAATTGTCCGTTAGTATAGCGGTTTTTGACTACAAATTCATGCCAAAAATTGGCTGAGCCACATGACTCGCATAAGCAAAATTAGCGGTAATAGCGGATACCAGTAGGCTGAGTTTTATAGCGCCGATGAAACCACATGTATTGGGTCGGGTCGATACGGATATAATTTTCTAATAGCTGATTGATGCGTTTGGCATCCGCTAATTCATCTTCGGTTGGGTAGTTGTCAATGACAGGCGAGAAGATGATGTGATAATGCGGTTTGCGACCTTTTGGCATCTCATCCGGGGTTTCCCGATAGAAATGCAACATCATCACGGCAGGCGGATTGGCTTTATTGCCGAGTTTTGCCATGCGACGTGGGGCAGTCAAGGTGGCAGCGGGTACCCCAAAAAAGTCTGCCATCACGCCTTGTTTTAGCCCAAAATCTTGGTCGGGGGTGATCCATACCACATGGTTGTCTTTGAGGTTTTTGGCAAAATGGCGCATATCGCGATGACTGATTTGGTCGCTATAAACCTTTGAGCGAGCGTTAAAAATAAACCAATCAAGCAGCGCATTGTTTTGCGGTCGATACACCACATCCAGCGGGGTAAACATGGTGGTCAGCCGTCCACCCAAATCGAGCAAAGTTGAATGGATACCGAGTAAAATTACCGCTTTACCTTGCGATTGGGCGTTTTTGACATGGTGCAGCCCTGATACAGTGACGCAGCGGGTAAATACATCAGGTCGATACCACGCACACAGGCTTTCAAACACACCCACACCGGCATTGATAAAAATCTTCTCTGCCATCTCTAAACGCTGATCTTCGCTGAGCTCTGGAAACGCCAATGACAAATTGGTCAAAGTATCGGCTCGGCGGCTTTTAATCAGTCCAAATAACAATTTTCCCAAAAAATGACCGATTTTAAATTGATAGCGCAACGGCAAATAAATCAATGGCAAAATCAGCGCGACCCCAAGCCAAATCCCCCAATATTGCGGCAACAAAAACTGCCACTGAAAAGGCTTACGCGCTGTACGGTTATCTGATTGCAGTTTTTGCAACTCGCTCACCTTTGGCATGCCTTCAAGTGTTACGGTTGACTGATGTAGCAGATTGGCATCGACATTACTGGCGCTATCATTACTGGCAGTATCAACCGGAGTCATTTTGGCTGTTGGGTCAAACATTTGAGGCTTATGATTTTGGGTTGGTTTCATAGGGTATGTTTCATTAAAAAAGCATAAAAAAATACATAAAAAATGCAAAAATAAATGCTGTAGCAGCGACTTGGACGATTAAGTTGGTAAAACTGGTCAAAAAATACGGGCTAAAATTTACAGGCTTTTAAGCTGATTGGCTCATTATACCAAACAACGACGCGGGCTAAAGCCAGTAAATTTAGTATATATTGAGTAACAGTGATACATTGAATGACGAATGACCATTAATCCATGTTACAATTTGCAAAATATTACAAAAAACTAGCAAGGATTGTTTAACGTAATTACATGTTGATTTAGTTCCATTTAACATACTTGCTTTTTAATATAGTTGGGTTTATCTCTATCCTAGGATGATCTTCATATAAAAAGGAGTTGACATGCAGACAAATTCCGCAATGACAAGTAACTCCCCCATGCTATCAAAGATAGTATGGTTACTTGTTGCAATTATTGGCGCAGTGGCATTAGGGACAATCGCCCTGCATCGCGGCGAAAGTATCAATGCGGTGTGGCTCGTCGCCGCTGCCGTGTGTTCGTATAGCATTGCTTACCGCTACTATAGTCTATTTATCGCCAAAAAAGTCTTTGAACTCAATCCCCGCCGCGTGACACCGGCTCACCGCCTAAAAGATGGCTTAGATTATGTGCCTACCAATAAATACGTCTTATTTGGTCACCATTTTGCTGCGATTGCTGGGGCAGGTCCATTAGTCGGTCCTATCTTAGCGGCACAAATGGGTTATTTGCCAGGTACGCTATGGCTCATCATTGGTGTGGTATTCGCAGGTGCGGTACAAGATTTTACTGTACTATTTTTGTCCACTCGCCGTGATGGCAAATCACTGGGTGAAATGGCAAAAGACGAGCTGGGTACGTTTACGGGTATTACGGTGATGCTCGGTGCACTCGGCGTGATGGTCATCATTCTTGCCGTACTGGCACTGGTGGTGGTGAAGGCGCTAGCGCACAGTCCTTGGGGGCTATTTACCATTGCAGCAACGATTCCTATTGCGCTGCTAATGGGCGTCTATATGCGCTATCTACGCCCAGGTAAAATCATGGAAGTGTCTATCATCGGCTTTGTGTTGATGATGGCGGCGATTGTATTTGGTGGCGATATTGCCAAAGACCCTGCGATGGCTGAATTGTTTACCTTGACAGGTACCCAGTTGACTTGGGCATTGATGATTTATGGTGTGGTAGCATCGGTATTGCCTGTGTGGTTGCTGCTTGCGCCGCGTGATTATTTATCAACTTTTTTAAAAATAGGGGTGATTGTAGGTTTGGCAGTGGCGATTATCTTTACCATGCCAGAGTTAAAAATGCCTGCGGTTACCAAATTTATCGATGGTACAGGCCCCGTATTTAAAGGCGGGTTATTTCCGTTCTTGTTTATTACCATTGCTTGTGGTGCTATCTCTGGTTTTCACGCATTGGTATCGAGTGGTACGACCCCAAAACTTGTGGATAATGAAGTAGATACTCGTGCCATTGGTTACGGTGGTATGCTCATGGAGTCGATGGTTGGCATCATGGCAATGATCTGTGCCACCATTCTTGACCCTGGTATGTATTTTGCGATTAATGCCCCAGCAGCGCTTTTAGGTACAACCCCAGAGACAGCGGCAGCCGCTATCCAAAAATTGGGGTTTGTAATTACCCCCGATGCGCTTACGACACTAGCGCAGCAAGTGGGTGAAAGCTCTATTATCTCACGGACAGGCGGTGCACCGACCTTTGCCATTGGGATGGCGCATATCCTATCGTCTATCTTCGGTAGTACCGCGATGATGGGGTTTTGGTATCATTTTGCGATTTTATTTGAAGCCTTGTTTATTTTGACTGCAGTCGATGCAGGGACACGTGCTTGTCGTTTTATGGTGCAAGATACCATCGGTATCGTGGTACCATCGGTACGTGGCTCAACCAATCTCGGCGTGCATTTGCTTGCGACCTTGATTGCAGTCGCCGCTTGGGGATTCTTTGTCTACCAAGGCGTGATTGATCCGCTTGGCGGTATTAACTCATTGTGGCCGCTGTTTGGTATCGGTAACCAAATTTTGGCAGCGATGGCATTGACCCTAGGTACCGCAGTTTTATTTAAAATGAAAAAACAAAAGTATGCTTGGGTCACTGTGGCACCCACGGTTTTCTTATTGGTTACCTGTCTGACGGCGGGTTGGCAAAAAATCTTCCATGAGAATCCAGCGATTGGTTTCTTGGCACAAGCACAAAAATACAGCGCCGCGATTGCCAAAGGTGAAGTGTTAAAACCTGCCAAAACCTTGGATGAGATGCAAACCATCGTATTCTCAAACTATGTGGATGCCGTGCTTTGTGGCTTCTTTATGATTGTGCTGATTGTGATGATAGTGGGTACCATTCGCGCATTAACAAAAGCCTTGGCAAGTGATAAACCTACCGTGGTCGAAGGTGAGGCGATTTATGAAGATCCAAAACCCTTGAATATTTCTGCACCGCATTAGTGAAAATTAATAGTGATTGCACTTATATTGTGCAATTGCTCGATTTTCACCAAAACCATGCTGGGCAGATAGAAGGAGAGTCACATGAGTAATAATGCATTAATCGCTAACTTGATTAAAATGACCTTAAAAGCGCAAAAGGAGGTAATTTTTAGCCCAAAAAATATGACCCGCCTAATCACGCTGGTCAAACGGATGCAACAGAGCTTTCGTTTGATGGTCGGGGTCCCTGATTATGCGACCTATGTTAGCCATATGCAGGAGCAGCATCCTGACCTAGAGCCGATGGATGAAAAGACCTTTTTTCGCTACTGCGTCGATGCGCGCTACCCGAGTAATGGCGGTGGCATGAAGCGATGTCCTTGCTAACGCTATAAATCGGTAAAAAACAGTCTAAAATTAGGCTGTTTTTTTTATCAAAAATTGAATTGTTAATTTTTGTAAATATTGGCAATGATTTTGCATACTATTGCCAGCTTGTCGATTGACCACGCGTCGTTGATGCCTCGCTTAAGGGCAAAAAAGGTGGTGGTTTAAAGGATTTATTGCTTTAGCAAGTGTTTTTGATTTTGCCTAAGTGTTTGACCATGTGAGTGAGGTGTGTTAATGCAGCAGCCAGTTTTGCATTCAAGTTTAAATGTGTTGTTTTTATTGATTGGGTCAGTGATGATTCTAGCGATGCATGCAGGTTTCGCGTTTTTAGAATTAGGCACAGTCAGGGCAAAAAACCAAGTCAATGCGCTCGGTAAGATTTTGGGCGATTTTTGTATTTCCACCATCGCGTATTACTTTATTGGCTATCCACTTGCGTATGGCATCAATTTTTTTCATAGTACGGATGTTTTGTTGCTCGACAATGGCTATGAGCTGATGAAGTTTTTCTTCTTACTGACGTTTGCCGCCGCAATTCCCGCCATCGTATCGGGTGGGGTAGCAGAGCGCGCCAAAATATTGCCGCTTTTTTTGGCCACCTTTGTGATTGTGTCTTTCTTTTATCCGGTGATGGAAGGGGTGGTATGGAATGGCAATTATGGATTACAAGGTTTTTTTGCGTCGCTATTTGGCGTGCAGTTTCATGATTTTGCGGGTTCTATCGTGGTGCATGCGTTTGGTGGTTGGATAGCCCTAGGCGCGGTGTTGTTGCTTGGTGTCAGACGTAACCGCTATAAACACGGCTATGCCAGTACCCATCCACCCTCATCCATTCCGTTTTTGGCATTGGGCTCATGGATTTTGATTGTCGGTTGGTTTGGCTTTAATGTCATGTCAGCACAAAAAATCGGCAGTATCTCAGGGCTGGTAGCTGTCAATTCGCTGATGGCGATGGTGGGCGGTACTTTGGTGTCGATGATAGTGGGCAAAAATGACCCAGGCTTTATGCATAACGGTCCGTTGGCAGGTCTGGTGGCAGTGTGTGCAGGCTCGGATATCATGCACCCTTTAGGGGCCTTGGTGGTCGGTGGTATCGCGGGCGGGTTGTTTGTATGGTTGTTTACCTTTACCCAAAATCGTCTAAAAATTGATGACGTACTTGGCGTATGGCCGCTGCATGGGGTGTGCGGATTGTGGGGTGGGATTGCCGTGGGTATCTTTGGGCAACATTGGCTTGGCGGTCATGGTGGCGTGAGTTTTTGGGGGCAGCTACTTGGCAGTCTGATGGGCGTCCTTTTTGCGACAGCGACAGGATTTTTGGTTTATGGGACTATCAAACAATTTATGGGACTACGTTTAGCCGATGAAGAAGAGTTCAATGGCGCGGATTTGTCGATTCATAAAATATCCTCTACCTTTGATCGTGATATGTTTTAGTGATTTGAGTTTTAACTATTTGGATTTTAGCTATTTAGATTTTAGTTATTTGGTTGAAAAAAAGGGCAATCGGGAACGTGATTGCCCATTTTTATTGTTTAAGGATTCGTATGTGGCTAATGCGGCTTGGGTTCATCGGCCAATTTTTCAAACCGCTCTTTTTCTTTATGGAGTTCATGTTTCGCGGTGGTCATATCGCTATCAAATAAGCTTTCGAGTTCTTGAATCGCCGATTGTGCTGAGGCAATCATCTCGGCTTCATCTTCATAGATGGCGCGCTGCCGTTCAATCAATGCGTCATCATAATCGCGGAACATTTGCACGGTTTTTCGTGCGGTTTTTGGCTCCATGCCCAATACTTCCAAGGTTTCGCGTGACATATCGAGCGAAGATAGGTAGGTTTCTCGCCAAATATACTTAACCCCCGCATCGCGCAAACGATAGTAATGCTCACGGTTTTTGGCACGTGCCAAGATGGTCAGATGCGGATAATTGCGTACGGCATAATCGGCCACCGTTGTAGACAGCTCAATATCCCCAATGGCAATAATAAAAACTTTGGCTCGTTGAAGCCCTGCTGCGCGTAGGATTTCAGGATTTTGGGGATTGCCATAGTATACTTGGTTACCAAATTTGCGGACGAAATCGACTTGGTTGGCAGATTTTTCAATCGCGGTAAATTCAATATTGTGCATGCGTAGCACACGACCGATGATTTGCCCGACACGTCCAAAGCCTGCAATCACCACCGCGTGCTCATGGTTGGGTATTTTGTCGTATTCTTTACTGGGTTTAGCTTTGGCAAATATCGGATTGCCAATTTTTTCCAGTAATAAAAATGCCAGTGGCGTCATTGCCATTGAGACAGTCACCACAAGGTTTAGGATATTTTGTTGTTCACGGGTTAACAGATGCTGGGCAGTCGCCACGCTAAACAGTACAAACGCAAATTCCCCACCTTGCGCTAGCGTCACCCCAAGACGGATACTGCTTTCGTTTTTGTTGCCCATGAGCCGCGCAATGATTGTCAGCACCACAAACTTAATAAGCATCAGCAATACTGCCAGGCCAATGATGAGTAAGGGCTTGGCGACAATTAATTTGACGTTGGTAAGCATACCGACTGACATAAAAAACAGCCCAAGCAGCAGCCCCTTAAATGGCTCAATACTCGCCTCTAACTCGTGGCGGTATTCGGAGTCAGCCAATAACACCCCGGTTAAAAATGCCCCAAGTGCCATTGACAAGCCTATATAATTCATCAATAGCGACACACCCAGTACGATAAACAATGCCGTGGCAGTGAGCAGCTCGGTGGCGTTACTAGAAGCCACAAATTTGAAGAAAGGACGTACCACAAACCGACTAACAAATATCATGCCAGCAAAAATACTGATGACTTTTGCAAAGTAAATCCAATCGTAATTTTGCTCTTGCGCGCCCGACAAAAATGGCAATGCGGCAAGTAAAGGAATAACCGCGATATCTTGAAACAATAAAATAGTAAAGGCTTGCTGACCATGCGTGGTGGCAAGCTGCTTTTTTTCACCCAATAACTGCAACACAAACGCCGTTGATGACAGCGCCAAGCCAAAACCGATGACAAAGCTATTTGATAGCCGAATATCTAAAAAATACCACGATAGCAGCATCAGCACCACACCCGTGACAATCACCTGCAGCCCGCCTAACACAAAAATCTGTTGCCGCAGTGCCCAAAGCCGAGAAGGCTGTAGCTCTAAGCCAATAATAAATAATAGCAGTACGACCCCAAATTCAGAAAAATGCAGCAAGTCATCGGGGTTGCCCGCAACTTTCAAAAAACTTGGACCCAGTAGCAAACCGGTAAACAAATAACCCAATACCGTGGCGATACCAAAACGCTTTGCAAGCGGTATCAAAATCACTGCCGCACCCAAAAAGATAGTTGCATCAAGCATCATAGAACTATCAGCACTGGCAGCAAGCACAAACATACAAAACCTCAATTATTTTTAATTTTTGACAAAAATTTTCCAAATCCCGTTATCGGCAATCGCATTTTTATAGGCGTCATTGCGTTTTTTACGGGGAGTTTGCCGACTGTCCACCACTTTAAAGTCTGCTAAGGTTTGAATCACCAAACCTGTGCGATAAAAACGAATCCGTTCAGGCTCTAGCAATTCACCTTTGGGATTGCGACAAAATACATAAGCGCGTAAATCAATAAATTCACGATGCGCCACCAGCCGCACGTCTTCGCCTTTGGCTAGGGCATTTTCCATCGCCCTCAACTGGGCATCTTCATACGAACCGCATTTTTCAACCAGAGCACCCACTGACCCAAAATTTTTGGATTCTTTGGCTTTGGTACGAGTCAAATGCAGTTTTTGCACATGATAAATAAACTGCGGTATCTCAAGGCTTGCGGGTAATGGCAGATAATCAGGCGGCAATCCTGCCGAGGGATAAAACCCTTTGGCGCGGTCAATCAGAGCTTGCCAGGTTTGCTCATAGCTTTGCACCTCTGCCAAATTGCCTGCATAAATAGGCAAGTCTTGAATTTGGGTAAGATAGGGCGGCGGAAAAAAATTATCCCGAAACTGGGCAATATCAGCTTGCAAAGTGGAGAGCAATAACTTGACCTGTTTTTTATGCGCCTTTTCATCAACCAGCAATGCTGAAGGATTGCTATTATCTGAGTTGTCTGAGCCATCAGATTGGGTGAGATGCAAATTGGGTGCCACGAAAGGTGCAGAACGGTGTGTCATACGCGTTTACCTCCAGTAAGCTAATGATTTTTATATAGATTTAATAGAAACCTAATGTAGATATTAAATACAGATGTTTAATTGTTTGGCAAACGTTTAGCAAGCGTTTAGCAAACAAGGCTTGCTACAGCATGGTGCTGATTCATCCTAACATATTTAGCCTAAGTAATGCGCAAAATTAAGCAGTTAATCGTAAGAAAAGTTAAGCAAGCAAACAGCAAACCCCACAAAACAAAAACTAAAAACGTTCAGCGGCAACATCGATTTTTTGACACCTTAGGTCAAAAAGTCGGTTAGTGCGCGTGCGCATGGACAGGGGGTGTGCTGGCAATATCACAATTAAACTGTGCGGAGTGCGCATGCAAATCACTTTCAAATTGAATGGTACTGTGCCCAATGCCTAAGTGCTGTAACTCGTGTTGTAAGTCTGATAATAGCGTGTCAGTTTGCTGTAGGGTAAGCGAGCTTGGGACAATGATATGACAAGATAAGCTATGTAAGCCGCTGGTAATCGTCCAAACATGTAAATCATGAACCGATAACACGTTTGGGTGAGCAGAGAGGGTTCGGATAATAACGCTTTGGTCAATATGATTGGGCGCGCCTTCCATCAAGATATGGGCGGCATTTTTGACGACAGCATAGCCACTGCGAAAAATTAGTAGCGCCACCAAAATACTTACCACCGCATCTGCCCACACCCAGCCAAACAGCATAATCACAATAGCAGCAATAATCGCAGCCACCGAGCCTAGCAAGTCACTTAATACATGTAAATAAGCGCTTTTCATATTTAGATTATCAGTATCACCACCGTGCATCAGTTTGGCGACTACCAAATTGACGATAAGCCCAATAGTACTGATAACTAGCATACCCGTAGTGGCGATTTGTGGCGGCTGTTGAAAACGCAGCACCGCTTCATAGATAATACCTGCACTGATAATCAGTAGCGTCAGACCATTGATGAGTGCAATCAAAATCTCAAAACGGCGATAACCAAAAGTTTTATTGGAGGTAGCAGATTTTTTACCGATGATAAACGCAAACAAAGTCATGGCAAGTGACACCGCATCGCTAAACATATGACCTGCATCTGATAACAACGCCAAACTGCCAGTAATATAACCGCCGATGACTTCAACAATCATATAGCTTGCAATGATAGCAAACGCTATCGTGATGATACGCTGATTATCCGTATGGCTGTGACCGTGACCGTGACTGGGGCTGTGATCAGCGTCCTCATGGCGCTGATTGTTGCCATGACCATGCTCATGAGGGTGCGCGTCAGTAGGCGGCTTTGAATCTTGAAGCGGTTTTGGGGTCATTGTTATTTACTTACCCTAATTAATGGTAAAAATTAGCTAAATTGTAGCCCAATCAGCGACTTGAAAAAAGCCCATTTAAACATCAGCGTGAAATAAGCGCTTTAGCAAAAGCAATGGTTTTGCAAGTCAGGTTAAGACCAACTCATCGGATCAATGTCAATCGATAGTCTGGCATACTTTGCCGATGGTAACGCAATCGTCTGTCGCCACCAGTCTGACAATAGCTGCTGGCGAACGTGGCGTGTTTTGGTCAAAATCAATAAATGCGAGTGATAGCGACTGTTTTTCTTTGCCATCGGCGCATCCACCGGGCCATTAATGGCAATACCCAAAGCTGTCATGTGATGGCGTGAGGGTAACAGCGCAATCGCTTGATGCAAAATTTGCTGATTGTTTTCTAACGATTTGCTTTCCACCCGTACCAAACAAGCGTAAGTCAATGGCGGCAATCCCAACATGCGCCGCTCAGCCAATAATTGCTGAGCAAAACTCAGATATCCTTCACGTACCAAAGTCAGTAACGCGGGATTTTCAGGTTGCAGGGTTTGTATCAATACCAGACCTGCTTTATCGGCACGACCTGCCCGACCTGCCACTTGGATAATCAGCTGGGCAGTATGCTCAGGCGAGCGAAAATCTGACGATAAAAAACCACGGTCAGCATTGGGGATGGCCACCAAGGTCACATTGGGGAAATGATGCCCTTTTGCCACCATTTGCGTGCCCACCAAAATGGCTTTGGGATTGTCAGCAATACGCTGATACACTTGCTCCCAACTGTTTTTTTTACGCGTGGTATCGCGGTCAATCTGAATCACAGGCACATCGGGGAAAAGCTCAGTTAACCCTTCAACCATCCGCGCAGTGCCCATGCCTACAGGGTCAAGATTGCTACTACCACAACTAGGGCAATGGTTCGGAATGGCTTGCTGCCAATCGCAGTGGTGGCATTTTAGCATTGCCACTGGCTGAAAATGCACTGTCAAATGCGCATCACAGCGCGGGCAGTCTGCTTGCCAACCGCAAGCATCACACAATAAGATGGGCGCGTAGCCACGACGGTTTAAAAATACCAATACTTGCTCATCTTTATCCAACGTTTGCCGAATGGCTTGAATTAAGCTTTGCGCCAAACCGTTTTGCCATGCCTGTTGGCGCGCATCAATCAGCTGCATAATGGCAGGTTTGGCATCGCCTGCACGCTGGGTCAAAGTAAGCTCGGTGAGTTTACCTTGTTGTACCAGATACAGGCTTTCAAGCGATGGCGTCGCGGTGCCCAAAATCACCGGACAATTAAGCTGAAACCCACGATAGAGCGCCACATCACTGGCGTGATAGCGCAGTGAGTCTTGCTGTTTGTAAGATTGGTCGTGCGACTCATCGACAATAATTAGCCCTAAATTGGCAAATGGGTATAACACTGAAGAACGCGTACCGATAATAATTTGCGCATAGCCCAGTCGGCATTGTTGCCAGCCATCAAGCCGCACGGTGTCATTAAGCCCCGAATGTAGCATCAATACTTGGGCTTCAAATCGTTCGGCAAATCGCTGTCTGGTCTGTGGGGTAAGCCCAATTTCTGGCACTAAGATAAGCACTTGTTTGCCTTGCGCCAGTACCGTTTGCATCACTTGCAAATACACTTCGGTCTTGCCACTTCCCGTAATTCCATTGAGCAAAAAACCTTCATAATGTGGCTGCTGGCAGGCGCGGGTGATTTTTTGCACCGCTTGTTGTTGCTGTAAATTTAAGTTGAGCGGCGTGGTGGCGAGCTTAGCAAGCTTGGGTAAAGATGGCATTTGATAAACAGGCGCAATTAGACCTTTCTGCTCAAATTTTTTTAAATAAGCAGGCTCGATACCGTTGTCTAATAGGGCAAACTCAGTTACAAGTTTTGTGGCATTGCTATGTGAATTGCCATGCAAATTGCTATGTGAATTGATGACCAATTCACATAAAGCAAATTGTTGGCGTTGTTTTTTGGCACTGGCGGAAAAATCCTCGTCAGTGGCATCGCGTAATTGTTGCCAACATAATTGTCGATAGTCGAGCGTCATCCCTTGGCGAATCAAAGTCGGCAGCATGACAGAAAACACATCGCCAAGCGGATAGCAGTAATAAGCAGACAGCCAATAAGCGAGTTTTAACAATGCCTCATCGACAATCGGCAGCTCATCAAGTATGTCCAATACAGGTTTAATGGCATTTTGCGTAAGCTGACTGTGCTCAATATGCGCCACCACAATGCCGACCAATTTGCGCGCACCAAACGGTACTCGGACGCGGCAGCCAATCGCGGGCAACGCATCGCCCACAACGCGATAATCGAACACCGAATCAATGGGGACAGGTAAGGCAACTTGGATTAGCAAAACACACCTTTAAAAATTGTTGTAGGGTTGAATTATAGCCCAATTCTAGGCATTAAATTGTTGTCAGATGGGCAAAAATTTGACATAAAAAAAGGCAAGTCTTGTAACTCACCTTCCATTTGAGCGGGTTAACAGTCATCTAAAACTAAAATCAATCTAAAACCAAAATCGCTTCAATTTCGACCACTGCACCTTTTGGCAAGGCAGCCACTTGCACCGCGGCACGGGCAGGGTAAGGCGCAGTTAGGCGCGCCACAAAAATCTCATTTAAGGCCGTAAAATCTGCCAAATCGGTGAGCGAAACATTAAACTTCACCACATTGGCTAACGAACCGCCTGCGGCTTGGCAGATAGCATCGATGTTTGACATGACTTGGTTGGCTTGATTAACAAAGCCATTGGCTAGGGTCATGGTGTTTGGGTCGAGTCCGATTTGACCTGAAATATAAACAGTCTTATCAACTTTCACGGCTTGTGAATAAGTGCCTACCGCAGCAGGGGCATTGTCAGTATGAATGATGTCACGGCTCATATTATTTCCTATTACAGTATGATGGGTTTATAAAATATCTTTATTTTTTGGTGCAGACGTGTTCTGGCTCTGAGAAAGTAGCACTTCGTCATTCCATTGATACAGCCTTACGATATTGGGGTAGCCCAAGAAGGTACGTAGGCGCTGAATTAAGCTTGCAATCTGGTCACGGCTTTGCACCACCACAAACAGCAAGGTATAGCCATTACGCTGTTCGATATATTCAAAACCTGCTTGAGTATCACGTACAATAAAGATTAAATCACTGATTTGCTCATCGGTTAGGTTTTGATTGATTTTTAGCGCAGCATCAAAATAAATACGCTTGGATACCTCATCCTCACTGTTAGACACTCGCCAATGTAGCGGAATCACTTGGTATTCGTTGACACGGCGAATTTCATCAATTGAAAAACATTTATGTCGATGCACCACCAAGCCATTTTTTGAAATATGCCCGACAATCGGGTCGCCATACACTGGATGACAACAACTGGAAAAATTCATCTCCATATTGGCGGCGTCCGCAATCAAGCTTTGCGGTTGGTTAGCGGCATGGGCGCTGGCTTGGTTTTTGGCAAGCTGCTCTTGGGTCAATAAGCGCGAAACGGCAATCTGCGGCAGCAATTTACCTGTGGTAAACTCCGTAAAGAACGCACTTTTATCCTGTAAGCCCCGCCAATCAAGTAGCAATTGCCATTGTTCATCGCTCAAATCAGCGAGTGCAAGATTTTGCGTTTTAAGCGCGCGCTCAAAGGCGGTTTTACCTTCGTGCTCTTTTTGCTCAGGATTTAAGCCTTTTAACCATTCAAACAAGGCACGTCGCGCTTTATTGGTTGCCACAAAACCCAGCCACTCGGCTTTTGGAATCGCATTGGGGTCGGTATGAATTTTGACCCGATTGCCAGTTTTCAAAATCGTACCCAGTTTGGCTTCTACGCCATTGATTTCAGCGCCCGTTGCACGGTTACCGATATGGGTACTGATAGTATAGGCAAAATCAAGCGCTGTGGAGCCGCGCGGCAACTCGTAAGCATCACCGTTTGGGGTATAGCAAATAATTTTACGTTCGTGAAGATAATCAATCAGTTTATCCACCACCGTCACCGCATCGGATGGCTGCTCTTCGATATCGCTTTCATTGTCGGCAATCAAGTTTTGTAGATTGCGTAGAGAAGCCTGAATCACCGACTGGCTAAGAGGCGATGCTGCTTCACCCATCAAAATCCCTAAACGGGTGGTTTTGAGCATGGTTTTAGTCAAAATGACCACTTTGATGGTGTCATGGTCGTTTTTATAGGTAATAGTAAATGATTGGTTGCCGCCGGCACGCGGATGACGGATATTGTCTTCGATACACTCAGGCGCAATTTGGTATTTATTGATAAAATACTTGGCGATTTGGTCGCAGTCTTCCACTTTATCCATGACTAGCATAAATTCATAATGCCACAGCAAATCGGTGATTTCGCCGCGGTTTTTAAAAAACTGGCGAAACAAGGTCACACGGTTATCGACATCTTTGACATAACCTTTAACGCCCAGTCGGCTCAAAACAATATTTAAATAATTATGAATAGCTTCTTGTTGAAACGTGCGCCCCAAGCCATGCTGCATAAGCTTATCGGATAACTTGTTATACATAGGCGCATTTAGGCTGCGATAACATAAAATCTCGATATAGTCGGCTAAATCATTAAGCCCAAGCGTACGCGCAAACGGCACATAAAAATCCAACGTTTCTTGTGCGGTTGCCTGTTGTTTTTTTTCGGGCACCGCTTCGATGGTGGTCATATTGTGCAAGCGATCAGCCAATTTGACAATCAACACGCGGGGGTCTTCTAGCGTCGCAGTAATAATGCGATAAAAAGTCGCGGCTTTATTGATGTGTTTTTCATTGGAGGATTTTAATTTGGTGACACCATTGACGATTTGGGCAACTGGCTTGCCAAACTCTCGGGTCAAATCTTCTTCAGTGGTAGGTGTGTCTTCCACGGTATCATGCAAAATCGCCGCCACGATGGTATCGACATCCATGCGAAAACTACCCAAAATCTCCGCTACCGCCATAGGGTGGGTGATATAAGGCTCGCCAGATTTGCGTTTATCTTTGATATGAGCTTGGTCGCCAAAGGCACAGGCTTTGAGAACAATTTGCTGCTCGGCATCATCCAAATAATCCAATACACGCATTAGGTCAAACTGTGCAATATCCACATCAGGATGGCTTAATTTTGGTAAAGTTGATATATTCAAAAATGTGCCCTCAACGTATGATCAATAGGTTTAACCTGCTAAAAAATTCATATTGTCCTGGTCAGCAGTTAACTCTATCATAAAAAACGGTTGGATAAAAATAGCTGGCATCAAACCAGCTAAAGTTAGCAAAAACGTATTATAAAGATATCTTAATTATTCGCAAAATTACCGTGAATTGTCAAGCTAAGTTACATATAATTCCACGTTTCATTCCGCGCTTAATTCAACTAAAAAGTCACCTAAAAAAGGTGACTTTTTATAAAATAATAGTCGCTAACTATTAACAGTGGCTTAAGCTAGCGTTAGAATCCATGACCACTTGAAATGCTCAAATCAACATGATGAAATTTGTTAGGCAATTCGCGCTCAGGTTGATTTAAAATCTCTTTAGTCACAAGGCCCTCAGCGATTTCACGTAGGGCAAGTACGGTTGGTTTATCATTTTCACGCTCAACCATAGGTTCTGATACACCGCGCGCGATTTGGCGCGCACGTTTACTGGCAACAAGAATCAAATCAAAACGGTTGTGGATATTTTCTAGACAATCTTCTACAGTGACACGTGCCATGACTATGGTTATCCTATTCAAAACTAAAAAAGTAATTGATTATTTTAACAAAATTAAACCCATATTGCCAGTGACAATCCACTAATCCAAGATTTTTAACCCGGCTTTGTTCTCACGTTTTGGACGTTGTGCATCGGTGGACTCCGCTGGTTGACTGGCGTTGATTTCAGATTGCGGGGCATTATCGTATTCCGTTGGGTCAAAGAACATGCCTTGTGAATTTTCTCTGGCATAAATCCCCATCACCGCTTGCATCGGTACCCATAATTCTTGCGAAACACCGCCAAATCGCGCATGAAAATTAATAAAATCATTATTAATGACCAAATTACCTGTAGCACGGCTGGCGATATTAAGTACGATACGACCATCTTGCACATATTCGACAGGCACCGTGACATTGGGCTGTGTCGTATCGACCATGATATGTGGGGTCAGGTTATTGTCCTCAAGCCATTCAAAAATAGCGCGTACCATATAAGGGCGAGTCGGGGTTAGTTGAAAGTCGTTTTCCATGATGATTCTCTTATTTTAATGATTACTATTTTAAACTAGTTTTAAAGGTTGGGCGATTAAACATCCGCTCCATATATTGATACAACGGACGGCACAGGTGCAGCGGCAATTCAATACCCATGGGTTTTAGGCGATATAAAATCGATGACAAAATGCAATCACATACACCCATGGTATCTGAAAGAAAAAAAGCTTTATGGGCAAACAGCGGCGCTATGGTAACAAGAGATTCAGTCAGTTGCTTTCTTGCAATCTTTGCTTGATTGACATCTAAGGTATCCTTATCGGTCAATAGCGTATCTGCCAATTTAATCCAGTCTTTCTCAATGCGCCACCATAATTGACGGTATTGTGCCTTTTCAATCGGATTTTCAGGTAGCAGCTTGTTCTGATGATAGCGCTCTTCAAGGTATTCAAAAATAATGCGATTGTTATATAAAATCAATTCACGATGAATAAATACCGGCAGCGTGTTGTAAGGATTGATATCAGGTAAATCTTCGGCAAAATCCTCATCATCACGAATGTTCGTCTCGCTAAATTCTATTTTTTTCTCAAGTAAAACCAGTCTTAATTGGTGACTTAGGTAGCCATCATCGGCATAAATCAACGGGGTGTTCGAAGTAGGGGTCAACATAATTAAAAATAATAAGCTGTATCAGCGTAAAGGATAAGCCTAGCTTAAAATGACTGAATTAGCAATAACTGTGAAAGTTATCATACCAACCAAGCAATAAATGCGCATAAAAAAAGGCAGCCTAAGCTACCTTTTTTTATATCAACCCTTATTTAACGTCTTTCCAAAATTCTTTATTGAGTAAGTACACTGGAATTAATAACGCAAGTAAGAATAAGATGACCCAAAAACCATACACTTTACGTTGGTGCGCTTGCGGCTCTGCCATCCACGCCATAAAGTTGACGATATCGCCAATGTTACGACGATATTCTTCTTTTGAGGTATTCATTTGCATATCATGAAGGACGAACGGCATCGCAACATTGGGCATTACGATGTTGTTGGCACCCCAAGGACGACTTGGATCTTCATAGAAGGCTAACAAGTAAGTATAAACCCAGTCATTACCACGAAGGCGCGTCTCAAGTGACAAATCAGGTGGCTGCGCACCAAACCATGCTTTTTGAAGCTCTGGGTCAACGCCTGCATTGATATGGTCACCGACTTGGTCAGTGGTCAGCATCAAGTATTTTTCTACCAACTCTTTTGGAATGTCCAAGTCTTTGTACATTTTTGAGTAGCGAACATATTGTGCTGAGTGACAGCCTGCACAGTAACTCATGAATAATGAGGCACCCCGTTGAATCGACGCTTTATTGGTCAAGTCCACAGGGGCTTTTTCACACGCCAAATGCGCATCTTTACCATCAACTGTTTTGTAAGTACCACAGCCGGCTTCGCTAGCTTGTGCGGCTGTCGCCCCCAAACCTAGTGCAACTGTCAAACCCAATCCAGCAACTAATTTTTTAACCGCTTTCATTAGTGACCTCCAGTTACACGTTCAGGTGGCTGTTTGCAAGTTTCAATCGATGTATAGATTGGCATTAGCAAGAAAAACAAGAAATACAAAATAGTACAAATACGTGCCACAAGCGTTGCGGTATCACTTGAAGGAATTACCCCTAAGTAACCTAAAATCAAGAAACTAACAACAAAGATAGCAAGTGCAATTTTTGACAACATACCTTTATAGCGCATTGAACGCACAGGCGATTTGTCTAACCAAGGCAATACAAATAAAATGGCGATTGATGCTGCCATCACAATAACACCCGGCAGGGCTGAACCAAACATAGACGGGGTTGCACGTAACATCGCATAAAAAGGCGTATAGTACCAAACAGGGGCAATGTGAGCAGGTGTCTTAAGTGGGTTTGCTGCTTCAAAGTTTGGTGGCTCAAGGAAGAAACCGCCGCCTTCTGGGAAGAAGAATACCACAGTAAAGAAAATGATAAAGAACACCACGATACCAATCATATCATGTACGGTGTAGTATGGGTGGAAAGCCACACCATCAAGGGGTACACCATTTTTATCTTTAAGTTTTTTGATATCAATACCATCTGGGTTGTTAGAACCAACATGGTGCAATGCTACCAAGTGAACAAATACCAGACCCACTAAAATCAAAGGAATCGCAACAACGTGTAACGCGAAGAAGCGGTTTAGGGTAATACCAGAGATGATATAGTCACCTTTTACCCATTCTCCCAATGCATCACCAATAAATGGAATCGCTGATGGTAAGTTTAAAATAACCTGCGCACCCCAGAATGACATATTACCCCAAGGTAATAAGTAACCGAAGAAACCTTCTGCCATTAAGCACAGATAGATACCCATACCGATGAGCCAAACCAGTTCACGGGGTTTTTGGTATGAACCATACAACAAGCCACGGAACATATGCAGATATACGACCACGAAGAATGCCGAAGCACCGGTTGAGTGCATATAACGGATTAACCAACCACCTTGTACATCACGCATAATGTATTCTACAGAAGCAAATGCGCCTTCTGCACTTGGGTTGAACATCATGGTTAGCCAAATACCCGTCACTAACTGATTGACCAATACCACCATGGATAATACGCCAAAGAAATACCAAAAGTTGAAATTCTTTGGTGCGTAATACTTTGACATATGGTATTCATAAGTTTCTGTCGCTGGAAAGCGCGCATCCACCCAATGCATAAATTTCTTTGCACTCATATTATGCCCCCACCGTTAAGATAGTACCGCTGATACTGTATTCAGGAATTGGCAAATTACGAGGCGCAGGTTGACCACTATAAACACGTCCAGCTAAGTCATACTTTGAGCCGTGACAGGGGCATAAAAATCCGCCAACCCAGCTGCTGCCACCCAAATCTGCTGCGCCGACATCAGGACGATAACCTGGTGCACAACCTAAGTGAGTACAAACCCCTTCACACACTAGAACTTCACTATTGTCTTTTGAGCGGCTATTATTTTTGCAGTAGTCAGGTTGTAATGAACCTTCTGATTTTGGATCGGCAAGTGATGATTCTACTTTTGATAAATTATCCATCATCTCTTTGGTACGTTTGACAAGAAAAATCGGTTTACCACGATATTTGATAACAATCATTTGTCCTGCTTCGAGTTTGCTTAGGTCTTGGCTAACAGGTGCACCCGCAGCTTCTGCTTTTGCACTTGGATACCATGAACGCACAAACGGCGTAGCAATAGCAGCGACACCGACTGCGCCCATAGCGGCAGTGGATGCGATTAAAACTCTTCGACGCTTAACGTCGACGCCTTCGGCATGGCTCATTAAGAACTCCTCCAGATTAATGAAGTGGGTAACCATATTCCCACACTGGGTTTGTGGCTATTGTAAATCAGTTGTTACAGAATTGCCACCTTAGCTGTGCCTAAATTACGCTAATTTTGCTATTTTATGCTATTTTTGCAATAAAATAAATTACCTAAGGTAAATAAAAAAGACCCTTGCGGTAAACAAGAGTCTTTTTTGTAAACGCCAAAAAACGCGGTCGATACGAGAATTTCGACCACGAAAAATATTAACGTTTTGAGAATTGGGGACGTTTACGTGCTTTACGTAAGCCCAATTTTTTACGTTCAACTTCACGCGCGTCACGAGTCACAAAGCCCGCTTCTTTAAGCGCTGGTTTTAAAGTTTCGTCTGACTCAATCAATGCACGGGTGATACCGTGGCGAATCGCGCCTGCTTGACCATTGATACCGCCACCTTTTACAGTCACATAGATATCATATTTGCTAGCAGCATCTAGTAATTCTAAAGGTTGACGAACAACCATTACTGATGTTTCACGACCAAAGTATTGATCAAGTGGTTTACCGTTGACGACGATGTTACCTGTACCCGCAGATAAGAACACACGAGCTGTTGAAGTTTTACGACGACCTGTACCGTAATTGCGTTCCATGTGTTACTCCTTAGATATCTAATACTTGAGGTTGTTGAGCAGTATGAGGATGCTCAGTACCTGAGTAAACTTTTAACTTTTTAATCATCGCATAGCCCAATGGACCTTTTGGCAACATACCTTTAACGGCTTTGTTAAGTACGTCAGCAGGTTTGTGTGCGATAAGTTTGGTAAAGTTAGTCTCTTTGATACCACCTGGGTAACCGGTGTGACGGTAGTATTTTTTGTCTTGCGCTTTTTTACCAGTCACGGCAACTTTCTCAGCATTAATCACAACGATATAATCGCCTGTATCAACGTGAGGGGTGTAAGAAGGCTTATGCTTGCCACGTAAGCGTGATGCGATTTCGCTCGCCAAGCGACCTAATGTTTTACCTTCAGCGTCGACGATGTACCAATCGTGTGTCACTTCATGTGGTTTAGCACTGATAGTTTTCATGTTTAAAAACCTTTTTGAGTTAATAGTTGAGAGTGAGTGTCTGGGAAACGAGGGCTCTCAAAATTACGAACGCATATTATAAGGATTAAGATAGTGACTTGCAATACAAGTCAAGCGTTTTTAAAAAATAAACTTGCAAAAATAGGCAACTAAAATTGCCTATTTATATCCATCAGCATATGAGTGTACAATTTAGTTAGACGTTAAATCTAAAGTGCATGACATCGCCATCTTGCACGATATAAGTCTTACCTTCAAGGCGAGATTTACCGGCCGCTGCCGCGCCTTTTTCACCGTTATATTCAATAAAATCATCAAACGCAATCACTTCGGCACGGATAAAACCACGCTCAAAGTCAGTATGAATCACGCCTGCCGCTTCAGGGGCAGTGGCACCGACTTTGACCGTCCAAGCGCGCACTTCTTTGACCCCTGCGGTAAAATACGTTTGCATATTAAGCAGCTCATAACCTGCGCGAATAACCCGATCAAGCCCTGCCTCAGTCATACCCATACTTTCTAAAAACTCTTGTTTTTCATCGTCATCCAGCTGGGCGATTTCAGATTCGATTTGGTTGCATAGCGCGACGACCAACGCATCATCTTTTGCCGCAAATTCCCGTACTTGGTCAAGATAAGGATTGTTGTCAAAGCCATCCTCGCTCACGTTGGCAATATACATGGTCGGTTTTAGGGTGATTAAACCATAGCTGCGGATGAGTTTTTTCTCATCCTCATCCAGATTTGCCATGCGCGCAGGCTTACCATCGGCTAAAAATGGCTCAATTTTGTTAAACACATCCAGCATGGCTTTGGCGTCTTTATCACCGCCTTTGGCTTTTTTACCCACGTTGATAATCGCACGGCTGACCGCTTCAAGGTCAGCAAGCGCAAGTTCGGTATTGATGGTTTCGATATCAGATAATGGGTTGACGCGTCCATCGACGTGAATCACGTTATCATCATCAAAGCAGCGCACCACATGGGCAATCGCATCGGTTTCACGGATATTGGCTAAGAACTGATTACCCATGCCTTCGCCTTTGGATGCACCTGCCACTAGACCAGCAATATCCACAAACTCCATTGAGGTGGGCACAACGCGCTCAGGTTTGACGATATCGGCAAGTTGTTTGAGACGTGGGTCGGGTACAGGTACAATCCCAGTATTGGGATCTTTGGTACAAAACGGGAAGTTTTCTGCCGCAATCCCAGCTTTGGTCAATGCGTTAAACAAGGTTGATTTACCAACATTTGGCAATCCGACGATACCACAATTAAAGCCCATACAATGCTCACTAAATAAAGGGTTAGTTAAATTTGTTGCATTATAACAACTTAGTCATCAGAATTCGACAGGCGATTGACGCATCAAAAAATTGGCCCATCAAAAATTTATAGCATGATATAAACTACAAAAATTCAAATTGAGCGATTGGGCAGATTGTTGTCATACTCTTGCTATGCTATTACGATAGTCTCGAGTTGTCATGAAATTGTCATAATGGAGCGTCAAGCTATGTTATAATGAGCAGTTTGATAATGATTTGTGTCTGATTACGGTGAGGGTTATCGTAGACTGAGCAACATTGATAATTATTTCATTTTTATAGGAATGTTTTGAGTGACAGTCTCTGCTTTTTTATCGCATCAGCCTAGAAAACGTTTTGGGCAAAATTTCTTACATGATCAGGTGATTATTGGGAGAATTATTGACAGTATTCATGCAAATCGCGATGATTTGATGGTTGAAATTGGTCCAGGCATGGGCGCGATTACTGAGCCGCTACTCAAGGAAGTCAATCGCTTGACCGTTGTCGAGCTTGATACCGATTTGGCAGACAGCTTGCGCATTCGTATTGGCGCCAATAGCAATGATGGCTTAACCATTGTTAAAGCCAATGCCATGGAAGTGGATTACCGTGCGCTGTTCAAGCAAATCATTGGCGATAACCCTAATGCTACGGCTGACAAAAAAATGCGCATTGTCGGTAACTTGCCATACAATATTTCTACGCCGTTATTGTTTCATTTACTAAGTTTTGCCGATGTCATTGAAGACATGCATTTTATGCTACAAAAAGAAGTGGTTGATCGCATCACCGCAGAAGTGGATAGCCGAGAATATGGTCGTTTATCCATCATGATGCAGTATTATTGTGAAACGGATTATTTACTGACGGTGCCAAATGGGGCATTTAACCCCCCGCCCAAAGTGACGAGTGCGGTATTTCGACTCAGACCTTATCAACAAAAACCGATTGTGGCTGACGATGAAAAGCTGTTTGCCCTTGTGGTGCGTGAGGCATTTAATCATCGCCGTAAAACACTGCGCGCGATTTTTAAAAAATCGCCGATTTTGCCTGCGGTCACAGAACACCAGCTTGTGGCATGGGGACTCAATCCACTGGCGCGTCCCGAAACATTATCAGTACAAGATTTTGTGACTTTAGCAAACGGTATCGCGGCAAATGGTTAATTTTTTTGTAGTTTTTTAAAATTTTACTTTCAGGATGTATGAGGTGTTATGGGTTTTCGACATCAATTTGTCATTGGCGATATTCAAGGCTGTTACGCCGATTTGCAGGCACTGCTCAAGCAGATTGGGTTTGATGAACAGCAAGATAAATTATGGTTTGTCGGCGATATCGTGGCACGCGGTGAAGACTCGCTGAGCGCGCTGCGTCTGGTAAAACGTCTTTGCCAAGCCGGTGCTGCCGAAATGGTATTGGGCAATCATGATATTAACTTGATCGCCGTATGGCGTGGTGTCATAAAGATCAAAAAAAAGGATAGAACCCAAGCGATTTTTGACGCTCCAGATTGTGATGAACTACTCAACTGGCTTCGTCGCCAGCCGCTGCTTGTCTATCCCAATGATAAAACCGTGATGGTGCATGCAGGCATCCCGCCAAACTGGAGTATTACCCAAGCGGCCATGCATGCGTCAGAATTGCAAACTCAGCTGCAAAGTAGCTTATGGCAACTCGATAGACTGCTGCCAAACCTGTATAGCGATACCGCTGTTCCTTGGTCAAATATGCTGACAGGCTACGCACGCATGCGAGCGATTTGCAATTATTTTACCCGTATGCGCCTGTGTCAAATGGATGGCACGTTGGAGTTTAGCTTTAAATCCAGTCTGGATGATAAAATGCCAGAGGGGTTTCGTCCGTGGTTTGAATGGCAAGTGCCGCGCGAACGTAAAATCTTATTTGGTCACTGGGCGGCGCTAAAAGCCAAAGTCGATTTGGCAAATGCCAGAGCCACGGATGCAGGGTGTGTGTGGGGCGGCAGTATGATGGCATACCGACTAGAAGATGAGCAGGTTATCTGTCAAACTTGTAAAGCAAAATAACCAAAAGTTACCGAGCGAGCTGCAGCAGCTGTACAAATGCTTTGGGCAAACGGGTAGGGCGAACTTGGGTTTGCCCTTTTTCATCTTTATGGGTAGCCACGCATACAATACTTATCTCCGCTTGGCTTAACAGCTGCTGATGGCTATCATAAATCCGCTGCTCAAGCTGTAATGACGCAGATTTGCAGTCTGCTGTCTCAATCACAACGGTAACTTCGCTATCAAGCAGAATTGGACGCAAATAGCGGATGTTGGCTTGGCTCACTACAAATTGGATATCAGCTTTGCCACTATCGCTATGGTGAGTAACGTCTTGATGCACAGCCTCGGCTGAATGCGCTTGATAAAAATAACTGGTCATACCCAATGCACGTAACCAATCGCGACGACAACGCTCAAACAGCTTTAAATGATTGGCGTGATACACAATCCCGCCTGCATCAGTATCTTCTAAATAAATACGGTATTGGTTGGCATAAACAGGCTGATTGCTTGATTGAGTGTGGGGCTGATTCTGGAGCTTGGTCACGTGCTATCCTTAGGTTAATAATATTAATAATAAGTCAGTAATTTTTAAAAACGACGAAGTGATAGCATAAAAAAAAGAATGGCGTTAAACCATTCTTTTTTGAAAATGTTTAGTTTTTATACCCACACTCATCAAGTCAATTGACGATGATTGACTTTGTCCAATTTTAACGCTTCCAAATAACTGCGGATATGGGTGACGTAATCTAAGCACTGCACGTAACGGCTATTGCTTTGACTATTAACTTTTAAATACTGATACACGGCTGCCCAATTGTTGCCATCAATACCGCGCTTTTCCAAAATCTGCTGGATATCTTTAATCGCTTGTGGACCCATATTGTAAGCCGCTAGGGTAAACCATACTCGATCCGATGCTGGCACTTGGGCAAATTCATGTTGCAGCTGACTGAGATACTTAGCGCCGCCTTGGATGCTCTGCGTCGGGTCAGTCCGGTTATCAACGCCCATCGCATTGGCAGTGGCATTGGTCAGCATCATGATACCGCGCACACCCGTTGGCGAAATGGCTTCTGCGTCTAGATGCGATTCTTGGTACCCCATTGCCACAAGCAGTTCCCAATCAAGCTGGTATTTGTTTGCGGTCTGCTTAAAAGATGGCGCATAGGTGGGCAACACGCGTGTCATGGTATCGGCAAAATGTTGTTGATTAAACGGCTCTGCCAATGGTGTTTGACTATAAAACGCCGCTAAATGTTGGTTGCGGATGAGCGATTGACCGCCACACAGGAAGTTTTTTACATCATTATTGAGTTTGATATCATTGGGGTTTAGCTGTATGGCAACATGTTCGTTGAGACCCTGCTGTGATAAATAATCTTTGTCACAGCTTAGACTGAGCGATGATAACGCAGTCACGTTTTGATAATCTGACCCATTGGTCAAGGCGATATCGGCTTTGCCTGTTTTGACAGCCGCCATCGCGTCGGCATCAGTGGCAAACACTTGGGTGCTTATGGTAACATCCAATCGCTTGGCATAATGGCGCATGACATCATAGCCAAAGCCGTGCTCAAAACCATCTTGAGCAAAATAGGTGGTATTACCATTGACGGTGGCAATACGTAGCTGCTTTTGAGATAGGATACTATCAAAAGTCGCCATTTTCGGTACCGCAACCATGCTAGTAGGTGAGGCAAGGGTATTAGCATTGGTATTAGCGATTTTGTCAGTAACGCCCATCTGGGTTGCAACATAAGCTAAGGGCAAACCAATCCCCACCACAGCTGCCAGCTTTTTACTGGCACTCAACCATTTTAACGGCTTGATAAAGCGCTCAATAAGACTAGCGGACGGATTAGCCAGTTGCGCCAAATCTTGCACATGGCTAGATACCGCTGGCACACGCGACTGGGCGATTTTTGGCGACATCCCCCCACCCAAACAAGGCTTGAATTGAATCGGGAAGAATTGCAAGCGTTTAAATTGGCTCGCGTATTTACTAAAGCGTAATAAAGGGTGTTGAAACGGGTATAAAGTTAAAGGGCTTAAAAATACTTTGACCGACATCGAAATCGATGCAGGATAGGTCAAAGCCAAATCATCACAATACTCAAATGATGAGTTTAGCGGCATGTGTCACTCCACGGTGCACATACGTTAGATACGTTAAATTAATAAAAAACAACTATGCCAAATGAAAACATTTTATGAAAATAAGAAACGAATCGATAATCACGCCCAGTACCCGTCAAACTAAGCACCAGTTAAACATAGTACTAGTCAAAATAAGTACCAGTCAGCCAAGCCACATAAGTACATGGCTTAATCCAACTATCTAATTCTATCCTAAATCTCACCAAAAAAGCTTCCATCCAAAATAGGTCGTTATTAACTTAACGCTAAAAAAAGAGCCAAACAGGTTGGCTCCCCTTATACCTAGGACGGTGATAACTCCCTATCCATCGTAGAGAACTATCGAAATAAATAATCAAGTACAACCCGTAAAAGGGTTAAAATTTTTGTAAGTACCGGCGAACTAAAAATTGTTTAATAAGCCCAAGCACTTATATACAGAATTTAACGTAGGGTAACGTATGGCACGCATAAAATAAATAAACAATAACAATATTTACTGCATGGCATTACAGTGAGTTATATGAAACAATGGGGGTATTGTAGTGAAATTAAAGTTACCCGTCATGTTATTGACGGTAACGAAAGGCAAATTTATGATAAAAAGGGTAAAAAACCCGCTAAAATGCAACTAACGGGTAATAATTACTCAATAAATTGCCCGATTTTACACGGGATTATCGATATCGACAAAATCAACGGTCAAAGCAAGATTTTGTTTGACATAATTCCCCAATGCAAGCACGCCACCTCGCTCGGTGGCATGATGTCCACAGGCAAAATACTCAATACCTAGCTCACGGGCTATGTGAGTGGTTCGCTCTGATACTTCACCCGAGATATAGGCTTGACAACCCATTTGCGCCGCTTGCTCAATCATATCCTGTGCGCCACCCGTACACAGACCGATGCGCGAAATGACTTGATTACCACCGGATAAATGTAGGGGCTGACGGCTTAAGGTAGTCGATAGTTTGTTGGTGAGAGTTGTAATCGACATCGGCGCTGCTAAATCCACGATATTACCAATCGGGTGTTTTTCGTCAGGGTATAGCGGCGACAAATCACTCCAGCCCAGCGCTCGCGCTAATTGCGCGTTATTGCCCAATTGGGGATGGGCGTCTAACGGTAAATGATAAGCCAGTAAGGAAATGCCGTGTTGCATCAACAAACGAATACGTTTGCCTTTCATGCCAATTAACGGCGCAGGTTCCCCTTTCCAAAAATAGCCATGATGCACCAAAATCGCTTGGGCGTTGTGCGCAATCGCTTGTTCAATCAATGCCTCAGAGGCTGTGACACCGGTGAGGATGTGCTGTATCGGCTGTCCACCATCCACTTGCAGACCATTGGGACAATAATCTTGGAATTCATTAATTTTTAATAGCGCATTTAACCGATGCGCCAATTGAGTCGGACTCATTGAGGTCGCAGGTTGGTTCATTGTGGTTTGCGAAAAAGTCATCATATTTCTATCGTGTTCAGTGTTTCATCAGTTATTTGGGTAGCTTGCTTGCCGTGTCATTTGGGATGATATTGTCGACCGCCTTTTGCACCACTTTTTCTTTAATTGCCTGTTTTTTCTCTGCAATTTCTTCATCAGTCAATTTTTCCGTATGACTGATATTGTCGATATGGGGCGTACTAGCATGCGGATGTTCTTCTGGCTGCGATGTCAGGGCAGTTTTATGTCCTTTATTATTTTTACCATCGTTTGCAATCGGTTTGTCATCATAGATAATATTACCGTCGCTATCGATGAGCGCATAGTTCATCGGCTGTTTACGCGGGATAAAAAAGTCAGAGGGTTGGGTCATCAAATGCGAGGTGACCAATTCAAATAAGAATTTCCACTCAAAGACTTTCACATTACGAGCGCGTAGGGCGGTCATTAAGGCGAGTGAAAAACTCACCAACAAGTTAATCATACCGATAACCATCACCCCAAATAGACTGACCAAAATAATACCGATTTCTGGAAACTCGCCCGTGTTGGCATAAATGTTAAAAATTCCGTGAATAAAGTTGGCAGACGCAAAGGCAATATGGCGAATATCAAGCGGTAAGCCAAAAATATAACCGATGGTCGCCGTACTACCCAAAAAGCAACCGAATAAAAAGTTACTCATAATCGCACCCAGATTGCGCTCGATAAAATCGCTAAAACGCAATAACGTGACAGGTGTCATCATCCGTTTGAGGGTAGGATGGTTGCGGATACGCTCACCAATTTTGTTGTGTACTGCAAGATTATCGTAATAGCCGGCAATCAATCCTGAAATATACAGATACACCCCAGCAATCGCAGCATGAAAGATAGCAAGCGAGGTAAACGGGTTAAGATCATGCAGCAAATGCTCTGCGCTAGCTTCCGATGTTAACGGACGACCCAGCCCATACAGCCATATGGATGAAATCAGTAGCGCAATCGGCATGGCAATTGAAATATTACCCATAATGGCAATAAATTGGGTGCGCATGATATCAACGACCAATTCGGTCAGCTTGGTAAATTGCGCCGCTTTGCGCCCTTTTACCTCTGAGATAGTCGAAGCAATCGCGGCAGCTGTCATGGCAGGCTGTTTGGTTGCCACTGTACCACCAATGATATGAATTGCCACAAAGCCAAGACCATAAATCATACTGTTTAAAAAAGCCACGCCAAACGGTGCCAGTGGTAAGGACTTCCCTAGGATTTTAAGGGTCGCCATAAAGCCGATGAGTAAACCACCCAGTGCCGCTTTTTTATACATACGGCGATAGCCCGCTTTATCAGTACTGATATAATGCTCGCCGACCTTACTGGCAGTCTCAGTGACACGGCGCGACAAGAGCGCGGTATTGATGCCAAATAAATATCTAAAACTACTGCGGTGGTATGAATCTTCATACAATGTATTAATAAGCTCTATGATGGTTTTTTTCTTGATATGATCGTTGTCCGATAGCAGTGACACCAACAATTCAAGACGCTGCAAGCTTTGCTCAAGGCGCACCAACATATTGGTGGTACGCACGGTAATACCGGTTCGATGAATACGGCGACGGATGTTTTGCATCATAGTGCGGGCTTGGTCGGTCAACACTAAAATTTGACTGCTATCCACCTCAGGCTGGGGCATCGCTTGCTCATCCCCTGGCTGCATGCTGAGCTGGTATTGACTGACAAATTCAGCGACTTCGCGATTTAGCGCAATGAAAGTATCTTGATTGTCAATCGGATTGGGAAATGCCTTTATTAAATCGGCATTGAGCCCGATGCCGTTGATACGCGCCGTTAAAATAGTAATGGCTTTGAGCACATTGGCTTCAAGCGCTTGCACCAATGCTTCTTTGCCTGCAGGTACTTTAAGGATGAGTATCAGTTCAATCCACCAACGCTCTTTGATTAAGCGCACCCAGTAGCGGGTTTTTGGTGTGGCAAAAAACGCATTAAATAAGCCAATCAAATCGCGGTCATCAGGTACGGGGGGTAATAGCTTTTCACCGACCAAGTCAAAAAATTGCGAAGTAAAGCCAGCGTCTGACAAGATACCCAAATCCGTGTATAGCGACACCTGACGATAACGATTAATCAAGGTAAGCATAAACACACAAAACCCTTCTGCCCACACACGATTGCCGCGCAGTAGCCGAATAAATAGCGCCATCTGCTCATTGGCAGTTGTAGCATCATCTGCACGGTTGCGCAGGGTATCTAGCAGTTGTTTAAATAGGGTAACTTGCGGAAAATCACGCAGCGCATTGATTTCGTTTAAAATAGTAGTTAAACGCGCTTCTAAGGTTGGCATCACCTTTAATTGGTCTGCCATATCCGCCGCATCGTAACTATGTGTGGCATTGGGTGTGGCATTGAGTAAAGCATCTTGATTATTAGGTTGCGATAAATTCGTCAAACTAACCTCGAAGTAAACAGAAAATTGAATCGTTTTTTTAAATAGGGTGAATCACAACTATAAGAAAAATACGAAAATAGATATCTTAAGATGAAAATTTAATCGACTCATCAAAAAAAATCTATCATTTATTTGCAACAAAAATCTTATGGGCCAAGGTTTAAAGACACTAAAGGATAAAATAACGCGACGTGTTACCGCATTCATGTCTTCTAGAAAACAACCCGACTGATTATCCTAATTGATTATCTAGCCGCAGCGATTATACTATGGTTACTCTGTTGACTGATTTTTTTCTATGCCATCGACTATAACCGCTCAATTAAAAAGCACCGAACAACCCAATACCGAATCAACACCCAATGAGATAACCCAATACTACTATCCAGACCCTGTCAGCCAGCAGGTGATACAGCAGTGGCTGTTTATGGATTTACTGCCGTGGCAACAGCCAACTTGGCAGTATCTGACCACCCATCTACACGCCTTGCCGCACGCGATGTTGTTTGCAGGCAATGCAGGGACGGGTAAACGCGCCTTTGTCTATCGGTTTGTCGCATGGGCTTTGTGTGAGAATCAACGGGTCAATGCACAAGGTGTCACAACTGCCTGTGGGCAATGCCAAAGTTGCCAATGGCTGATCGCCAATACCCACCCCGATCTTTATCAAATTCCCAAACCCACCCTAGAGCGTGACGCGTCGCCTAAACCTCAAGCAAACAACGCCCTCGTGGCGCAAGCCCCAACCCATCAATCAGGGTATAGCATCAAGATTGACGAAATTCGGGAATTGCAGCCCTTTGTCACGCAATCGAGTGGCGGATTAAGAATCGTGGTTATTCACCAAGCGGATGCGATGACCCTAGCAGCCAGTAACGCGCTTCTTAAGACTTTAGAAGAGCCTGCCGAAAATGTGTTGATGCTGTTAATTAGCGATAGTCCTTCGCAGCTACTGCCAACCATTCGCTCGCGGCTACAGTCATTTTCGGTGAGCCATGTGACCCCCGATCAGTCAATGCAAGCGATGCAGCAGTTAATGCCAAATACTGATACTGCGACGCTACAACAAGTGAGTGAGTTGTCAGGTTATGCGCCTTTTTTGGCACTGCAAATGTTAAACAGCAAATGGTATCAACACCGCCAGACTTGGATAAACAGCTTTCAAGCGGTTCGTAGTGGGCAACGTATGCCTGTACAAGCCAGCAACTATTGGCAAAAAACGCTGACATTGACGGACTTTTTGTACTTGTCGCAAGCTTTGTTAGTGCCATTGGGGCAATTTGCCGTTGGTATTTCAGCGTCATCCAATGACTTAGATTTTGGCAAGCTGCAGCCACCACCGACATTAAAACAAATTAGCCAGTTACAACGAGTTATTGATCAAATCTGGCAAGATAGACAGCAACATATCCAAGATAAGTTATGCTATGATAAAATTTTTAGCACCATGCTGGATTGCTAATCTATTCAATTAGCTATATTACCCAATTATCTAGATTACTTATCATTCACCATGCGTTGGTAACCCCATGCGTTAGTAAAAGGAACAATGATTATGGCAATGCCATCTCGTGGCGGTATCACCACCATTAACTATGATACGATCGAAAAATTGTATGCTAGCTATCTGCCTTTTATTGAAAATGGTGCGTTATTTATTCCTACTAACCAGCAGCAACAACTAGGCAGTCAAACCTTTGTGGCAATTACTTTGCCAAATTCGAGTGAGAGAATGCCGCTGAATGGTAAAGTGGTGTGGGTCAACCACCGTGCACAAGCCCAGCGCCCCGCAGGCTATGCGTTACAGCTTGGCAAAGATGAAGCAGGTTTACGCATCAAAAACGAAGTCGACCGCCTCCTAGCAGGTCATATCAGCTCCGATAAACCCACCTACACGCTATAAATTTTGGAAATTCTGAAAGCTCTGGCAGTTTTAGCCTGTGATTGTTAAAAGCCAGCGATTGCTAAAGGTGAGCTTATGCTTAATCCTGTAAGTCGCTAGCTTTTTTTCTTCTATCTCGCAATGGTTAATCATGCGTCTGTGTCTTGATTACATTTCTCATGTTTAGCCCCTTTTTTGTGCATTTTTTCATTGACAAAAAATGAGACGCAATTTAGTCAATCCTTGTGTCAAATTACTTGTATAAAATAGCTTTCAGGCGTAAAATATACGACTATTTTTGCTTTGTTCATAAGAAAGGCATGTCACAAACGTCAGCGCAACCGTTTTTAGATCTAACTACAAGAGTTCTAGCCACAAAAGATGTAACCGCAAGCCTGCCTGTCATCACCGTTGATGGCTCAAGTGGTGCAGGTAAAGGTACATTGACGGCAAGACTGGCAAAGCTGCTGGATTATCAAATTTTGGATTCAGGGGCGCTGTACCGGATTGTGGGGCTTGCAGCCCACCAAGCGGGTTTGTTAACCGATATCATCGATGAAAATGCGCTAACTGATTTAACCCAATCGTTAAAAATTGAGTTTGCAGCCGCAAAAGCGGGTTCAGACCATGTGACAGTGCTCGTGAATGCCAACGATGTGAGCGAAGTGATTCGCACCGAAGAAGTAGGTAACTTTGCGTCAAAAGTCGCGGTATTCCCGAAGGTGCGTCAAGCGCTATTAGAGTTACAAAAAAATATGGCAACGTCGCAAGGCAACCCAAACAAGGGCTTGATCGCAGACGGGCGTGATATGGGAACAGTGGTTTTTCCCGATGCGCCGCTTAAAGTCTATTTGGTCGCATCCGCTGAGGCACGAGCCGAGCGCCGTGTCAGTCAGTTAACCAACGCTGGCAAACAGGCAGATTTTGACGAAATTTTGGCACAAATTATTGCCCGTGATGAGCGTGATAGTACACGCAGTGCCTCACCGGCTAAGCCTGCTGATGATGCGATAGTGATTGATAGCTCAGCTATCGATGCTGAGCAAGTGTTTAACCAAGTTTGGCAACTATGTGCTGAACGTGGTTTGATAATTAATTAACTGTTTTTAAAAGTTTTATCGATTTTTTATAGACACTAAAACCAGCCTTATGTTTATAAAAAATCTTAATTTGAACCGTACTGTGCTGGACAGGCTACGGCTATACAAAGGTAAATTTTATGATGGAATCATTTGCTGAACTGTTTGAAGCAAGCCAAGTACTTGATGTAGAACGCGGTGCAGTTATCTCAGGTACCGTAGTTGCGATTGATAGCGACTGGATTACCGTAGATACGGGTCTAAAATCAGAAGGTATCGTTGCGCGTTCAGAATTTTTGAATGAACAAGGCGAGCTTGAAGTAGCAGTTGGCGACCAAGTTCAAGTCGTTGTAGACGCGGTTGACAATGGCATGGGTCAAACCCTATTGTCACGTGAAAAAGCAAAACGTGCTGAAACTTGGAACGTACTTGAAAAACTTTACGAAAACAATGAGATCGTAACCGGTCTTATCTCTGGTAAAGTTAAAGGTGGTTTCACGGTTGATATCGGTTCAGTACGTGCTTTCTTACCAGGTTCATTGGTAGACACTCGCCCAGTACGCGACACCGCGCACTTAGAAGGCAAAGAGCTAGAATTTAAAGTCATTAAACTAGATCAAAAACGCAACAACGTCGTTGTTAGCCGCCGCGCTGTGATGGAATCTGAAAACTCAGCAGAGCGCGAAGCACTACTATCTAACCTCGAAGAAGGTCAAGAAGTGGTCGGCGTAGTGAAAAACTTGACTGATTACGGTGCATTCGTAGACCTAGGTGGTATCGATGGTCTATTACACATCACAGATATGGCATGGCGCCGTATCAAGCACCCATCAGAAGTGGTTGAAGTGGGTCAAGAATTAAAAGTTAAAGTATTAAAATTTGACCGTGAACGTAACCGTGTTAGCTTAGGTCTAAAACAACTCGGCACTGACCCATGGCAAGACGTTCTTAACAACTATCCAAAAGGTACTAACGTTAAAGCACGTGTAACTAACCTTACTGATTATGGTTGTTTTGCTGAAATCGCTGATGGTATCGAAGGTTTGGTACACGTTTCTGAAATGGATCATACCAACAAAAACATCCATCCTTCAAAAGTGGTACAAATCGGTGACGAGATCATGGTTCAAATCCTTGATATCGATGAAGACCGTCGTCGTATCAGCCTAGGTATCAAACAAACCATGCCAAACCCATGGGAAGAGTTTGATAAGAACCACCAAAAAGGTGACAAAGTATCTGGTACTATCAAATCAATCACTGACTTCGGTATCTTTATCGGTCTAGAAGGTGGTATCGATGGTCTAGTTCACTTATCAGACCTTTCTTGGACTGAAAGTGGTGAAGAAGCGATTCGTAACTACAATAAAGGTGATACCGTTGAAGCGGTCATCTTGTCTGTAGACGCAGAAGCTAACCGTATCAGCTTAGGTATCAAACAACTTAACAGCGACCCATTCAATGAATACCTAGTATCAAATGACCGTGGTGCGGTAGTGAAAGGGGTAGTGACTGACGTTGATGCCAAAGGCGCTAAAGTAAAACTAGCTGACGATGTAGAAGGCTACTTACGTGCTTCAGAAATCCAACAAGACAAAGTAGACGATGCGACCACTGTACTGAATGTCGGTGATGAAGTTGAAGCGAAAATTGTCAGCGTTGACCGCAAAACTCGCGGTATCAACCTATCAGTTCGTGCAAAAGACGAAGCAGAGCAACGTGATGCTATTAAAGCATTAAGTTCAAATGCAGCAGCTGATACACAACCAAAAACCATTGGTGACTTAATCAAAGAGCAACAACAAAACCAATAATCGGTTTTGTGAGCAATAAAAAAAGCGACTAATTTAGTCGCTTTTTTTATTTTTACCTTTTAGTTAGCGAAATGAAAGATTTAGTCTAAAAAAGACGACGACTTTAGTACGGTTTTGTTATAATATGCGAAGAAAAGTAATGAAATGTAATTTTTCATTATTAAAATTGTTGATAGATTGCTGGATGAAATTGGACTGTAACGAAGTTTTTAAAACCATCATTCTGTAATTTAGACTATGACAGTTACGTTTAGCGTGTTAGGGGTAGTATGGAAAAAGTGTTAAACAAATCTGATTTGATCACTAGATTATCAAGTGAATGTGAGAATATACCAGAAAAAACCATTGAGGACGCCACCAAGCAAATCATTGATTTGATGGTCGATACCTTATCTCAAAATGGACGTGTTGAAGTACGCGGTTTTGGTAGTTTTAGTTTGCATCATCGTGAGCCACGTGTGGCGCGCAACCCTAAAACAGGCGAGAAAGTTACCGTGAAAGCAACGGCGATACCCCATTTTAAACCTGGCAAAGCATTGCGAGAGGCGGTTAATCATCATCGTTAGTTGCGGTTTTTGAGTCATTCAACGTTATTGAATTAGCGATATGGTTTAATATATGATTGATCAAAAAAGAGTGGACAAAAAATCCACTCTTTTTTTTGAATTATCTGTAATAATAGTGGCATTCAAAAATGTAGATTAATTAAAATAACCAAGGAGAAAAATATGCGTTATCTGTTAGCGATTTTGTTGTTCGTGGTCGTCGGTTATTCATTGATGCTGGTATTGGTGAATAATAACCAGGTCGAAGTAAATTTACTGTTTAGCCAAGTGCCACAAATGAGTTTGGGACTGCTGCTGATTATTAGCATTGTTTTAGGGGTCATCGCGGGACTATTGATGGGGGTGATTTTATTTCGTGTGTTACAGATGAAGCTGGAAAATCAGCGCTTATCTAAAGAGTTAAAGCAAACCCAAGAAAAATTGATGCAAACGCAGCATAATTATGAACAGCATTTAGCGCAAACCAGCAATGCAACGATTGCACCTACCGCAGCCAACCCTAATTTACCACCCGTACGATAAGCAATCCATACTATCAAGTTAAAAAAAAGAGTCAGTTTGTTATGAATCAAGTGGCAGTACCGCAAGCAACATCACTCATCAAATCAGCTATCAAGTCACCCATTATTGTGGCATTGGATAACATGGATGACCGTCAAGCACTAAGCTTGGCGGATAAGTTAGACCCTACCTTGTGCCGATTAAAAGTTGGCAAAGAGCTGTTTACCAAATATGGTAATAGCTTGGTGACATCCTTACATCAGCGTAATTTTGAGGTGTTTTTGGATTTAAAATTTCATGATATTCCTAACACCACCGCACAAGCAGTATTAGCGGCGGCTGATTTGGGGGTGTGGATGGTCAATGTACATGCCAGTGCGGGGCGTACCGCCATGCAAACGGTGAAAGAACGTTTATCGGCACAAAACTACCAAACCTTAGTGATTGCGGTGACGGTGCTGACCTCTATGTCACAGCAAGATTTGGCTGAGGTGGGCATCACCGACTCGGTAGAAAATCATGTCAAGCGACTAGCATTATTGACGCAGCAATCTGGGCTTGATGGGGTGGTTTGCTCTGCACAAGAAGCCAAGATGCTTAAAGGCTTATGTGGCAAGGATTTTCTTTTAGTCACGCCAGGTATCAGACTGCCAGAAGATGCCAGTAATGACCAAACCCGGATTTGCACGCCCAAAGATGCCATAGCACATGGGTCTGATTATTTGGTGATTGGGCGGTCAATTACGGCAGCAGCGGATCCCACCGCAAAACTGCACCATATCTTGGATACGTTAAAATAATCAATTTCGAGTCATGTATGCCAGTACGTTTTCAAGTGTTAAGTGATTTACATATTGATAGCTATGGAAGAAGGGATTTGCCGATTGATGAAATCCCTTACACAAACGCCGATGCTATTTTAGTAGCGGGCGACACATCCAATGGGCTTTTGGGTATCGAATGGCTTATCGGCGAATCAAAGCGACTTGAGAAACCAATTTTTGTGATTGTGGGCAATCATGAGTATTTCGGTCATAATATTCTTACTCTCGATGAGCAGATAAAGGCATTGACGCAAGATACGCAAGTGCATTTTTTACAATGTACGAGCTTTGAGTTTAGAGGTGTTAGAATCATTGGTACAACGCTTTGGACGGATTATCAATATCAACCACAAGATAATACGTTACAGATTGCTCAGCAGTTTATGCGCGATTATCGCGAGATTTATTATGATAACCGACTGTTAACGCCCCAAGATACCGTATCTATTCATCAGCGGCAGAGGGCATGGTTGCAAAACGCCTTAAAACAAAGCCAAAAAGATGCTATGCCCACCGTGGTTATGTCACATCACAGCATCAGCCCATTATCTATCGCGCCAAAATATGCCAATTTTCCCAGTAATGCGGGATTTGTCGTTGATTTGAGCGAATGGTTACAGAGCGATTTTGCGCCTGATATTTGGCTGCATGGACATACCCATGAAGCCTTTGATTATCAGCAAGGTCATACACGTGTTATTGTCAATCCCAGAGCGTACCCCAATGAAATCAGTAGTACGGGGGTAGTTTTTGACTGGCATAAAGTCATTGAAGTCATGGTATGATTGGCACGTCTTCACAGAAATATCCCATTTAATCGCTTAAATTTTTGACCTCATCAATTTATAGTATCAATTTATGGTGCAAAGATAAAAAGATATAAGGAATGCGTATTTAAATGTCTAGTTCAATCAACACCATGCCTGCTCATTTACCGCCCAGTATGATTGACTCGGTCAAGCTACTTCCGAAAAATGAGCGATTAATACTATTTACCCGCCATTCATTACGCGAAATGTCAGATAAAAATGGCTTTGCCAGTTATGCATTGCCACTGACACCAAAAGGCAGAGTGTTGGCGGAGTCTTGGGGGCGTTGGTTGGCTGCCAACTTAGATTATTCGATGGATGTAGATAGCATCAGTAGCCCGATACAACGTTGTATTGATACCGCAATTTTAATGCAAGCAGGGGCCGGTATCTCTAGAAATGTGTCGCATCAATCGCTGTTGGTAGAGCCCGGTAGTTTGGTGGTTGACCATGAAGAAGTGAGTAAGGTATTCAAACAAATTGGCGCGCTCAATTTTATCAATCGTTTTTTGGCGGGCGACATGGCAGGGATTAAAGCACCACATAAAGGCGGTTTGGATTTATTAGCGCTTTTATTTCAGCATCAGCCAAAGCACGGACATTTATTACTGGCGGTTAGTCATGATACGCTGTTGTCAGCGTTTTTAGCGGTGATGATGGGCGTAGGTGAAATTAGCTGGGATGATTGGCCAAAAATGATGGAAGGGGTGTTTTTGTGGTTTGATGATAAACCCTTTAGTGATGCAAAAGTACATTTTATTTGGCGTGGACAGTGCTATGAACGCCGATTGATTGAATTGTTAGACCCATTTTCACCCTCTTATCAGCTAAAAGACTAATCGATACCCAACAAAACCATAAAAATAAAGGTAGGACTTTATCCTACCTTTTTTGACACAGTCAACCTTTAAACATGTTTATGTTTTAATCAAACATGTTTACCTTTTAAATGATTAACCAAATTTTCAATTTGCTGCGCATGATTGCGAAGTTTATCCTCAATGCCACTAAACTGGTCTTTTAGCTTATCATCGACCTCATGAATACGCTGGGCAAACTCATTTTTTTTCATCTCAATAGCTTGCGTTTTTAACGCTTGCCATTCTGCAATCGTTTGTTTAAAGGCTTGTTGTTCGCTATTTAAACGATCTTTTATCGCTTGGAAATCGCTGGTTAAATTCCCTGAAAAAGTCGCAACTTTTTTCTCCGCACGTTTGAATGCCATTTCTGTTTGCGCATGCTGAATGGTGACATCTGGGACACGTTTTAAATCCCAAGTCAAACCGATTTTTGACAAGCCATAAATAATCCATTTGCTAGGATCATATTGCCACCATTTTACCCCATTGCGATAGTCGTATTGGAAAAAGTGGTGGTAGTTATGATAGCCTTCGCCCCAAGTGAAAATCGCCAGAATCGGATTATCACGCGCGGTATTGGTGTCAGTATAAGGACGGGTACCAAACATATGGCAAAGCGAGTTGATAAAGAAAGTAAAATGATGGCTTAACACCAAACGCAGTAGCCCTGCAAGCACTAAGGTACCTGCAACATCACCCACCATCCAACCAAACAGCGCTGGCAACCCAATATTGGCTAATAAAATCCACACGGCATAATATTTATCTTGCGCCACTAACACAGGATCAGCTTTTAAATCTGGGATATTTTTGTAGTCATAATGGCCGCTTGGGTAGTTTTTGAGCATCCAACCGATATGTGAGAACCAAAAGCCACGCTTAGCAGAGTAGGGGTCTTGATAGATATCATCGACGTGGCGGTGGTGCAAACGGTGCCCTGCACACCAGTCAAATACCGAGCCCTGAACAGCTAAGGTGCCGCCAATCAAAAAGAACCATTTGACAATCGGATGCGCTTGGTAAGTACGATGTGACCATAAACGGTGATAACCGACGGTAATACTTAACCCATTCCAAGCCATAAAGAATGCGAAAATTGCCCAAACTTGCCAACTGACGCTATGTGTCCACAAGTAATAAGGTACAATCAATAAAGCCGCCAAAGGCGTGCTAATTAAGACAAACGCAGGGATCCAATTGATGGGCGCGTTTTCAAAAGATTGAGGTTGTGCCATAGAGATAAATGTCCTGAGGCTGATCAAAATACGACATGTATTTTTTTAATCATTGACGCTATATTGTACTAAAAAAATGGAAAAAAGTGAACACATATACACTCAAATTCCCGACAATTTTGCTAAATTAATATCGATAAACTTACTGTAATATGAATACTTTAGCCAAAAAATTCAATTAAAAATTTTAGCTACAAAGATATTTTAGACGGACGGTAAAGTTTTGGTCTGACAAATAATCCGAAAGCAAGTTTGCCCCTCACTTGGCGCATATTCTAGATTGGCATAGTTTGCCTGACAAAAGGCCTGCGACAAATAAAGTCCCAGACCTGTGCCCTGATTATCGGTGGTAAAAAACGGATTAAATAAATACTCAATATTTTCTTTGGCAACGCCGTGACCCGTGTCTATCACATCGATATGAATAGATTTGCCAAATTCATACACTTGGAGGGTGACAAAAGCATGAGGCTGGGTTTTGCTACTAAAACGCAGCCCATTATTGATAAGATTGACCAAAATCTGTGCTAGCTGATGGTTATCAAACATAAAGCCTTTGTCAGTACGGCAGTGCAGAAAAATATTCTGCCCGCTAAAGTTTTGTTGTATAAAATCGTTTAGCCAAGTTTTGGCTTCAATATAAACAAAATTAGGGCGCTGCTGACGAGATAATTTAAGCACATCTTCGATGATTTTATTGACCCGAATGGTTTGCTGATAAATCATCTCATATAGCAGGATATTGTCACCCGATAAGCCGCTGTCAGCCTCATTGACTTCCTCCATTAATAATTGACTAGCTTGGCTAATGGTTGCCAGCGGGTTACGAATCTCATGGGCAATACTGGCGGATAATTGCCCTAGTGACGCAAGTTTTAGCTGCTGTGCACGGCTAAACTCATGGCGTAAATCTTCAATAAAAATAATGGCATATTGCTGTCTTAATTGGGTGATTCGAAGTCGTAAATCATTAAAATTTTGGTTATTAGGCTTAATGCCAACGGCTAAAGGTGTACGAGCAGTCGGTGCATCAAGACGCAGCATTACAGTTGCTTCAGGCTCTTGGATGATGGGTGCAAGTCTCGCGGATAATAGGGGGGAGATATCGGGCAATTTAAAATTATCAAGTGTCTTTGGCAGATGTAGTTGGTGGATTGCGGTATCATTGGCGATAAAAATTTCTAAATCGTGGGATAGTACTACCACGCCTTGGTCAATGATTTGCACGATTTTATTGTTGATGGCATTTAGTGCGTTGACTTCATTGACTTGGCGCTCAGAGAGCCGCTCAATTTGCTTAAGCCGTTTGGATAACGTATAACTTAAATAAGCCACTCCGATAAAGCTAATCGCCATCGAAGCCACGTTGTTAACTAGCGCGTAGTTAACATCGTTTTTTAGGGTTTGATAAAACTGCTGATAAATAACCAGTGTGATGGCAAAAATAGTGAGCAAAATAGCTTGGTTGGAGCGCACCAACATAAAAGCTGCGGCAACTTGCACCAAAAATAACAAAATTACTTGTAAATCATTACCACCGCTAAAATACAACAAGGTAGTGAGTACCAGCGCATCAATGGTTAGCCCGATCATCAACAGCGGATTTTTGGGATAAAAATAATACAAAATAAATAGAGTAATACTAAAGAAAAAATAGAAAAAGGTGGGGAAAAGATTAATCAATACCCAATAATCATGCTGTGCACTTTTTAATGCCAACATAAAACTAAAGGAAAAAAAGATAGCAATAATAATGCGGTAGCCATTGTAGACGTTACCGATTTTTTTGGTTTTATCGTGGGTGCTTGGCTTGTCAAATAGCGATGAAAACGCAGGATTGGTAATCATGGTTTAGGGTTGAATTAAACCGTGACGCATAGCCAAATGGGTAAGTTTGACATCACTATCGATATTAAGCTTTTCAAAAATACGATAGCGGTAGGTATTGACTGTTTTGACACTTACAAACAACTGATCGGCGATTTGCTGTGGGCTTTTGCAATTGACCACCATCATCGCCACCTGCATTTCTCGCTCACTTAGCGCATCAAATGGCGACTCTGAATTGTCAGTGAATAAAATATCAGCCAGCTGCTCGGCAACATCGGCGCTAAAATAACGCCCGCCTTGGTGGACTTTTTTGATGCCTTTAATCATCTCATCAAGCGGTGTCCCTTTGGTGATATAGCCACTCACCCCCGCTTTGATGAGCATGGATGGGTAGGGCTGCTGAACCAAAGAGCTGACCGCCAAAATTTTGGTGTTTTTATCGGTTTGCAGCAAGCGCTTGGTGACTTCTAACCCACCAATGGTAGGCATATTGACATCAAGTAACACCACATCGGGTTTTAATTGTTTGGTTTTGATAATCGCGGTTTCACCATCGGCAGCTTCACCAATCACATCAATGTCAGGGCTATCTGACAGCATCCGTACGATACCCATTCGGACTAAATCATGATCATCAACGACCAATACTCTAATCATCATTTTTTATCTCCACCGCGCTTATCTTTATGCCAACAAAGTTTTGTATCAACAAAACTTTATATAAAAAAGAGTCAGCTAAAAAAACTCATTTTTTAACAATAACTGTCTATCCCCAAGTTTTTATATTAGCACAGTTAGCGATTTAAGACGTGAGTTACTGTCCTAAATGTGACGAGATTTTTTGTTCATATTATGGGTAAATTTAGGTAGGCAAATTTGCGCACATGACTAAAATTCGCTTAACTTGCCCAATAGCTTTATAATAGTCAGCATTCAAACCTTTATTACTGCTAAATTACTGCTAAAAAAATGCGAATCCTATTATGAGAATTAGAAAGCTATTTAAATTTGAAAATGCCCATATCGTACGCAATTGTAGCTCCGATCGCTGCAAGTACTCGATTCATGGACATAGTTACCAAATCGAGCTGATTTTAGAAGCGCACCGCCTCGATCACGGGCAAATGGTGTATGATTTTGGGCTGTTAAAATCATCGATTAAAGACATCATTGATAGTTTTGATCATGCTATTTGTTTTTGGGATAAAGATGACCCTGACTATATTGACGCCTGCAAAAAATTTAGCGCGCGCTGGATTAGTTTGCCTGTTTCGCCCTCGGCAGAGCAGTTTAGCCGCGTGGTGTTTTTTTGGGCAAGAGAAATCTTAAAACAAACCCAAATGCAAAATGGCGAAACCGATGTCAAAGTGTATTCCGTCATCGCCCACGAAACAGCGACAGGCTATGCACAGTGCTTTGAAGACGATGTCGATAATGCCCAAATGGGCGCGTTGACGCTAGGTGATTTTGACTTTAGCGAGCAAGTAAAAGCCGAATGGCATGACCCAAACATGTATGACAAATTAAAAAAAGGCGAAAAATTTGTCAATCCGACAGTGGTTTTACAAGTTGACTAAGCTGTTGGTAGCTGACAGGGTTGTTGTAACGATTTTTGCTTCAGGACAAACATTGGGCAAGCTGGGAAATTAATCGACATGAATAAAACTATCCTCCTAAAATCCGAAACCGACACCCAAGCCTTCGCCAAAGAGCTTGCCGAGATGAATTTAACCGGTAGCGTGTGGCTGTCGGGTGATTTGGGTGCGGGCAAGACCACGCTTACCCGCTATTGGCTTCAAGCAATGGGGCATACAGGCGCGGTAAAAAGTCCGACTTTTACTCTAGTTGAACCTTATCGTATTACGCAGGACGATGGTACAATTAAGCCGGTTTACCATGCTGATTTATACCGCCTCAATGATCCTGAAGAATTGGAATTTATCGGTTTTTATGAATATCAAGATGAGCCAAATAGTTTGGTGATTATTGAATGGGCGAGTCGTGCAGCAGGCTATTTGACGCCCCCCAATGCAACCCTTGATATCAAACGCCTGGATGACGAACAACGAGAAGTGACGATTAGTTTTGCCTGACAACCGTATTCATAAATTATCCCCACTGCTTATCAACCAAATCGCCGCTGGCGAGGTAGTGACGCGTCCGGCTTCTGTGGTCAAAGAATTGATTGAAAATGCTATCGATGCCAACGCTACTCATATTCGAATCGATATTGAGCAAGGCGGGCTTGGGTTGATTCAAATTAGTGACAACGGCATGGGGATTCATCCTGACGACATGACACTTGCAGTCACTCGCCATGCCACCAGTAAACTTGCTAATGTCAGCGAGTTGGTTGGTATTCATAGTTTAGGCTTTCGCGGCGAGGCACTAGCGAGCATTGCAGCGATATCGCATCTGATTTTAACCAGTAGTCACAATGACAGCGGTATAGGGCAACAGCTGAGCGTGAGCGGTAGTGAGGTAAGCCAAGCTACTATTCGTCCTATCGTAAAACATCGCGGCACATGTGTCAGCGTTCGCGATTTGTATTTCAATGTGCCAGGCAGACGCTCGCACCTAAAAAGTATTGCCACAGAATTTGCCCATATTGAACAAGTCGTACAACGATTAGCGATTAGTTTTGCCGATGTGCAGATTGAATTATATCATCAAGACAAGCTGCGTTTTAGCTTAACGCAGTCAGCCCAAGCGCCTCACCAAAATTTAGAGGGTGCTGCATTGCCTTTTTTGCCTACTTTTAGTTTGGCGCGGCTTGAACAAGCGTTAAATTTGCCATTGGCTGAGATTGCACAGCCATTTTATTTATCGCTGCAAGGTTTACAAGCACAGACAGAAGAGTTAAGTGCCCAAGTCACCGGCTGGTTTTTTATCGCGCCTAAAAATAATCTGCCAAAACTGATTTATATCAATCACCGTCTGGTCAGCGATTTGGCGATTAGTCAAGCCATACAAAAAGTGGGTCGCAAGCTAGGTATTGGCATTGATAATTCGCTACAAATGGGCTATGCGTTGTCTTTTGAGCTGCCTGCCGAGTGGATAAATGTCAATATTCACCCGAGTAAACAACAGGTCAAAATCCAACCATTGACCAATATATTAGCTTGGTTGTCTCAGCATATGCTAGAGCAATTGCCGCCTAAAATGGCTGCGTTAAAAACCCTGCAACGGCAAGCTTGCGTGACAAATACTGATGACAGTAACGTCGATAAATTTCAAAATTCACCTGCGGGTGAAGCTACGTCCATTCACTATGTAAAGCCTAATTACAACAAATCCACCAATCACATAACTCACGTTGCCGAAAATCAGTCGCTTTATCAGCTGGGAGCCAAGGGTGCTGTTGATAGGGTAACGGATAGCGACGCGATACAGCTAGTGACCTTATTTGAAAACAAGCATGAATTTGAAAACCAGCATCAAACTTTTGCTTTAATTTTTTGGCAGCGATATTTTTATCTGATTGATTTACAATACCATCATATAGACAGTTATGATAAAGCCTATGTTCAATCTTATTTAAATCAAGCTGATTTTACCCAAATTGCCGATAATGCCATTCGAGTCAGTGAAACTGACATGCTACAATGGCTGCTGTCGCATGCGCATTTACCTAATCCCTAGTAACCTTAACAATCCCCAGAATAAGCTATGATAACAGCCGATAAACAAGACGTGATTTGCCTTATAGCACCTACTGCCAGCGGCAAGACAGCATTGGCGTATGAACTCTATGGAACAGGCAAATATCGTCTTATTTCGGTAGATTCTGCTTTGATTTATCGGGATATGAATATCGGGACTGCCAAACCGACACGTGAAGAATTGGCACACTATCCGCATGCGCTTGTCGACATCATCAGTCCTGAGCAAAGCTACAGCGTTGCCCAGTTTGTAAGCGATGTGGACTATCATATCAATCTTGCGCATCAGCAAAATAAAACACCTGTACTGGTGGGTGGAACGATGATGTACTATATGGCACTGATTCAAGGTATCAATGATATCCCAGCCACCTTGCCAGAGACTCGCCAACAAGTCACCCGAATGATTGCCGAGCAGGGGATTGAACAGATGCATGCTTATTTAAACCACGTAGATCCCATCCTTGCTAAGCAACTCAAAACCACAGACACCCAAAGAATTGGCAGAGCGGTGGAAATCTATCTACAAACAGGCAAGCCATTAAGCGCTTGGCAGAATCAGCCCGCTAGGGCGTTAGCCGACAATCCACATCAGCATTGGCAAATTTTAGCTGTGATGCCAGATCGTGATTGGTTACACAAGCGCATCGCACTTCGGCTAGATATCATGTGGCAACAAGGCTTTTTGCAGGAAGTGATTGCCCTGCGACAACAGTATCACCTCACGGCTGATCTGCCATCCATGCGCTGCGTTGGCTACCGGCAAGCGTGGGATTTTTTAGAAAAAATACAAAATACAACAGTGTTTACACATGATAATAATGAAGAAAATTTTCATGATAATGTGGCGCTTTTTTTACTAAACACGCACAGCTCCCCAATTGAAGATTATAGACAAACTATGCAAAATGAGGCATTATATGCTACAAGGCAGCTAGCAAAACGCCAATATACATGGATGCGTAAGCTGGTAAGTACACAACAATTGGTTGAGCGGTTTGATATAACACCCTTGACAACTATTGATCAGGCAAGAAAGCTGCTAATAAAAACAAGTTAACAGCAGTGCTATGCTTGGGTAATACTTATATAAGCGGTTGTTTGGTATAGCTCTTGCTATCCGTGTTAAGCTAATAAGCTGTCACTTAAGGTATAATTAAAAAGTCGTCTAAAAATATAATAATTTAACTAACTTTCTGTTTATTTCTGGGAGAAACCTATGTCAAAAGGTCAAACACTACAAGACCCTTTCTTAAATTCTTTGCGAAAAGACCGTATTCCAGTGTCTATTTTTTTAGTCAATGGTATCAAACTTCAAGGTCAAATCGAATCTTTCGATCAATATGTGGTGTTACTTAAAAACACCGTTAGCCAAATGGTCTATAAACACGCCATTTCAACGGTAGTACCAGCCCGTAACCCACGTTCAGCCACGCCAATGCCAGGGGCAAGTGGCTACGGTCAATCTAGCCAAATGGGCTTTGGTCAAGCAGGCGGTTTTGAACAATCAGGTTATGGCGCAAATCGCACAGGGTTTGCTAATCGTGGTGGCTTTGGCGATCGCGGTTTTGATGGCGGCGGTTATGACAATGACCAACGTGGCTACCCGCAGGAGCGTACAGGGTTTGCGCAAGCACCGTATGATCGCAGTGGTTTTGCTGACCGTGGTTTTGATAGCGGCTATGACACTATGAATTTTGAGCCTACCAAAGACGATGCCAACTTTGACGATGATGCAAACGGCAATGGCGAAGACAAGTATTAATTTTTAAATTCAAAACATGATATTACGTGGCGAACTCTATCAGTGTTCGCCATTTTTTATAGCTTTTATAGCTTATCTTTTATAGTTTATTTGGCGCTGATTTAGCAATGCGTAGATTGTTAATATAAACTCGATGAAATGTTGTCAAAATATGTATTTTCGGACTTATCGCGTGAATATTGGCTGAAATTAGGCTATGATAATCAGACTTTAAAAAATTTTAAATTTTTAGCTTTAAATATTGTTTATGCTAACTATTAAACGCCCAAATAAGCGTAGAGCAATAAGCGCATAAGGATAAGTGCCCGAAAAAAGCGCACCAACAGCCATCTTGAAAAATTAGTGAGGAATTATCTTGGATGCATCGGTTGATTATTTAAAGCATGCCAAAGACGCTATCAAAACAGAACAGCATGCTTTAGATTTGCTGATTGAACAGCTAGATGAACGATTTGTGACCGCTTGCCATTTGATTGAAAACTGTCAGGGGCGTGTGGTGGTGACAGGCATGGGTAAGTCAGGGCTTATTGGTCGCAAAATTGCAGCGACTTTTGCCTCAACAGGAACGCCGTCTTTTTTTATGCACCCTGGTGAAGCAGGTCATGGCGACCTAGGCATGTTGGTCAAAGGCGATGTATTAATTGGCATCTCAAACTCAGGTGAGTCAGATGAAATCCGCACGTTACTGCCTGTGGTAAAAAAACTGGGCATTCCGCTCATTAGTATCAGCCGCGACAAACGTGGTATTTTGCCAAGATCTGCCGATGTGGCGTTGACTTTAGGGGCGTCTGAGGAAGCTTGTCCCCTTGGGTTGGCACCGACATCAAGTACCACAGCTACTTTGGCATTAGGAGATGCGTTAGCGGTGGCGTTGGTGCATAGTAAGCATTTTACCTCAGAAGATTTTGCTTTATCGCACCCTGCTGGGGCATTGGGTCGCAAATTATTAACCCAAGTAAAAGACTTGATGCATATAAATAACCTGCCAACCATTGATGAGCATTCAACGCTTAACGAAGCCTTGTTTAGCATGACGGGTGGCAGATTGGGGATGACGGTAATTACCAATGCGAATAACCAAGTCGTGGGCGTATTCACCGATGGCGACTTGCGCCGTAGCTTAGCGCGCCAATTGGGGCTTGATACGCCGATTAGTCAAGTGATGTCAACCAATCCAAAGTCTGTCAACCCCGATGTTCGTGCGTCTGATGCGCTCACATTAATGAATGAACAAAAGATAAATCAGCTGTTAATCATTAATGATGATAAGACTTTAGCGGGCATTTTGACCCTGCATGAGCTACTACATGCGGGTGTGAATTAATAGGCCTAAAATAACTAGTCTTAAAGTAATAAGGATAAGGTCATGCAAAGTCTGCTCACGAAAGCAAAAAACGTTAAACTATTGGTCATGGATGTGGATGGTGTACTGTCCGATGGAAAAATTATCTATGACGCCAATACGGTTGAAACCAAAGGCTTTAATGTTCAAGATGGCTTTGGTATTCAGCGCATTCACCAAGCAGGGATTCAAACTGCTATTATAACAGGTCGCACTAGCGATATTGTCACGCATCGCGCCAAAGAATTAAAAATTACCCATCTCATGCAAGGGCGGGAAGACAAATTGACGGCGCTCAATGAGTTGTTAGCTAATATTGGTATCTCGCTAGCAGAATGTGCTTATATCGGTGATGATTGGCCAGATATCAAAGCCTTGCAATCCGTCGGATTTGCTGCAGCCGTGGCAAATGCCAATGGCGAGGTCATCAAGCGGGTCGATATGGTTACCACACGCTCAGGCGGACAAGGGGCAGTTCGTGAGTTATGTGATTTGATATTAAAAGCAACGGGTCATTATGATGATATTTTGGCAAGTTATGTGATTTAGGTCATATAACTTGGTTTAAGGGATTTGCTATAAGTGATTTATTTTAAGTGATTTGGCGTATTCGGTTTAGTGTGGTAACGTCCGTTTTTATCAAATTTTTTGGCAATGTTAGGTGGCAATAGTGTCAACAAAAACGCTATTTATTTTAGGCTTATTATTTATTATCGTATCGGCCTATTTTTATGCGCAAAACGATGCTCGCTTGACCCAAGTGTCACTCAAACCGACCGATATTGATTACCAAGCAGAGCAAATTAAAGCACTACAAACGACCGAAACAGGTAGTGTCGGCTATGAGTTAACAGCGGTGCAGGTAACCCATTACCAAAATGCCAATACCGCCGTGATGTCCAAGCCACAGATTGTTATCCGTCCAAAAAATGAGCGTGAAGTAACCTTGGTGGCTGACCAAGCGCAATTGGATGAAAATAAGCAGATTGCTAAATTGATAGGTAACGTGACCTTAACCAGCGTTCCGTTGCTCACCCAAAATAGTAGTATGTCGAATTTGCCCGTTAAAATGATAGGTAAAAACTTTGTCGGTGATTTGGTCAATAATACAGTAATGACTAATGAACCGCTGACCTTTATCCATGGGAATAATCGGTTTGATGCCAAACAATTTAGTGGTGACTTGGCAACGGGTGATTACGGTTTTGGACAAGTGAGTGTGATGATTCAACCTGCACAGTAGCTAACCCTATCTCTATGGAGTAGAGTGGCTACTATTAAGATAGTAATTCAGTTGTGATGTTAACGGGATTTAAATGACTATCAAAAATCTTTAACTTCGGTGCTAATTTAATCTATATTGTTGATTTTAAAATTTTTATATAAAAGGTTTAACATGATTGTGGTGAAGACTCGACAATTAATAATGGCTGGCGGTGTGTTAGTTGCTGGCATCCTTGCCGCATCGAACGTGGCAAACGCCTTGCCATCAGACGCCAATGAGCCGATTCGGTTGTTGGCAGACAAAGCGACGTACAGTGAGCGCTCTGGGGTGACAACCTATACAGGCAACGTCACCATTACCCAAGGCACGCTCAAAATGACGGCGGATAATTTAACCGTCAATTTGACGCCAACCCGCGCCATCGAAAGCGCAGTCGCAACAGGGCGTCCTGCCACTATCCAACAAATTGTGACACCAGAGAAGGGCTTGGCAAAAGGTCAGGCGAATCGAATTGACTACAATGTCAAAACAGGGCTTGTCACCCTCACAGGTAATGCGCGCTTGACCCAAAATGGCGGTAGTTTTTCTGGCAATGTCATCCATTACAGTCTAAAAGTGGGTGATATTGAGGCAAAAGCAGGGAATAACCAACGAGTTGAGCTGGTATTTCCGCCACAAGCGAGCAACCGTGTGGGCGTTCGCAATCGCTAGTATTGTTTAATTTGCTTTCGCTTTGTTCATTGCCATTGTTTAGTTTTAGGATTTATTATGTCGCAACCGCAAGCCAACCAGACTCTAATCATGCAGCACCTTGCCAAACGCTATGGCAAGCGTTGGGTGGTTAAAGACGTGTCTTTTTCGGTAGAACAAGGGCAAGTGGTTGGGTTACTCGGTCCAAATGGGGCGGGCAAGACCACCAGTTTTTATATGGTCGTCGGTCTGGTCAATATGGACAAAGGGCAAATACAGCTCGGTAATCGGGATTTGTCGGCATTGTCCATGCACGAGCGCGCCGCAGCAGGCATTGGCTACTTGCCGCAAGAAGCATCAATTTTTCGCAAATTAACCGTTGAAGAAAATATTTTATCGATTTTGCAGACTCGCAAAGATTTGGATAAAGCGGGGCAGCAGCAGCAACTTGAGCAGCTGATTGGGGAATTTAATTTGGGTCATGTGCGCCACTCATTAGGGATGAGCGTGTCAGGCGGTGAGCGCAGACGCTGTGAGATTGCCCGCAGCCTTGCCTCAAATCCCAAGTTTATTTTGCTTGACGAGCCTTTTGCTGGGGTTGACCCGATTTCGGTAGGCGATATCAAAGAGGTAATTATTAAGCTTAAACAGCGCGGCATCGGCGTGCTCATTACCGATCACAACGTGCGTGAAACTTTGGCTATTTGTGAACATGCCTATATTGTCAGTGAAGGACAAATTATTGCGGCAGGCACGCCAGCGCATATTTTAGATAATGAGTTGGTACGTAAGGTCTACTTGGGTGAGAACTTCATGGTCTAGCAAGCAGGGTTTAGTAAGATGGTTAGAAGCAAAACGTGATGACCACCAAAGCACGCATCTGGCAAGCGATGTTATTTGAGACAATCGCCATACTGCTATCATTAGGCTGGGTAAAATTACTCAGCTTTTTTGGCTTTACGGGTAGTAAATCGCAGCATAACTCAAGTATATTGGCGCTACTGATTGGCATTTCACTCATCGCCATGATTTGGACATTTATTTATAACTTATTGTTTGATAAATTTTTTACTGGTGAAAAACTGGCTCGACCGCTATGGCTACGGGTACTGCATATAGTGGGGTTTGAAGGTGGCTTGTTGGGCTTTACCTTACCACTGGTTATGTGGGTGATGAATATTGGATTGTGGCAGGCGTTTATGCTCGATATTTCGTTGACCTTACTTATTTTGGTGTATGGGTTTATTTTTTACTGGATTTATGACCTAGTCGCCCATAAATATAGTCGCAAATAACAGCAATCTTGCGTGTCAAAACTGGTGTGTCAAACGTAGCTTGCTATCCCTAATTTTATCGTATTAATTTTATCGTATTAATTTTATCGCATTAATTTCATCGCATAGTTTATCCCTCTCATCACCAACAATACCCTTTAAGTTTTTTATTTTTAAATTTTCTTTATTTTTAAGGTTTCTTTATTTTTAAATTTTTCTTTGTAAATTGGACGCTATGGCAAAATCAAAATTATCCTATGTGTGCCAGCAATGTGGCGCAAACTTCGGTAAATGGTCGGGACAGTGTGCCGAATGTGGCGCCTGGAATAGCCTTGTCGAAGCGCCGACAGTCAGCATGCCACATCATAAACCTGTCACCAAAAAAGCCAGCAACTACGCGGGCGAACAATCGAGCGTCATGCCACTTAATGCCGTGCCCATGTCACTCGATACCAGGCTGTCAACGGGTGTTGGTGAGTTTGATAGGGTGTTGGGCGGCGGCTTAGTGGCAGGTTCTGTGGTGCTGATTGGGGGTGATCCTGGTATTGGCAAATCTACTATCTTGCTACAGACGGCGATTCATATGGCAGAAAACCAAAGCCTCGCCGGCAGTGCGCTGTACATTACCGGTGAAGAATCGTTGTCACAGGTGGCGATGCGGGCGAGTCGTTTGGGGCTACCCAATAATAACTTAAAAGTATTGGCAGAAACCAATGTTGAAATGATTTGCCAAGCCTTGACCCAAGAGCAACCAGCCGTCGCCATCATTGACTCAATTCAGACTTTGTTTACCGAAGCCATCCAATCCGCGCCAGGCGGGGTCAGTCAAATCCGTGAGTCAGCGGCGATTTTGACGCGCTATGCCAAGCAAACGGGCACAGCGTTATTTTTGGTCGGGCATGTGACCAAAGAAGGGGCGCTGGCAGGCCCTCGCGTGCTAGAACATATGGTGGATGCGGTACTGTATTTTGAAGGGCAATCAGACAGCCGTTTTCGAATGATTCGTGCGGTGAAAAATCGTTTTGGTGCCGTCAACGAGCTGGGGATTTTTGCCATGACGGATGCAGGACTCAAAGAAGTGGCAAATCCATCGGCGATATTTTTAAGTCGCTATGATAAACCGATTGCAGGCTCAGTGGTCATGGTTAGCCGTGAAGGTACCAGACCGCTACTGGTTGAAGTACAAGCGCTGGTCGATGAATCGCAAGGACAACCTAGGCGTATGGCATTAGGTTTAGATTATCAGCGCTTAGCCATGTTGCTGGCAGTCATGCACCGTCATGGCGGTATCCAAACCAATGGGCAAGATGTGTATGTCAATGTGGTAGGCGGGGTCAAGGTACTTGAAACCGGCTCTGATTTGGCGGTGTTATTAGCCTGTGCCTCTAGTATTAAAGAAAAGCCTTTACCTTATACCCTAGCGGTATTTGGTGAAGTGGGCTTATCGGGTGAAATCAGACCGGTGCCCAATGGTCAAGAGCGTCTAAAAGAAGCGGTGAAACATGGCTTTACCCATGCAATTGTACCCAAAGCCAATGCCCCAAAAACGCAATTAGAGCAATATCAAGGTCTCAACATCATTGCAGTTGAGCGATTAGATGATGCGATTGATAGCGCCTTTAATTATCTATAAATAAAAGACATAAAAAAAGCTGAAAAGTAACATTTCAGCTTTTTTATGATTGACTTGTTTATTCTGCATCTGCGGCAAAGTTAAAGTATTTGGATTGACTGCCAATGATTTTTTCAACCGCTTCAATCACTTCATCCACCACATCATCATACACCCCATAGTGAAGTTCATTGCGAAACGAGGTAAACGGGCTTTTACGTAGACCTGAACGCACTTCGGTGATACCATTTTTATGGTAAATAAAATCAACTTTACCATTGGTGTTTAGTACACAGCTTAACCGTCCATCTTTTACCATCATATCTACGCGCTCTGGCATAAAGATGTATTCATTAACATTTAACGTTTTGTCTTCGACAGCTTTTTTAACAAGTGATTTTAAATCAAACATAGTGACCTCAAAGTGTATGGTTTTTTATAATTAACATTTAGAGAAAATAGCAGTATTGTCACTGCTTGCTTATCAACTGTTATTATGAAGAATTAATCTATCACTATGTGTAAAAAAATGGATAACTTATGTTATCCATCTTCATCTTGTTAACCATTAGCGCCCATTTAACCCATCGTATTTAATTGCGCAAAGCTAATTAGCTCAAAATTAAGCTGTCATCTTCTACCACTTCGCCGCGGGTGCGTTCAAACATATTGAGTAAATCATGGACAGTCATGCCTTTGCGTTCATCACCTGATACGTCTAGTACCACTTGTCCTTGGTGGAGCATGACGGTACGCGTGCCATGATTGAGCGCTTGTTGCATGGAGTGTGTGACCATCATGGTGGTGAGATTGTTTTCTTGGACGATTTTATCGGTCAGTTCCAAGACGAAAGCGGCGGTTTTTGGGTCAAGGGCGGCCGTGTGTTCATCGAGTAGTAAAATTTTTGACGGCTGCAGCGATGCCATTAATAGGCTAACCGCTTGGCGTTGCCCGCCTGATAATAAACCCATACGGTCAGTGAGCCGATTTTCTAACCCTAATTTTAAAATCGCCAGTTTTTCACGAAAAATTTCACGGTTTTTGTTGTTGAGTGCGCCTTTTAAAAAACGCGATTCGCCGCGCTTGTAAGCAAGTGCCATGTTTTCTTCAATGGTTAAGGCTTCACAAGTACCTGCCATTGGGTCTTGAAAAACGCGTGCTACCCAGTGCGCCCGCTGGTGGGCGGATTTTTTGGTCACATCAATATTATTTAGGGTGATTTTGCCGCTATCGACCCGAATCGTGCCAGCGACAGCATTTAAAAACGTCGACTTACCTGCGCCGTTGGTACCAATGACCGTGACAAATTCACCCGCTTCAATACGCAGGCTGATACCACGTAAGGCAGGGTTCTCGATGGGCGTACCAGGATTGAAGGTCAATCGTAGGTTGTCTGCGTTCATCATAAGGCATTGTCCTTTTACTTTATAAGTTGTTAAGTGCTAAAGCTAAAATCAACTATTTGATGCCAAGTTAAGCAGCATGCTTATGGCGATTGCTCAAAATTTTTGATTTGATTTTTGGCAGAATTAAAGCAATCACCACCAGCAGTGCGGTGACTAAGTTAACATCTTGAGGACCAAAACCAATCGCACGTAAGGTATCATTTGACAACGCAATTTGGATAAAGAATTTATAAAGAATCGCCCCGACAATAACAGATAGGGTAATCCACAGCATTTTTTTGGCAGGCATGATGGTTTCACCAATGATAACGGCAGCAAGACCAATCACAATGGTGCCAACACCAATGGAAATATCGGCACCCCCTTGGGTTTGCACAAAAATCGCACCCGCAAGCGCAATCAGCCCGTTAGAAATCGCCATACCTAGCAAGATACTACGAGAGGTAGCAATCCCTTGTGCTTGTGACATTCTAAGGTTAGAGCCAGTTGCCCGCATCGCCAAGCCCATCTCAGTGCTAAAGAACCAATCTAAGAAAAACTTGGCAGCAATCACCACACCACCAATGACCACACAGCGCATCCAATAGCCGTTACTATCAGTCACCAGTTCGCCAAATATGGTTGGCTCACCGAGCAATGCCAAGTTTGGCGCTTGCATAATACGCAAATTGACGGCATACAGCGCGACCATGACCAAAATACTTGAGAGCAGCTGTAAAATACCAAGTTTGACATGTAGCCAAGCCGTTACCAAACCTGCAACACCACCAGCAAGCATACCAAAGATACAAGCCAGCCAAGGGTTGACATCCGCGATGATTGCCACACCCGCGACAGCACCGCCTAAGGGAAAACTACCATCCGCGGTCAAATCTGGAAAATCTAACACCCGAAATGAAATGTATACGCCCAAGGCCACTAACGCATAGATTAGACCACTTTCTAGGGCACCAAATAAAGCAAGTAACGACATAACTGTTCACACAAAAAAGTAAAGACCGCTTGTTAATTTAACAAGCAGTCAGGTGTTAAGGTAAACCAAGTGGCATTAAGCGTAATGCGACTAAAGTACAAATACGCGCTTTGAAACTTTAGTTGCCACTGGGAAATTAAATTTGCAATCACATTAAAACAGCTAACATTAACCAATGACTTATTGTTTAGCTTTTGGCGCAGGCTCTACTTGTGCTGCCTGACTAATTAAATCTTGTGGCAACGTAATGCCAACTTCTTGCGCGTGTTTTGGGCTAAGGTATAAATCAAGCTTATTCATAGTGATAGGCTTGATGGTGCCTGGTTTCTCGCCTTTTAGGACGCGTCCAACGATTTTACCTGTTTCGATGCCCAAGTCTTTGTAGTTGATACCCAACGCCGCGACTGCACCACGGGCAACGGAGTCAGTATCGGACGCCACTAGAGGGACTTTGATTTCTTTAGCCGCTTGGTAAAGCGACTCATAAGCGGATACCACGTTGTTGTCAAGTGAGGTATAGATGAGCTGAACTTTACCTTGTAGACCGCGAGTCGCTTGCGGAATATCGGTAGTGCGCTGTGCAGGTGCTGCAACGATGCTAATGCCCATCGGTTTAAATTTTGTTTCAAGCGCTTTGAGTACTACCGTTGAGTTGACTTCGCCTGGGCTGTATACATAGCCGACTGATTTGAGATTTGGTACGACTTTTTTCATCAGCTCAATCTGTGGCTCAAGTGGCAACATGTCTGATGCGCCTGTCACGTTGGTGCCAGAGGCTTCCCAAGATTTTATCAGTTTCGCTTCGACAGGGTCGGTAACCGCAGAGAAGATGACAGGAATTGAGTTGGTCGCTGCAATGACGGATTGCGCCGATGGGGTAGCAATGGCAACGATGGCATCGGGTTTATCCGCGGCAAATTGTTTGGCAATCTGACCGGCAGTCGCCGTATTGCCTTGGGCTGATTGGAAGTTTACTTTTAGGTTTTGACCTTCTTTAAAGCCTTCGTTGCCAAGCTCTTCAATCACACCTTGACGAACGGCATCTAATGCTGGGTGCTCAACGATTGCTGTGATAGCAACAGACTTGGTATCGCCTGACGCAGCTGTCGTTGCGCTTGCTGTGCTTGCAGTATTGGCATCAGCTGTTTTATTGTTAGATTGGCTGCAGCCCATTAGGCTTGCCATACAAATTCCACCTAGCATCATTGCTTTGGTCAAACGAGAAACACCAAATGTAGCGTTAAACATATATCACTCCGAAAATCCATCCATAGGGTATCAATTAGAAAGGTTATAAAAAGGTAAATCTTAAAAAAGAAAATCTTACACTTCAATAACAATATCATACAGCATTGTTAAACATTATTTACATTTTATCAGCTAATTTTGCAGTCGCATAGCGTTATATGTATCAGGCAAGCTTGCCAACCATGATAAAAGCTTTGGGTCACTGGTTAAAAAGTGTTTTCTGATAAATTCATATAACATAAAGATCTGCTTCATTTCGTTAATGTATCATTTTTTAATAATAATTCGCTAAGTCATCAGCTAACTAATAAGTCATAGCGCATTGTTTTTAAGGAGAAAGAAAATTACCACAGCATTGTCATATTAAGTTACATTTTAATTTCATAATATAGTTTCATACAGAATTATTTATTTAACGTACAGATAAAGGTGTATGAAAATGAAAAAATCGACGTTATTAACTAGCTTATTTTTAGCGGGCTCATTCATGGCTTCATCCGCTGTTTTTGCAGATCCTGGTCATAGTAAAGCTCAATATAAACAAGCTAGAAACTGGAAACAGCAACAAAAACACTATAAAGATGATCGCAAAGAAAACCAACGCTACAACACAAACCATGATAGAGACCGCGACAGAGGTGATAATAGATACTACGATAGTCGTAGTGGTCGCTACCTAACCCACGATCAGTATCGCCAATTACCCCCAGGTCTGCAAAAAAATGTCGCACGTGGTAAAGCGGTACCACCAGGCTGGGCAAAAAAATTAGACAATCGTTACTACACAGTCAAGCGATATAATGACCGTAATGTCTATGTGTTAAATAACAATGCTTATCGCCAGGCAAAGGTTATCAGTCGCCCGCGTCCAGGTGAAGTGCGCCTACGTGTTGACAACCGCGTACTTGATGTTCTTGAAGCGACACGTGTTATTTTAAATGTGCTTTAAATAACGCATCATTTTACTGTAGAGTTTGAAGAACCCGTCTATTTAGTTAGGCGGGTTTTTTCTTATTTACCCATAGCAATTATTTGTCTATTTTTCGCTCGGGTGTAGTATCAACGTTAATCGCGCCTTTCAATAGTTCAGGATTTAGTGTTAAGCCTTGTGCTTGTGCGTGTTTTGGGCTCACGTATAAAGTTAATTGGTTCATCACTTCGGGTTTAACTTGATTGACAGGTGTACCATCCAAAATTTTACCTACCATTTTGCCTGTGGTGCGCCCAAAGTCATAATCATTGACACCGAGTGCTGCCGTAGCACCTCGGCGGACGCTAAACTCATCGGAGGCGATGATGGGAAGTTTTAGTGCATTGGCTGATTGCACCATTGATTCAAATGCCGACGCCACATTATTGTCCATTGAGGTATAAATCAACTGGGCTTTGCCGCCAAGACTATTAGTTGCCATGGCAATATCAGTCGGACGGTTGGCAGGGATATCCACTAAGTTCATGCCACGTTTTGGTAGCGTAATGCTGAGTTTATCGCGCAGCGCCACCGAATTCATTTCACCTGCGCTAAACACATAGCCAATGGATTTGGCTGACGGCATGATTTTTTGCATAAAGTCTAGCTGCGGTGCTAACGGTAATTGGCTGGATAAACCTGTGATGTTGGGCTGAGTCGGGGTGTTTTGTTGAGTAATGAGCTTGGCAGCCACAGGATCTGACACCGCTGTATAAACAATCGGTATCTCTTTGCTAGCAGCAGCCAACGACTGTGCAGTAGGGGTGGAGATTGCCACGATGGCATCAGGTTTATCCGCGACAAATTGTTTGGAGATTTGTCCTGCCGTTGCCGTATTGCCTTGTGCTGACTGAAAATTTACGGTTAGATTTTGCCCTTTTATATACCCTTCAGCAGCCAATTCATCAATGATACCTTGGCGAATGGCGTCGAGCGATGGGTGTGCCACAATCGCAGAAATGGCGATGGTTTTATTGGGTTTTTGGCTGGCAGTGGCTGAGGGGTTGCTAGCCGTGTCCATAGAGGCTTGCGCGGCTGGCTTCTGAGGTGAGCAGGCGGCTAAAGATAATCCAACAATAGCGCAAAGAGCGGATAATTGACCGTGTGTTGTTGACAACATAGCATTCCCCAATAATCAAACTTGTTTTGTGAGTCGAGTATATCATTTCAATGTACTAGTTTACTATAACATAAATAAAAGTTTGCGACTATGGCTAAGTTTTTATGGATTAAAAGGTTTTATAAACGCTTGATAAATAGTAGCTTATTAACAAAACCTGTCATGAATACCACTATATGCGTATGCTTAATTACATAAAGTCCGTAATTGAAACATAATGTATAAATGTTTTTGAATATTTCATGAAATTGTCATAATAAAATGGTATGAAAATCTTTCGATATCTTTTAGAATAGGACTTCTACTCGCAGCATTATTTATCTTTTTTAAACGATTCGTTGCAGCGTTGATTAAGTTAAACATGTCTGTGCTTAGTAAAGGTAAATGATTCACAGATGGGATCATCGTACACTAACTCAACAAGGAGGCTATATGAACTCATCAAACTTGATGGCAGGCGTATTAGTAGTTGGTGCTATTCTACCTTCGGCTGAAGCACCCCATTATTGCCAATATAATAAGGCAGCTAATCCAGTTAGAGCCAATCGAAAATCTATACCTGTTCGCATTAGCGTTAGCAAAAGCGACCGTTAATCGGGCTACATTATTGATTTTTTGATATTTAGGATAGCTTAATAAAAAAACCGCTGATGATTACCAGCGGTTTTTTTATATTTTGACAAAAATGTTTCAAATTATAGCCATCAACCGCAGTTAAGCCCATTAAGCAAGGGTCGCACCCGCAGGGATATGGTCATCTAAAGTAACCACCGTCAATTGACCGGCTTTCTCAGCCGATAAAATCATACCTTCAGAAATACCAAACTTCATTTTTCGTGGCGCAAGGTTGGTGACGCAGACCACAGTTTTGCCCACCAATTGTTCAGGGTTATAAAATTTAGCGATACCGCTAAACACATTGCGCGTTTTCACATTGCCCTGCGCATCTGTCTCACCCACATCTAGGGTAAATTGCAGCAATTTATCTGCACCTTCCACGTTAGTGCAGGCTAGTACTTTTGCTACTGTCATGGTGACTTTGGCGAAGTCATCGATACCAATCAATGCTGTAGCATCAGTGGGTTGTTCGCTAGCGGCGGCTTTGGCTTTGCTCGCGCCCGCTTGCCCATTTGCTGGTTGATTGGCGATAGCAGGCTGCTTGTTTAAATCTTCTTTTGAGGCGTCCACCATCGCAGCAACTTTATCTTTGTCAACACGCTGCATCAATGGGGTAAAGGCGTTGATGGTATGTCCGACCAATAACGCATGACGGCTATCAAAATCTAGGCTGTCAACATTGAGAAAAATTCGTGCTTTTTCACACATCAATGGCAATACAGGGGCAAGATAAACCACCAATTGACGGAAGATATTAAGCGCGACGGTACACACCGCTTGTACTTCAGCTTGTTGACCTTCGACTTTGTTGAGTGACCACGGTTTTTTGTCATCGATGTACTCATTGGCTTTGTCTGCGCACGCCATAATCAGACGCATGGCTTTGCTAAATTCGCGCGCTTCATAAGCGGCAGCGATGTCTTCGCCGGCATCAATGATTTGTTGCACCAAAGCAGGCTCGCTGATTGTCAGTGCCAGTTTACTACCATGATTTTTATGGATAAACCCTGCACAGCGGCTAGCGATATTGACGACTTTACCCACCAAGTCTGAATTGACTTTTTGCATGAAGTCTTCGAGGTCAAGATTGATGTCTTCGACACTGGCTGATAATTTGCTAGCAAAGTAGTAACGCAAGTATTCAGGGTCAAGGTTTTGTAAGTAGGTATCGGCTTTGATAAAGGTGCCGCGAGATTTACTCATTTTCTCGCCATTGACGGTCAAGAAGCCATGCGCGTTGATGGCAGTGGGGGTTCTAAATCCTGCGCCTTCCAGCATGGCTGGCCAAAACAGCGCGTGGAAATACACAATATCTTTACCGATAAAGTGATAAACTTCGGTGTTGTTATGATTTTCTTTTGACCAATATTCATCAAAATTTAAGCCTAACTGCGCACCTTGTTGGTCACACAAGTTTTTGAAACTTGCCATATAACCGACAGGCGCATCCAGCCACACATAAAAATACTTGTCGGGTTCACTGGCTGGGGTGTTTGGGATTTTAAAACCAAAATACGGTGCATCGCGGCTGATATCCCAGTTGGCAAGCCCTGCATCAAACCATTCTTGTAGTTTGTTGGCGATAGAGGTCTGCAGGCGACCTTCTTTACGCGTCCAATTTTGCAAAAATTCGCTAAAGTTTGGCAGGTTAAAGAAGTAATGGATGGATGATTTTAAAACAGGCGTTGCACCTGAAAGCGTTGAGTAAGGATTTTTGAGTTCGGTGGCATTGTAGGTGGTGCCGCAGACTTCGCAGTTGTCGCCGTATTGGTCTTTTGCGCCGCATTTTGGGCATTCGCCTTTGACAAAACGGTCTGCCAAAAACAAGCCTTTTTCTGGGTCATACAGCTGTTCAACTGCTTTGTGCGAGATATGACCGTTTTCATACAAGCGATTATAAATCAGCTGTGAGTAATGCTCATTTTCGGGGCTATGGGTTGAGTAGTAGTTGTCAAAATCAACCAAAAATCCTGCAAAATCTTTTTCATGGGAGGCTTTGACATCGGCAATTTGCTGTTCAGGGGTGACACCGTTGGCTTCTGCTTTGAGCATAATCGCTGTGCCATGGGCATCATCGGCACACACATACGTCACTTGATGACCCAATGATTTCATGGCGCGTACCCAAATATCGGTCTGGATGTACTCAACTAAATGCCCCAAATGAATCGGACCATTGGCATAGGGTAGGGCGCTAGTAACTAAAATTTTTCTCACAATACACCTGTTATTGATTTGTTTAAAAAAATGTCATTATTGCTGTATGATAGCTTAAATCGCATCATTTCCCAACCAATGGGCATCAATCAAACAAGAAAAATTACTTTTCATACAGATATGTTCAATCTGTCTCTGTGAAAATTGGCAATAAACCCCACTTAACAGTGGTTAAAATCGTTAAAATAACAACATTGGGGTAAGCAACTATCATGTTCAACTTTATCAAACCAAAAACCGTGGCAACAGTAGATGAGTCCACGCTTAATCAGTTATTTGATGACTACCGCGTTAATAACCAGCCAATTCGCCACTATGTCAAAGGGGTTAAACAGCAAAGTAATAGTCTGACATTGGATTTGCGCTTGCCCGATGATTGCAATCCTGAACAAATCCATCATGATTTGAGCCAAAAGCTGCATATTCATGGGGTCAGTGAAGTGAATATGAATATTACCTTGTTTGACAGCAGTACTGCGCCAAAACCTACGACCAAAGGCAGTGGCTCAACCCTACCCAAAACCACCAATGCCATGCCACCTGTCACTCAAACCGCGCCACAAAGTGACAAATTAGTCACAGAAACCCCTGAACCTGCGATTGCCAAAAAAGCCACCACCCAAGCAGAATTAACACCGCATCCACGCATTGAGCATATTATTGTGGTGGCTTCGGGTAAAGGCGGCGTTGGTAAATCGACGACGACAGTGAATATCGCCTTAGCGCTGCAAAAACTGGGCAAACGCGTGGGCGTGCTGGATGCGGATATCTATGGTCCAAGTATTCCAAGTATGCTTGGCGTGGCAGGTCAGCAGCCGCAGCTGGAGCATGAGCAATTCGTACCGATTGCAGCGCAAGGTATGCCGATGCTATCTATTGGTAGCTTGTTGAGCGATGACACTACCCCGATTGCTTGGCGCGGTGCCAAAGCGACAGGCGCACTGATGCAACTTTACAACCAAACCAACTGGCCAAATCTTGATTATTTGGTGATTGATATGCCACCTGGGACGGGGGATATTCAGTTGACGCTCGCCCAACGTATTCCTGTGACCGGTGCGGTGATTGTGACCACCCCCCAACATATTGCCTTACTCGATGCGCAAAAAGGCATTGAGATGTTCCGCAAAACCCATATCCCTGTGCTGGGCGTGGTAGAAAATATGGCGCTGCATACTTGTAGCAGCTGTGGGCATACCGAAGCGATTTTTGGTGAAGGTGGCGGGGATAAAATGGCAGCACAGTATCAAGTGCCACTATTGGGGCAATTACCACTGGCAAAAGGCATCCGCGAGCAAGCCGATAAGGGCGAGCCGTCCGTGATTGCCAATCAAGGCGCAGGCGATGAATTTGCCGACTATTATCTCAATATCGCTAAAAATATCGAAGCCAATATCGCCAAATTTGCCAAACCGCATGATAATAATCGGATTTTTTAAAATATTGAGAAGAGAATGACTATTCAAGTATCTCAAAACGAGCTTAATTCTATTCGTAAATATTGCATTTTGCTTGAAGAGATTAAGCTTAGAATAAACTCAGTTATGGAAATTATTGATGAAAGAAAAAATAAAGAACAAAATCTAAATATGGAAGAAATGATTCAATTTCATATGAAAACTGAGTTTATTTGTCTTCAAATTAGAAAAATTTTAGAGCTTATAATTTTTGGAACCATGGTTGCTAATCAAGAAGTTTATAAAAAAACTTACTCAGATTTTAAAAATCATTGGAATGTTAGGAAAATTATGAGAAAAATTGAAATTATAAATAAAAACTATTATCCGATAGCTATGTCGTTTGGGGATAGTAAATTGAATGATGATGGAATAAATTATACTCATGAATTAAATGTGTTGAATACAGAATTTTTGACTAAAGAAGAGTTTATAAAATTATACGATAAGTGTTCAGAAATTATTCATTCACCTAATCCTTTTCAAAATAATCATTTGATTAATTTTGAAAAAACTTTGGAAGATTGGATGTATAAGATTGTTTCTCTAATTTATATTCATCAAATCAAATTAGTTAATAGCAAACATACGTGGTTAATTACATTAAATTATTCTCCAAATGGAAAGATTAATGTACAACTCTTAGACCCAGTTTGATTACTTACAAGAACTCCTTTTAATAGAGAATTATCCAAGCTTATTAAACCAACAATTTGCTCAAATCTAAATTTTGGTAGTTTCTATCATTTTTTAAATTATAAAATTGATTGAATGTCGCTTGATAACCACTACCCACATTGTCAAGCGTGACAGGCACACCGAGCGGAAAATTAATGCGTCTTGCCACATGTCCAAAGGGAAAATCGGTGTAGATGGGTCGCCCTGTCGCTTGTTGGATGGTACGGATGACGGTATCAAAGGTGTAATCACCATTGTAAGCATCACTGATACCGCTAAAATTAAATTTGCCCAGCACAATCGCTTGCTGTTTTGCCACAATACCTGATAATACCAAGGTTTGTAGCATACGCTCGATACGGTACGGCTGCTCACCGGTATCTTCCAAAAACAAAATCCCATTGTCGACAGTTGGCATATACGGCGTGCCTACCATTGCAGATAACACACTAAGATTACCGCCCCAAAAGGTGCCTTTTATCGGCTTAGCCAAAGGACGAGCACTGTCACGATAAAGCTGAGCTTCTGGCACTTGGATACTTAGCTGGTTTTGGGTGCAAAGGTTGATAAAACTTTGGATGGTATCGGTATTCACTTCTGTTTTGCCAAAGTCACTACTGAGCATTGCCCCTGCCACATAGGGAAGATGACCTTTGGCGTACATGGCAAGCTGCAACGCAGTAAAATCACTAAATCCCATCAGCAGTGTGCCACGCTCTTTGAGTTTTTGCGTCAGCATTCGCCACTGCTGATCACTTAGTTTGTTGAGTAAACGCATCGCGCCATAGCCGCCGCGCACGCCGAGTAATACCTTAGGCAGCTCATGTACAGGTCGATTAAGTAATGCGGTAATATCGCCCAAGCGCTCACTGTCTGAACCTGCAAAACGCAAATAACGGCGGCTAATCACTTCTGGATTGTCGATATAAAATCCCGCTTGGGTGAGTCGGTGAATCGCCAGTAAGTTACGCTGCTCATCACTACCAAATCCCGATGGCGCTACCAGATGGAGGTGGACACCGCGACCTTTGAGGGCTTCACAATTGGCTTTGATGGTCGCAAAGTCCCATTGGGGCCATTGGTGATTGATGGGCATTGTTTCCATGGGCGTATTGCCATTGGGCATAGCGTTTGGCTCGCCAAAAGCCATGTTATTAGGGTCATTGTTTGACCCATACCGCTGTGAAGGTTGGCTAATCACTTGCCCGCCAATGGTCAAATCTGCTTTTGCACCCGTTACCGTCGCTGCCGATATCGCTATCCCTGTCTTTAGCAGTCGGCGCCGCGTCAAGCCAGCCAAGTGGGTGGTAGTCATGGGGGCGTGAGTATTCGCCATTTTTTGAGACATTTTATTATCCAAACAAATTCATCGACTTACAAAAATCATGGTTCAACTAATCGGGTATGTTTAATCAGGTATGTTCATCTTGTTGTTGGTATCTGCCGAGATACCATAATAAAAAACCCCTGTCGCCACCAAGCTCGATACCAATACAAACATCATATCAAGCGCAGCTTTGTGCATAACATATAAATTCAATAGCGCAAAGACCACGAGCGCGATGACAAAAAAAACCGCCGCGTATTGCCATTTTTTATTATTTGGGAGGGGTGTGCCTTTGTATCGAAAATGACGAATACTAAAGCCACTAGCGTATGCCACCAAGCCCAGCACTAACCATGCAAAAAAATTCATCGCTTATTCTCTATCAATCGTTTGGGGTTAAAATTTGGATGAGATGTATTAACTCAAGCATCAAATCAAGCTCATCAAATCAAGCAATAACTCAGGTCATTAAAGTTTGGTGGTTTGCTCGCATGCCACTTTATAGACGGTATTGCTACCTTTGTAGATATAACCTAAATAAGGGCTGTCAAATTGCGGATTTAGGCTTGCAAAACTATTGGTGATTTTGGCGAGCACAAACACGCGGTCGGGGCGAGCGATGACTTTTTCTAAATATTGATGTTCATCGGCTTTGATGTCAAAGTATTTTTGTATATCTGGGCTGTCAGTGGCGATGACTTGCATGGCTTCAGGCTTGTCCCAGTTTTTGCTGGGGTCATTAAACTCGCGCATTTGCATGGCATAGTTGTCACCATTTTTGATGATTTTGATTTGGGCAGGTTCTGTATGGCTGACGGTGTAACAACCCACAAACACATCATCGCTAGCGACAGCTTGTGATAATGCTGGCGACAGTTTTGCGCTATCGCTGCTAGTGGTTGCAGGGGATTGGGGCTTGTTACAAGCCGCCAAATTTAGGCTTATCGCACAGACCATAGCCATACCCACCTTGGTTAACACAGCTGACACGAGCGCACGAGATTTTTTTTGCATAGACGTCCTTTACAACCAACAGATAGCAACTATAAGCGGTTATTATAGACGTTTTGGCATGGCTTTTTATGCTTTTTTTTCTTATACTGAGGGCTGTTTTTTTTGATTGTTTTGCTGTTTCATATGGGTTGTTATCTATGTCAAATCATGCCTTAACGCCCCTTGTGGGTCGAACCCTTGCCTACACTGATGGCGCCTGCCGTGGCAATCCTGGTAAAGGGGGCTTTGGTGCTGTGGTGATTTTACCTACGGGTGAGCAAATTGATATTTACGGGGGTGAGGCGCATACCACCAACAACCGCATGGAGCTGATGGGGGCGATTGTGGCACTGGAAAACAGCCCAAAAGCGTTACCGATTCAAATCTGGTCAGACTCTAGCTATGTCATCAAAGGTATCAGCGAATGGCTGGCAGGGTGGAAAAAGAAACATTGGAAAAATGTCAAAAATGTGGAATTATGGCAGCGGCTTGATGGGCTGTGTATGCAGCGACAAATTGACTGGCAATGGGTCAAAGGACATGCTGGTCATGATGGCAATGAATATGCCGATAAGCTTGCAAACCAAGGCATAGACCAACTGCCCAAAGCCTTTAGCAAAGTGATTAAAAATCCACCCAATCTCACGACTGATTTAGATGTTAAATCGGATTTTAGTGATAAAAACCCTGATTTTGATAGTAAAAAAAAAGACCCGCTCATGAACCCAATATCAACCGATAACAACCCAGTCCTCAATCACTCAGCGTTAACCCGCGATTTTAGCGGTACGTCTTTTGATGACGCGCAAGACCTAGAGTTTGCCGACAGTGAGATGATGGGGGATATCTTTTTGCAGGCACTCGACGGTGAACCAAACTCGAGCACTATTCACACAAACACTACCCAAACAAGCAAGGCTCAAGCCGGCCATAATCAAGCTATCCATACTCAAACTAGCATCGATGTATCAACTCAATCATCGTTAGGGGGACAGCCGATCCACTCGCCAACAAGTGCTAACCCACATTTTGCGGTGTTCACCAATCCGCAAGGGCAATTTTTCCCGCAAGATGACAGCTTGATTGCTCAGCGTCCCGTATTTAACGGTATCACCAGCCAGCCCAACCCGACTTTTATACCTTTATTACCCATCGCCAAACACAAAGGAACTGCCAATCGCCAGCTGATTCTCGATACTGAGACCACAGGGTTTGAAGCGCAAAATGGTGACCGTATCATTGAGGTCGGTATCGTTGAGATGATTAATCGACGTTTTACCGGTGAAAAACTGCATGTCTATATCAACCCAAAAATTGAGATGGGTGAGGAAGTCATTCGCGTTCATGGCATTCACAATGTGTTTTTAAATGATATGCCCGTGTTTGAGCAAGTCGGTGAAGCGATTTATGACTTTTTGCAAGGCGCAGAACTCATCGCGCATAACGCGGGGTTTGACATGAGCTTTTTGCAAGCTGAGTTTGCGCGCCTTGGCTTGCCTGATATCAACCAAACCGTCACCGTGACAGACAGCCTTGCCATCGCCAAACGCATGTTCGCAGGGCAGCGCAATACCTTGGATGCGCTGGTGAAACGTCTCAATGTCGGTAAACAAGACCGTACCTTCCACGGCGCGTTACTCGATGCCGAGATTTTAGCGGAAGTGTATCTGGCGATGACAGGTGGACAGGTTGCGTTGGCGATTGATGATGATGTCGGCGGCGGTGTCGGCGGCGCAACTGAGCATCAGCGTTTTAGCACGACTATCAAGCGCTTTTTGGCGAGTAGTGATGCTGAGCAGGCGCATCTTGAATGGCTTAACGCCTTAAAAGATAAAAACCCTCAGCTAGCTGAAAACTGGGCGAGTGTTTAACAATAAAAAATGCCGCATTAAATTTTGTCACGTCATTTCTTTGATGGGCAAAATTTCATGATAAAGTGTAATTATTGTGCGGGTATTAACACTTTGACATAGACACTTGCATAGGGACGTCTTACAATAATCAGCAATAAGCGTAGCTGTCATAGGCGCGTTGGATTAATATGCAAGTCTACGTTAAAAACACCTAAACACGGTCATTTTACCTTTATCACCCTAAAATCATTTTGGATAAAAAAACATGAGTCTGCCAAGTCCTAACTCACAAAAACTAACGGCCACCAATTTTGATTTGCCTTCATTGCATTTATTAAGACCTGAAATTGCCGTGACGCTACATGATGCCGAGATGCATTTAAGTGAGTTTAATGACGACAGTAGTCAAGCGCCTTTGCTACTCGATTCCGTGGATACCTTGGCACAACTGGCAAAAGTATTGCGGTTGATTCAATTAGAGGAAGGCTATGAACTTGCCAATAGCCTATCGGCAGGACTGCAAAAACTCTATGATGAGCGCGACCAACCCAATAATGACATGATGATGGATGTGTCAGAAGGTATCATGACGTTAGCGCGTTATATCGAGTTTGTATTACTTAAAGAGACCATTGAACCTTCGTTGTTGTTGCCGATTATCAATCAACTTCACAGCGATTTGAATCAGCCAGCGTTGCAGCTATCAGACTTAACTGCCAACAAAAACAGCAGTATCGTGATTGCCAATCCAGAACAAAATTACCAACCGTTAAAATCACTCGGCATTAACCCAAAAAAACTGGTGGAAGCTTATCGCGCAGGTCTAAGCGTAGCACTCACCGCACACAGCAATAAATTATCGCCTAAAGAGCGAGAAAAACTCAAAGCCATGCAAGCTGCGTGTGAAATGGTTTCGAAACGTACCGATAGTTTGTTTTGGCATGCTGCTGATGCGGCTGTATCAGATTTGGCAGCGGCTTTACCGCTTAGCAGCCTGCAAAAGCGGGCGCTCATTTTTGTTGAACAACAATTTAATGACTATCTACCTGTCAATGATTCTCGCTTTGCGGATTTGGTGCAATTTGCCAGTTCAAGAGATAGCCAGCTTGCCTTGCAAATTCAGCACAAATTCTCGGCCAATACTTTAGACGAAACCCAGCTAAAAACCATGCGCCGCTTCTTATTTGGACCTGACCGTGACGTGACCAGTACGCTTAACCAGCTCATCCAGCAAGAAATTGATTTGATTAAATCTGCCAGTGACAGTTATGCTCGCCAAGTTAATCTCAATTCAAGTCCAGATGAGATTGATAGCATGGCGCAGCGTTTGCATGATTTAAGTAGCGTGTTTAAAACCTTAAATTTAAATGAGGTGAGTGCAGCGCTGACTCAACAAATTGGCAAAGTAAAAACTTGGACGCAGCCAACGCCTGATGATTTTGATGAATTGCTTGGCACTTTAATGATGGCAGAAAATGCGGCGATTAACCTGGCAAAATTACATACCCCAGGTGCGGTAACATTGCCCGTGTACAACCAAACTATTTCGCTACATCAAATTGAAACAGCGCATAACACGCTCGTCCAAGAAAGCCGTACCGCCATTGCCATCATTGAAACTGCGCTCAATGATTATCTAAATGACACCGACAAAGATATTTTACATATCACGCCTGTGCCTGATATCATGCGCACTATCTCGGGTGCTTGCTTATTTCTAAACTTGCCTCGACAAAGCCAACTGCTAAAACGCGGTGCCACAGTGCTACAAAACTTAATCGAGCAACAGGGTCGCGAGTTGTCAGAGCATGAGCTTGCTAAAATTGCCGATATTGTGATATCAGCCGATTATTATCTAGAAAGTCTTGAAACGAACAAACCCGCTGGCAACCATGCAATGTATGTCGGCTATCGCAGCTTACAACACATGCTTGTGGCTTAGGGTAATTTGGTAAACAATATGACCGCATTACACCATGATTTGCTTATTTGTGATAACGATAAGTTCGCTTGTATAGGCGAACTTCCTTTTTTTTATCGTTGTGAAGATGTGCCCGATCAGGCAGTTAAAGTGGACACCGATGAGGCAGGCAACAGCATTTATGCCATTGCCCATCGAGATATCGACTTGTCACAATTGCCAGAAGAGATTACAGGACAAATTGAGTTTCTGCGCTTTCGACATCTGATTGGCAGCCTTGATGCGCTGCAAACCAGCCAATTAGCCAAAGCCATGCAGCTGTTACGCTGGCGTCAAGATCATCAATTTTGTAGCCGCTGCGGTACGCCCACGGAGTTACACCCCATTGAAAATGCCACCGTTTGCCCCAGCTGCCACTACCACCAATATCCCCGAGTGCAGCCTTGTATCATCACCGCCATCATCAAAACCACCGCGGATAAACCGCAGATTTTGTTGGCGCATCATCTACGGGCGACAGATAGCAAAATGTATACCGTGCTGGCAGGTTTTGTGGAAGTCGGTGAGAGCTTAGAGCAATGCGTGCATCGTGAAGTGATGGAAGAGGTGGGGTTATCTGTCGGCAATTTGCGCTATTTTGGCAGCCAACCGTGGCCTTTCCCCAGCAATTTAATGGTAGGGTTTATTGCAGAGTACCAAAGTGGCGATATCACCATAGATAACAATGAGCTGATGGATGCCCAATTTTTTGATATAGATAGCTTAGATGAAAATGGGCCTATCATCCCGCCAAAAGGCACGATTGCTTACCAACTGATCCAATGGGTTAAACAGCATTACCAATCTTAAACAGATTGATTAAGTGATTTGTATTGCTGTTTTGTATTGATAGGTTATAGGCGAAATAGGCATGAGCTATGCTAAAATATACACTGATGATTATAGTGAATAAAAATTGAGCCATGTCTGATAGCCAACCTGTTTTCGAGGTACCCAATCTATTTAATACGTTAAACTTAAATAGCCTAAGTATCGAGCATCAACGATTAATACAACAAATTGACCAAGTCCTGCCGCAAACGCAATGCGGGCTATGCGGTCATCCTGAAGGCTGTCTGCCGTATGCCACCGCCATTGTTACACTGGGCGAGTCGCATAACCAATGCGTGCCCGGTGGACAATCAGTCACCGACCAAATCGGCAAGCTGCTTGGGCGTATACCACTAACAGCTGAAGCATCAAAGTGGCAAACCGATCCCGCTACCAATCGTCCGATGGAAATGCGAGCCATCATTCGAGAAGAAGATTGCATTGGCTGTACCAAATGTATCCCTGCGTGTCCTGTCGATGCCATTATTGGCTCAGGTAAACGCATGCACACCATTTTTACCGACCTATGCACAGGCTGTGAGCTGTGTTTGCCCCCCTGTCCAGTGGACTGCATCGAGCTGGTGCCCTTCACACGGTTGATGGATGACGCGACAAGGCAAACCGAGCAAGACGGATTACGCGCGCGCTACTACGCGCACCTTGAGCGTATCGAACGCCAAGTCAATGACAACACCAATGCCAAACCTGTGGTCAGTATGGTACAAGCCAAACTCAATGATATCAAAGTCGATATCGATGAAGCAGCGGCAAAAAACGCCATTGAAGCGGCAAAACTACGCACCCGAATCAAAAAATTAGAAAAACAACTTGCCGTACGCGCTGATGACAATAAACAAGCCTTGTTGCAAGCCTTGCAGCAGCAACTTGCGACACTGCCATAACATAAAGAGTGCATAATGGTTGCCAACATCAAACCAAAAATCCAAGTGCCCAAAACCGCAGAGACACCGCCCTCACGGCGCATGCCCAATAAAAACGTGTTGCCGTTTTTCCAAAAATTAGCCGCAGCCATTGAAAAACCAGAGACGGAACTGGAATATCAGAGCAACTTTGAATTGTTGATCGCGGTCATACTGTCGGCACAAGCCACCGATGTCAGTGTCAATCTGGCTACCCGTAAACTGTATACCGTTGCCAATACCCCGCAAGCAATTTTGGATTTGGGTGAAGCAGGGCTAAAAAGCTATATCAAAACCATTGGGCTATATAATAGTAAAGCCAAAAATGTGATGAAATGCTGCCAAGACTTGGTGGATAAATTTGCTAGCGAAGTACCGCAAACCCGCCACGAGCTTGAAAGCCTAGCAGGGGTAGGGCGAAAAACTGCCAATGTGGTGCTCAATACCGCCTTTGGGCAGCCCACCATGGCAGTGGATACGCATATTTTTCGTGTCGGCAATCGCACAGGCTTGGCAACGGGTAAGAATGTGCGAGAAGTGGAAGATAAACTCATTGCTCGAATACCACAGGACTATATATTAGACGCGCACCATTATTTGATTTTGCATGGGCGCTATACTTGTAAAGCTAGAAGTCCAGAATGTGGCAAATGCCCGGTGTATGATGAATGTATGTTTAAAGACAAAGCCAAGTTTATTGAAAAGTAAGTGGATTTTAATTAACACAGGATGTTAAACAACCAATTTTTTAATTCCAAACTTGCCTATGCATATTCATAATTTCCTACAAGTTGCGGCGGGAAAAAATAGAGAAAGCCAACAGACTTTGCTATAATCAACCCACTTTTAGGCTACTTTTTTACAAGCAGTTTTGTAAACAACTTTACTAACAAACAGGAAAAACTCATGGCAGATTTTAACCAAATTCTTGATGCGGGTGATGTTGATGGCGGCGTGATTAACGTGGTTATCGAAATTCCAGCGGGTTCAAACAACAAAATCGAATGGAACCGTAAACTTGGCGTGATGCAACTTGACCGCGTAGAGCCACAATTATTTGCCAAACCTACCAACTATGGTTTTATTCCACAAACCCTTGATGAAGATGGCGACGAATTAGACGCACTGATCATCACTGACACTCCGCTACCAACAGGCATCTTTATCGAAGCCAAAGTTATTGGCGTGATGAAATTCGTGGATGATGGTGAAGTAGATGATAAAGTGGTGGTGGTACCTGCCGATGACCGCAACAACGGTAACGCTATCAATACCTTAGCAGATTTACCACAGCAATTGATTAAGCAAATTGAGTTCCATTTCAATCATTATAAAGATTTGAAAAAAGCGGGCACAACCAAAGTTGAAAGCTGGGGCGACATTGAAGAAGCCAAAGCGGTGATTAAAGAATCACAAAAACGCTGGACAGAACAAGCCTAATGGCTGGTCTTGAATTTAGCGAACCTCTAAGTTCAAAAACCCTACTTTGTAAGTAGGGTTTTTTTATTGCTATTTTAGCCCTCGTTTTTTACAATAACGGCATTTTTTTATTAAGTTGTTTCAAGAGTCGTTATGCAAGCCACACCCTTATACTATCGTCTCGCTATATCGCTGTTAAAGCCACTATACCAACTAAAACTTGCGAGCAAAACCACCTTGCCTAATGAAAAGCAGCAACGCTTTGGTCAAGTGTTTCCCGAGATTCACACCCGCCAGCCGATGATTTGGTGTCATGCGGTGTCCCTCGGTGAAACCAATACCGCCGAGCCGATTTTAAGAGATTTGCTCGCGCAAGGCTATGCCCTGTGGGTGACCAATACTACTCATACAGGCTATCACCGCGTCGAACAGCTGTTTGCGCCTGAGATAGCAGCAGGCAAGGTGTACCATAGTTTTGTACCGGTCGATAGCAAAGCGGTGATTGATAAATTTTTGACCCATGTCCAACCCGTCGCCGCGCTATTTATCGAGACTGAATTGTGGGGCACCACGCTTGCTGAACTGAGCAATCGTCAAATTGCCACGATTTTGGTCAATGGTCGCTTGTCAGAAAAATCTTTTAAGGGCTATCAAAAAGCTGCCAAGCTTAGCCAAAGCATGATGGAGAACTTAAACCTTATCATCGCCCAAGACAGCGATTCTGCCAAACGCTTTCGCCAATTGGGCGCTACCAGTGACAAAATTCGTATTGCCAGCTCGCTTAAATGGTCTAGTAAAACCAACCCGTTGATGCTAAGCCGTGCCGAAAAGTTACGAGAAAGTTGGGACTTGTCAGATCGCGCCGTGATTTTGGCGGCCAGCACCCATGAAGGCGAAGAATTGGCAATTTTAGAGAGTTTTTTAACCGTGAAAGCCCAGTATGCCAACCGTCATCCGCTACTCATTATCGTACCACGTCATCCCGAGCGGTTTGATGATGTCGCCAAATTGATTGATTCCAAAAATTTGTCGGTGATTCGGCGTAGTCAAGATGGCGAACCTGCCAAAAACCAGAGCGTTTATTTGGCAGATAGTATGGGTGAGCTTGGCGTGTGGTATGCTCTTTCAGACATTGCCATTGTCGGTGGGTCTTTGGTGAATATCGGGGGACATAATCCGATAGAAGCAGCCATTGTCGGCAAGCCGATTATTATGGGGCAATATACCCAATCTTGCCAACTGATTGTGGATCAGTTAAAACAAGCGGGTGCATTGGCGCAAGTCAATGGTAGTGATGAATTAACGCAGCAACTGGCTCACTGGCTTGCCAATCCAAAATCCGCCCAAACTGCAGGTCATGTTGGGCAAATCTTAGCAGAAAAATATCAAGATGCGACCAAGCAACAACTTGCCATGATCATGCAATGTATCGCTGATAACAATGAACAGCTTATAAAATCAGAGATTCAAAAAATTGACCATGAACCTGTGGCGAGTGATGGTCGAAAGTTCATTGACGATCTGTAACCCATGAATTAACCAGTTATGTAGCATGCAAACGCAAAAAAAAAGGACTAGCTTGGCTAGTCCTTTTTTATTAGTCAGTTTTGTAGTTTATTTTCGTACTTTGGTTTTATAAGCCAAGAGTCACCTATTTCATAAACCAACCATGACTTGCGATAAATGATTGACCTGTCATCGCATTGGTTGGGAAGGCCGTTAAAAATAAGGTTAATTGAGCGATATCATCAGTTGTAGTAAATTCACCGTCAACGGTTTGACCTAGCATTACATTTTTTACCACTTCTTCTTCAGATATGCCTTTTTCTTTGGCTTGTTCTGGGATTTGTTTTTCAACCAGTGGGGTTTTGACAAAGCCTGGACATACCACGTATGAGCGCACGTTGTGAGCGGCGCCTTCTTTAGCCAATACGCGGGCTAGACCTAATAGCGCGTGTTTGGCAGAGACATACGGCGCTTTTAGGGCTGATGCTTCATGCGAGTGTACGGAGCCCATATAAATGACGGTACCTACTTTATCATTTTGATACATGTATTTAAGTGCCGCTTTGGTAGTCAAAAAAGCACCGTCTAGATGAATGGCAATCATCTTTTTCCAATCAGCGTAGCTAAATTGGTCGATTGGATTAATGATTTGGATGCCGGCATTGGACACCAAAATATCAATATCACCAAATTCTTGTACCAGTTTATCCACGCCAGCATTTACCGCGTCTTCATTGGTCACATCCATTGCAATGGCAACCGCTTTACCGCCTGCGGCTTTGATTGCATCCACGGTTGCTTGCGCCGCATCTGGGTTGATATCTGCAATACCTACCGCAGCGCCTGCTTTGGCGTAGGTTTCTGCGATATCGCGGCCGATACCACTTGCAGAGCCAGTGACGAGTGCGACTTTACCGGTTAAATCAGTAGTGAGTTGAGTAGCCATATTTTTCTCCTTAAGTTTTTATGACAAAGTGGTTTTATGATGACGGTTTTAATTATTGAAAATTAATTATTGAAAGTTACTATGGGGACGGGCTTGCGCCTCGGCAATATAGTCTACCGCTACTTCACCCAACGCCAGGGTGAGATTAGCAATAATATGAGAGGTTTTGACGATTTCTAGCACAGGCAATTTTGACACGGGTGCCATCACATGGTCAAATAACTGTAAGGTAGCAGGTCCTGTATAGGCTGCTTTAACTTCTACATCAGTCAAATAATAGCGCACCAGCTCACAAATACGCGGTGTGCCATCGACATGGGGAATGAGTTTTAACAAATAATTGGGCGTTTTTTCCATATTGGCTTTGACAGTGGCTTTGTCCAGCTCATCATATTTATACGCCATAGTGCCTGTGGCTACGCGCACACTACCATAGTCGAGGGTGCCAAGTAGGGTGTCGGTATTGTCGACGGTTAATACAGGCGACGCCATTTTTTTTGGAAAACCCCACAGCTCACGCCCGCCCGCGGTAGGTCCAAAGTCATCCAAAAACATACAATGGGTATAATTGGCATGACGGCCTTCGGCATCAATCACTTCAATTACTTGTCCCGATTCGGTATAGTTGCCAAAACCTGTGCTGTTGGGCATGCGGATAAACTCGTAACTCACCAGTGCCTCATCAGTGATTTGGAGTGGCTCAGGTACGATAGCACGCAGTTTTTCGGGATCGGTGCGGTAGGTGATAATAAAGTATTCGCGGTCAAAAAATTCGTAAGGACCATTCGAACAAGGTGGGGCAGTAAAAGGCATAAACGTCGCGTTATCTAAGATATCACTCGCTTTCATCAGCTTTCCTTTTTATCTCGTTATATTATCTAGTCATGTTATCTAGTTATGCAATATTATTTAATTTTATCGTTATGACATGAAGCAGGAAATATCATACACCCTTATGCAAAATCAATCCCAAGACAAAATTGTTATGATGTTGTAATGATTTTTTCAGACTCGTGTTGGCTTAACTTTGGCGATAGCAGGTTATTTGACGTCAATGTAGGGCGATTTTTAAGGGCTATTTTATTGGCTAGTTAACAGTGCATGACCGCATAGCACACTCACGGCATTCTCAGTGCGTAAGATGCGATTGCCAATATGCGCCACTTGGCATCCAGAAGTTTTGAACAATTCGACTTCATAATCGATCCAGCCGCCTTCAGCTCCAATCACTAGCACATGTGGCAGGGCATTGTCCCACACTTGGGTAAACTGCTCATTGGCATAAGGATGTGCCAAAATCGCCTGTTTGCCTGCAATTAAAGCAGGTAGTTCATCTTCAACAAAGGGTTTTAAGCGTTTTTTGAGGCTCACGGTTGGGCTGACGGTATCACAGGCTTGTTGTAAGCCTTCATGGATATAGGTGTCAAGTTGAGTTAAAAATGGGGTTTGCCAGTAGCTCTTTTCACTACGGTAACTATTGACCAAGATAATATCCTCGGCACCCATCGCCGTCATGTCCAGAAATAACCGACGCAATACCTTGGGGCGGGGAATTGCCAAAATAACAGTCAGCGGCAGTTTGGCAGGTGGCGCAATAGTACAGTGGATTTGCGATAATTCGATACTTGAATCGTGGATATTGCTCACAACCGCTGTGCCTAAATGACCATTTTTGATACCGACTTTCACTGTGTCGCCCAATGTCACTTTAAGGACCTGTTTTAAATGCATAACGCTCGTTTTATCATCAATAATAGCGGTCGATGAGGTATTTTGCGGTAAAAGAATGATATTCATAGGGATAAATCTTAGGCAATAAAAAACCCCAAAACTTAATTAAGTCAGGGGTTTTTTTAATATGGCGGAAGCTGAGAGATTCGAACTCTCGAAGGGCTCGCACCCTTGCCGGTTTTCAAGACCGGTGCATTCAACCGCTCTGCCAAGCTTCCAAATTGTGGTGGCTATTATATACAAGTGAAATAACAATGCAAGCATTTTTTTACGTTAATGCAAAAAATATTAGCAAAAGAAAGCTAAATAGAAAGTTGGATAACTATGCTGTACACCTTGGCTTAATACCTGAGCTTCATACCTTGCGCTAATGTTAAGCAAAATATTGATGCGAATAACGCTCAAAAACCCACCAATCCTGCGTCTAAAAATATTGATACAACGGATTGTTTTAGTGCCTCCATGTGACCCATTGCAGCTTAACAATAATGTTGAAAATTACCTTGCTGATACGTTATCACATTGTTAATATACGCAGCACTGCAATCCATTAGATTTTCTAATGATTGTTGATAAAATTCTAAAGGTTGTGCGACTATTTGGCTAAATTTGTTCCACAATTTTTATCGCAAATGTAACCTTATCCCAGTTTTAGGGTTCGTCAGATAAAGGAGTGTATCTGTCATGATACCTATCGATACCACGACACTCGTGGAACCCCCCAAACCCCGTAAATGGTACCAAATTCTGTATGTACAAGTGATTATCGCCATTGTACTGGGTATCTTGCTTGGCGTCTTTGCCCCAGAAGTGGGTGAGGCAATGAAACCACTGGGTGATGCATTTATTAAATTGGTTAAAATGATTATCGCCCCCGTTATTTTCTTGACAGTGGTGACGGGTATTGCTGGTATGAGCAATATGAAGCGAGTCGGTCGTGTTGCTGGTAAAGCGATGCTGTACTTCATTACCTTTTCAACTTTGGCATTAATTATCGGTCTTGTGGTTGCCAATGTGTTGCAACCTGGCGCGGGTCTCAATATCGATCCAGCCACGTTGGCAACAGGGAAAGATGCGGCTAAAGTGTCTGAGTATGTTAGCAAAGCGCACGATAGTACCATTACCGGTTTTTTGATGAATATCATTCCGGAAACCATGGTAAGTCCACTGACGGAAGGGAATATCCTGCAAGTGTTATTTGTTTCAGTGCTGTTTGGTGTTTCGTTAGCATCCGTGGGTGATCGTGCTCGTCCCGTGTTAAACTTCTTTCAAGAGTTATCTGCGCCTGTGTTTAAAGCGGTTGAAATCTTGATGAAAGCCGCGCCGATTGGTGCGTTTGGTGCGATGGCATTTACCATTGGTAAGTATGGCGTGCACTCACTGGGTAACTTAGCCTTTTTGATAGCCTGTTTTTATATCACTTCATTGCTATTTGTGCTGGTGATACTCGGTGCTGTGGCACGTTACAACGGCTTTTCAATCATCAAGATGATCAAATACATCAAAGATGAATTGCTATTGGTGTTAGGCACCAGTTCATCAGAAGCAGCACTACCAACCTTGATGCAAAAACTTGAACGCGCAGGCTGCGAAAAATCAGTGGTCGGTTTGGTGATTCCAACAGGGTATTCATTTAACCTAGATGGTACCAATATCTATATGACCATGGCAGCGTTATTCATCGCGCAAGCCTGTAATATTGATTTGACGTTGACCCAAGAAATTACGTTATTATTGGTTGCGATGTTAAGCTCAAAAGGCGCGGCAGGTATCACGGGCGCTGGTTTTATCACTTTGGCAGCCACTTTGGCGGTGGTGCCAACTGTGCCAATCGAAGGGATGGCGCTTATCTTAGGGATTGACCGCTTTATGTCAGAGTGCCGTGCATTGACCAACTTAACCGGTAATGCCTGTGCGACGATTGTCGTGTCACGTTGGGAAAATGCGCTAGACAAACAGCGCTTGGACGCCGCGCTCAATGGTCAGCCATTACCACCTATTGAGCATCATCCCACTGTATAATTGTATAAAGAATAAGCCTATAAAAGCGTTGATGAATCTTAAAAAACCCAAAACATTTGTGTTTTGGGTTTTTTTATGAGGATAAAAATGCTTAAGGTTTTGCCGTATCGTTTGCTTTGGCTTCTGGCTCATTGGCTGTCTCCTCAATCGCTTCAAAAATTACCTCGTCGGATACCCCTTGACGCTTCAGCTTTTCGATAAAGCGGCTGTCTTTGGCGAGTGAGTAGCCCACATTCTCAGCATCAAGTCCACGGCGAATATATAAGCGAATCAAGCCTTGAATACGTGGAAAACCATGATTTTTGGCGACTTGGGCCAACAAATCCCGCATTTCTTCAGTGATTTTGATATGGATAGGAACCATGACTTGTTGATTTTTTTTGATTTTAGTAATCATTTGCATGCCTCGCGTGTGATCAATTTTTAGCAATGAAGCTAGATGTAACCAAATTATCAATTAGACGGAAAGTTTAGCGCAATGAGCGCAATTAGATATCTTTAACCTAGTGTAATTATTTCATTGGCGAGAAACAAGCAAGGCAAAGGTAAAATTCCTACAAAAATCTTAGCCAAATGTTGGATTAGCTTAACGCTGCACGCGACAATCAGGCGAAATTTCTTTACAAAATTTGTTGTTCCCAATAGGTCTGTACCGATTTATCGCATTGATAAACCTTCTCAACGATGCGATCAGCAGGGGCATTATTTACTTTTTTTACCAATTCAACCCACAGTTCAGGGGTACCGAATTCAATAATCACATTAAACAGGGGCGTCATATCACGCTGCAACAGCGATTGGTCAATCATATATGCGGCAAACACACAGGCTTTCGGGTTTTTATCGGACACTGCGCGATAAGCCATGCCATCAAGCAAGGCTGGCACGGTGATTTTGAATTCTGGTAAAAGCTGCATGGCTAAATGCGCGCTATCAGGCAGCTTGATTAACTCGATAAATTGGGTAATTAAGCTTTCATAATAAGATTTATCATCTGACGACAGCTTGCCTTGCTGATGATCGCTCACTAGCTGGGTGATGCGATCTTTATTAATCGCTTGTTGTAGGGCTAAAAATTGAGATTGGCTAGGGGAAAACGACAGCGTCATAAGTAGTACCTTATCAATAGTATCTTATAGTACTTTAGCAAGTGAGATAATAGGGTATCGAATAAAGGCGTAGTAAAGAGCAAATTGCTAAACTTTGCTCATAAAAAAACCCATTCACAAGGGAACGGGTTCAAAATATACAACAGAATTTGGCTTGATTGGCTCTCCAACCTGGGCTCGAACCAGGGACACATGGATTAACAGTCCATTGCTCTACCGACTGAGCTATTGGAGAACAGATAATCAAGTGGTGCGTATATTACTGAGATTTAAAAAATGAGTCAAGCATTTTTTAGCAAAAAATATCAATAAAATTCATGATACAAAATGACCCCTAGCAATCAAAATGACTCATAGCAATAACGATAGATAAAAAATGCCACATAAAAAAAGACCTTTAACAAGCAATGTTAAAGGTCTTCTTAATATGGCTCTCCAACCTGGGCTCGAACCAGGGACACATGGATTAACAGTCCATTGCTCTACCGACTGAGCTATTGGAGAATAAGCGGTAGAATTTTTTGTTAAACCTGCAAAAATCATCGCAGCGTTTAAGTGGTGCGTATTTTAGCAAATTAACGGTGACTGTCAAGCCCTATATCAAAAAATCTTCGGATTTTTTTATTTTTCAACCATTCTATTGCACAACGGTTTATTATTTAACTAGATTTTAGCTAGTAGTCAGTCAGTTACTGATTGGTTATTGTGATGATAAGGCGAATTTGCTACTTTAGCGATTAAGGCATCACGGTATGGGTCAGGTTGATTCACAGCATTGATTTAAAGCTAAGTTAGTAAACAGCTAAGATGCCGAGGTTAATAATTTTTTATGATAGTTGTTATATGAATTCAGAAGGATCGTCATTGTGCCCAACGCCATTGAATCAAATCAAAATTTGCAAGTTGCCCCTTTACAAAACGAACTTACCATGTCTGTGCTGATGACACCTGATTTGGCAAACTTCACTGGCAATGTGCATGGCGGCGATTTATTAAAGATGCTTGACCAAGTGGCCTATGCTTGTGCCAGTCGTTATAGTGGTGGTTACGTGGTGACGCTATCGGTGGATCAGGTGATTTTTCGTGAGCCGATTCATGTAGGGGAGTTGGTCACCTTTTTGGCAAGCGTCAATTATGTGGGCAAAACTTCGATGGAAGTGGGTATACGAGTGCAAGCAGAAAATATCCAAAACCGTACGATACGCCATACCAACAGTTGTTACTTTACCATGGTAGCGGTGGATAAACATGGCAAGCCCACCCGTGTGCCACCCCTTGAAATCAAAGATAGCTTGCAAGAATGTCGCCAAAAAGCCGCACAGATGCGTAAAGCATTACGTTTCCAAAGTAACAACATTCCTCAATGTGATATCAAATAGGCAAAAAAATGCGTCATCAATATCCCTCTAAAAAATCCAACAAACCGTTACACCTATTATGGTCATTAACCCCTAAAAAGCTAGCAGGGCTAGCCTTATTGGTATCATCTAGCATGACTATGCTGGTTAATCCTGCTTACGCCGAATTAATCATTCAAAACAACCCAGTCAATGCTCAACCACCAGTTACGACTATCAATGAATTGCAAACCCAGCCCACGGATGCATCGCTTGACAAGCTTATCAAGGTGCTACATATCGAGAAAATGATTGATGAAATGCTTGCCCAACGTCAGCAAGCTGCCAATATGATGAAAGGGCTACCCCAAGAATTGCCTACAGATGAAAACGCGGGTATTTTTAGCCGTCATGCGCAGAAGCAACTTAAAAATATCTTTGTCAAATATAGCACCGTCTTGGGACAGCAATTAGACCAACCCATCTCTAAACAGCAACTGCAACAAGCTTATCAAGCGATTGCCAAAAAAACCTATACCCAAGCTGAAGTCGATGCCCTCAACCAATTTTATGAAACCCCAATGGGACAACGCATCTTGAGCAAACAATCGCAAGTTTCCAGTGAGTTTGTGCAGGTGATGATGCCGACCCTGATAGGTGACACAACCCAATTAGAAAAAGCGATGCCAAGCTTGCAAAAAGATAGCGAAAAAATCTTTAAATAACTAGTTGACAATCCATGACAAGTCTATATAATACGCGTCACTTCGATGATATTGAAGCAACTTGATTGGCTAATAGATTGCCTGTCAGGGTCGTTAGCTCAGTTGGTAGAGCGTCTGCCTTACACGCAGAATGTCGGCGGTTCGAATCCGTCACGACCCACCAACCTATATCATCGTTATCAGCTACCGTGCAGTGGTAGTTCAGTTGGTTAGAATACCGGCCTGTCACGCCGGGGGTCGCGGGTTCGAGTCCCGTCCGCTGCGCCACTTATTTTAGTGGATTTAAAAACGAAATTTTTAAAGTTTTATGCCTCAAATCTCCCCTGATTTGAGGTTTTTTTTGGCTTAAATTTTGTACTAAATTATTGATTTTAAAAAATATATTGTTTTACGTATTTCTCTCTTGATGTGATTAAGAAAATTGATTTTGATTGTTAAGTTGAAAAGACATCTATTTTTAATATTTAAATAAAACTAACGTGACCAAACGCTTGTGACCAAAACGTGACCATTTTGTGACCAAAAATTTTGGCTGACGGCTTACAAGGTCACAAGCCGTTGTTAAAACACAAGAAGCCTAGCGAAAATCAAAACTTAGCCACAACGACTAAATGCTTGGATGGGCTATTGTTACGAATTCTGGGAGGCGTGCATATACTTGAACAGTCGTCTTAAGTCATGGGTTTCCCCAAATAATACTAAAACCGTATCAGGCTCAATGACAAAATCTGGATGTACAATGCCATCAATTTTGGATTTAGTTTGATTTCGACCAAAGCCAAATTGGGTTTGGTGAAATGAAATGGTAGTTAACAGCATCACATTAAATTGATTGATTAAATCAAGCGCGTGAACTGTTTTACCGTAAAATGTAGGCGGTGTTTGTATTTGAACAATACTATAATCGTTATCGAGCTCAAACGAATCAATTAAGCCAATTAGCGAGAGTTTCTTTGCCCAGTGGGTTGCCGCCTCGTTTTCAGGTTGGATGATATCATCAACCCCCAATGCTTGTAGCACTTTTTCATGCAGTGGGTTAATCGCTCGGCTAATGATATATTTGGCATTGAGATTTTTGAATAGGGCAGTGACCATCACGTTTTGCCCTTGGTCTTCACCAATAGTAATGAGCACCACATCTGTTTGGGCGATGGGTAATCCTGAGACGGCGTTTTCACTGGTAGAATCGATACAAATCGTGTGCGAAATGGATTCTTTGTAGCGCTCAACCTTATCCATATCGATATCAATACCGATGACCTCATGCCCTTGACTGGTGAGTTTGGTGGCAAGTGATGAGCCAAAATTGCCTAGACCGACGATGATGTATTTCATATCTATACCTTATCAATTTATCTTTAGGTGATAATAATCTCTTCGCTAGGATAGCGATAGCTTTGGTGCCTTGGACGATTTAATAACGCAATTAAGATGGTCAACGCCCCAACCCGTCCACAAAACATCAGCCCAATCAGGACAGATTTGCTAAACGCACTTAAATGCGGGGTGATACCTAAGCTTAACCCTGTGGTGGTGTAAGCAGAAACACTTTCAAATAACACTTCTGTCATACTCATGTTGGGCTCTGCCCAGCGTATTAACGTACAACCAAACGCAATGATAATCACTGACAAACAGATAATCGCAAATGCCCGCTTCACTGAGATATCCGCAATTTCACGACGGAATATTTCGATACGAGAATAGCCACGTGCCAGTGACACAATATTGAGCACAGCGACCGCAAAGGTCGTGGTTTTGATACCACCACCTGTAGAGTTTGGGGCTGCCCCAACCCACATGAGTGCAATGGTAAGCATCACAGTTGGTGGCGCTAACTGTGCCATGTCTACCACGTTGATTCCTGATGAGCGCGGTGCAGCTGCCACAAAAAACCCTGTCACAAGTTTGCCTATGACACTGGTATGCTCAGTTAAAGTACCTTGCCACTCAAATACAAGCACACTGACAAAGGCAAGCACTAGCAAGGACAATGTCGTCACTAAACTAATGCGGCTATTGATACTCAGTAGCCACGGCTTGGCACCATATCGTGAGCGGTTAGGAAACAACAGGCGCATCAGCTGATGGCGCAAATATTCCACGACATTGGCAACTATCGCAAACCCCAACCCCCCAAACAAAAACGTCACCGCCACAACCATTTGTAACGGATAATTAAACCGCAGTTGTAACTCATATAAGCTATCACTCATCGTTGAAAAACCTGCATTACAAAATGCAGAGATGGCATGAAAAACCGAAAAAAAGATGCGACGATGGATACTCATAGGGACATCAAGCATACTGAGATAAATCGCCATGGCTGCTACGGATTCCACCGCAAAGGTGACCGCAAAAATTACTTTGAGCGTCTTTAGCACATCACTCATACGATTGGCTGAGGTCACATGCCCAATCTGTAGCTGTGTCTGATAACTGATGCGCCCTCGAAAAAAATAGCTAAAATAGGTAGCAAAAGTTAAAATTCCTAAGCCGCCCAATTGAAACAAACACATGATAATGATTTGACCCAATGGCGTAAAAAAAGCGCCGGTATCTTTTACCGCCAGACCTGTAATACACACCGCACTCGTGGCAGTAAATAAAGCATCAACAAACGCAATATGACCATAAGTGGCATTTGGCATCATCAGCAAAAACGTGCCGAGCAAAATAAGCAATAAAAAACTTAAAATAAACAACTGGGCAGGATGCGCAACGACTATCTTAAAGCTAAACTCCATCACCAATAACTGACGAATAAAAGAAACCAACAACGCAATTTTTATCAGCGATTTTTCAAACAAGAATTTGTATAAAAAAGAACTGTTATCGGCAAAAAAATGTGTCACCAATAACGCAATAACTAATAAAGCAATGGACAAATCAAACGTTAGCACAAGCTTTGAGCGTATACCTTTTTGCACATATTGACTCAATAATTCAATAAAATTAAGCCCAAGCACGATTAAATAAAACGTCGAAGCCACGCCGTGCAACCAAACTTTAAAATCAAACCCTGTCTCAATAATCGCAAGCAATACAGCGAATAAACCGCTATAAAATACCAGTTTATTAAACACACCCGATTGCTTGTCATGCATTGAGTCCAGCGCATTTTTTTTATTTTTTTTCAATATAAAATCAAACATCGTAAAGTTGACTTCCGTTTTACCCAAGCATAGTTGTTGTACTTTATACCGCAATTATACGGTTGAGAAAACTAGATTGAACAATGATTTAAAAAAAGTAGCGATGATTTGATAAAATTACGTTGTTTTTGAGGCAGGCTGAAACACCAAGGTTACCGTTAAGCCTTGGGTGGTGGCAGTGGTTTGGGCGTTGTTGTCAACCAGTTGCGTAGGACTCAGATAAATATCGATATTGGCTTGTTGACAAATTTGATAAACAATCGATAAACCCAAGCCCGTACCGCCAATCCCCGTCAAACCTGAATGGGCGCTTGTGTCTTTGGTAGGAAAAGATTTTTTGGCAGTATCGCTATGGGTTTGTGTGCTACTTGTTTGTCCTTGTGCTAGGGATGCGCTCGACGCATTTTGATTGACGCGGTAAAAGGGTTGAAAGACGTCTTGATAATGCGCTGCATCAATGCCAATGCCGGTATCGGCAACTTGGACGATGAGTCGTTTTGCGCGGTGATTGAGTGTGTTGCCAGTGTTGTTCACCAACACAGGGGTCGGGGTCAATGGGTTGGTTAAGTTGGTATGGGTGGCATGGGTGTCTTGGGTGGCATGGGTCGAATCGGTGCTGCTTGATGGCTGCGTTAAGTCATCGATAGCCATCTGGTCAATGACAGCCGCGATATTGCCTGTGGCTTGGGTGTATAAAATGGCATTTTGCAGTAAATTTTTGAGAAGGATAAACAAGGCGGTTTCATCTACACTGACCTGCGTCGCAGACCTCCCCAGCGCGGCGAGATGGTTGTCAACTGACAGGGTTTGGTCTTTGCTATCAGCAATCGGAAATAGCAGTTTGATGGCTTCTCGTAGCACTGCGATTAAATCGGTGGGCGTGTTGGTGCGCTCGGTCAGCTGTGATTGCTTGGCTTCCATACGGGCAAGGGTGAGTAGCTGTTCCACTAAATGTTGATTGTGTTCCACTCTGACAGCGAGCTTATGAATGTTTTGTTTGAATTTGGCTTGCCTTGCAGGGTCGCTATACATCGCCGCGTCTTGACTGTATTTTTGCAGTTGTTGCACTTGCAGAGAGATGGCGGTCAACGGCGAGCGTAGCTCATGTGCTGCATCGGCGATAAACCGATTTTGGTTTTGGATATGCGTGTCAACCCGTTGTAACAACTCATTGATTTCAATGACCAAGGGCATCAGCTCGCTGGGCAGAATCGAGCGATGTTGGCTGTCAGTGGGCAGCTCGATCAAGCTGAGATCTTGACCGTGACGTTTTGCCATTTGCCGAGCTAATATCTGAATCGGACGCAATACGCGCTTTAATACCCAAGGCAATAGCGCAAGCAGCAACAGGGTGGTTAGTAAAATTGGGATAATGGATTGCCAAGCCGATTTTAAGGCAATTTTTTTCTGCCATTCGACAGGTTGACGCACAAAAATCACCCGCCTTGGGGTGTCTTTACGAAAGACTTTCCAGATTTCATCATCAAGGGTTAATTCACTAAAACCGATAGGGGTATTAATCAATTGCGGGTGAGCCATTGGCTCAATAAAATTGGTGTCAATTTTGCCAAAACGGGCCGGGAAAATATCAACTTGCACACCGTCTTTAACGCCTTGATACTGTAGTACGTTGCTTTCATCACTGGGCGAGAAAACAGTGGTCGGCGTGCTACTACTAGGTGCAGAAGCTATCATAGCTGGTATAGGTGGTCTAGGCGGTGGTAAGTCATGCGGTGCAAAATCGTTATCTGGGTTTGATAGCCGCCTATTAGGCTTCAAGTTACGGGGAGGAAGTCGAACTGTCGCGCGCGAGCCGACCAGCTCAGCAAGATAGCTAAGATTGGTTTCTTGTGAGGTATTAAACTCTTGATAGGTATAGCAAAATACCGCAATTTGTACCAAAATGCCAATCGATAATAATGTGCCAAGTATCCAAACCAGCAATTGTTTTTGTAGTGATTTTTGCAACGATTTTTGCAACGGCAGGGCAGTTTCTGTAGGGGTAGTCATGGTCATTTTCGCGGCTATTTGGCGGTGATCGTCTCTATTTTTTTGAGCCTTTTTCTATCGCTTTTTGTTAGTCTTGGGATTCGGCACTGATATACCAGCCTAAACCACGGATGTTTTTAATCCGTTTTTGACCAATTTTTTTGCGCAGTCCATAGATTAAAAATTCAATGGCATTGCTCTCTATCCCAGCTTCCCAATTGTAGATAGAATTTTCCAATTCACTTTTTGAAAACACTTTATCGGGCGCGGTCATAAAAGTGGTGAGCAGCATGTATTCTTTAGCGGTAATATCGATTTCTATGCCGTCACGTTTGAGGCGTTTGGCATTGATATCAAGGGTTAAGTCGCCGACTTGTAGGGTGTTTTGGCTATTGCCCTGCGAGCGGCGCACCAACACACGCATACGAGCGAGTAATTCACTCATCGCAAACGGCTTAGTCATATAGTCATCTGCCCCAGCATCCAGCCCTCTCACGCGGTCTTTGATTTGGTCTCGGGCGGTCAGCACCAGTACAGGCGTATCGATTTTGGCACTGCGAAGCGTCTCTAGCACGCTCATGCCGTCAATTTCTGGCAAGCCCAAATCTAGCAAAATCACGTCATACGATTCGACTTTGAGGGTCAAAATCGCTTCTCGCCCATCTTTTGCCCAGTCTACCGCATACGCTTCTTCTTCTAGACTATCAATCAGACTGTCGGCAATGAATACGTCATCTTCGACGAGTAATACTCTCATTGGGTTACCTTTATAAACGAATACTGTTCAATAAATAGACTATAACACAAAAAACCGCCATTCTAAGAATGACGGTGTTGCTCATAGCCAAGGTTGCCATTTGGCACTCAATTATGGTTGAGTGGGCGCACGACGTTTGAAGTCGTTGAGTGATTTGACATCGCTCACGGCACCTGTTTGGGCATCAACTTTGACATGGTAGACTTCTTTACCTTTTACCACCTCAATTTGATAGCTTGGAGTTCTAGGTGGTTGATTTTGGGCAGGGTTTGGTGCAGGCGGCATACCTGTATTACCCATTTGTGGGTCTCTGTTAAAGCGGCGGTGACCGTCACGAGGACCATGACCCATTTTACCTCCTTTATCCCCACCTAAATGGGCGCCAATGGCTTCACCACCCACTTGGTTCGCTGCCAATTGCATGGCGCGCTCTAGGCTGATATTGGTGGCAGGCGGCGCAGGCGGTTGATTGTTGTTGGGGTTACCTATGTTGTTGGGGTTATTATTTTGTTGCGGACGCGCTGGGCGTGATGGCCGTGATGGCCGTGATGGCCATGATGGCATAATTGCTTGGCTCACTTGACCATTAGAGGCATTGACGATATACAGTTGTGGTTGACCATTCGCACTAAGGGTCATGACACGGTAGCCGACGATGTTGTCATTGGCGTTGTTGGCGATACGGGCACGGTTTGGGTTGGGTCGGTTGCTACTGTCATGATAGCGTACGCCAACGATGCGTGAGTTTGCGGTTTGTTTTTGTACCAAGGCGACCGCTTGAGAGGCACTGATGCTGGCATTGGCGGCTGCTTGGGCGTTGGCCTGCATAGCTTGTAAGCGTTGCTCAAAGTGCTTGGCATTGGCGGGGTGGCGTTTTTGCATGTTTTGCGCTTGGGGTGCCGCTGAAGTGCTCGCACAGGCGGTGACTGTCGCACCTGTAACAACACTAAGCAAGGCTACACTAAGTCCAGTGGCTAAAAATGAGGGGTTAAATTTTGCTAAGTTCATAGGTTTTCCTGCGGTTGTTAATATAGTGGTTGATAACCCTTGATTGGATAGTACTATCATACAAAAATTAAGACAGCAGAAACTTAGCGATAACGCAGAATCAGGCTAGGTAGGTTATAGCAATCGGATTAAAAATTTGCTTTGCATAAACGCCGGCAACAATGTTCAAAAATGTTTGTATCAATTTTTTTGCCTGTAAAATCAATTTTTCCCCAGATAGGTTAAATAAAAACATCAGGCTCAGGTAATTGCACAATATTAATTGGATACTCAGTTTGCCAAAGATGGTGGGTGACAATGATTAAAATACCTTGCTGCTGATGCTGTACCAGCATTTGCCACAGTGCTTCACGGCTTTTTTTATCAAGTCCCGCAAACGGCTCATCTAGCAGCAAGATTTTTTTTGGGGTGAGTAATAGCCGTGCCAAGGCAATACGTCTGGCTTGTCCACCGGAAATGGCTTGCCCGTATTCCCCTAGCGGGGTCTGTAATTGTAACGGCTGATTGCGCGCCCAGTCTTTGAGCCCAACCTTACCCAGCACTTGCCAAAGCTGTTCATCACTGGCATCAGCGTTGCCCAATCTTAAATTGGTCGCCAAAGTCTGGTCAAAAATATCAATCTGTTGCCCCAGATAACCTGTGAGCGCTGGCGTATTGGGTAACGCTAGCCAATCCATCCCATTGAGCTCGATGCTGCCTTGTTGTGGTGCTAGTTCATGGGCTAGCACTTGTAACAGTGTTGATTTGCCCGCGCCTGAGCGCCCCGTAATCAATACAGGGATGCCTTGGGTGGCAGTCAAGCTGATAGCTTTGAAACCGACAATCGCCTGCGGCATTTTAGCAGCTAGCTGATGGATGGTGAGTGTGAGTGGCGCATTTAGGCGCGCAACATCAATGGGTAAAGGGGCTAAATCATGGTTTAAATGATGGCTAGGTTGTAGCGAAGGATTGAGTAATTCATTGAGTTGATGTTTTGCTGCCAAACTATTGCCAAGGGCTAGCGAATGGGTGACTAACGGCGCTAGCAAGTCAGTCATCCCCATGATACCGAGGAATAGCGCAAGCAACATCGGCACACTGATGACAAGGGGGGTGTGATAAAAACCCACTAACAAGCCGACCAAAACCGCTGCAATCAGCCACTGCATGATCAGCATGACCAATGACTGGGTGCGCTGGATGCGCTTTTGCTGATGCGTATGTTGAGTGTCGACGCTGTTAAAAGCAGTCAATTCGGATTGCCAGCGCTGCCAAATCAATAAATGGGTAAGGGCAGATAGCGGATTGAGCAAACTGACGCGCCTGGACTCTGCCAATGCCTGATGTGTGCTGGCGTGCTTGATACTGCGACATGTCAGCATGGCAGGTAACATCAAACCTGCGATTAAAAATATGGCAATCAGCATGGGGTTAACCTCATACTGATAAAGTAAGGTGGCTACTAGCAAGCTCGCGGTTGTTGCGACTAGCCAAGGCGATACCACGCGCAGTGGCAACTCATTGAGTACCTCAATATCATGGGTTAAACGGTGCATGGCATGGGTAGATTGTAGGGTACTTGATAAGTTTGCCAGTGGCAGGCGTGCAAACTGGGTAAAAAACCGCACTCGCAGCCGCCGCAACAAACCAAACACCGCATGGTGGGATACCATCATTTCACCATAGCGTCCCGCGGTACGTACCATCGCCATCACACGGATAATCGCTGCCGGTACTAGATAATTAAAACTGTATGAGCCCAGCGCCACCATCCCCGCCATTGCTGCCGCAGAAATAAACCACCCTGACGTCATCAATAGCCCAATCACCGATAACGCAGTCATTATGCCTAAACAGGCAGCAATGAGCCATTTATCTAGCTGCGTGCTAAACAGCTGGGTTAAACGAAAGGTTTGATGACTGTTTGCTTTTTTTTGCAGGTGAGTTTTGACAAGGCTCTTTTGACTAATAAGCCTATTTTCACTAGCAAGTTTATTTTCACTATTTTTTTCACTATTAGGGGCTGTCATACCGTTACGCCTTCGCCAAAGTAGATGCAATATCAAGGCTTATTTGCCGATCCAGCCAAGGCAGATTTGTGGCATCGTGCGTCACCCATAACACGGTTTTCCCCCTAGTCACTTGTTGTAATAACCCATTAATCTCGGCTGCGGTATCGCTATCTAAATGCTCAGTGGGTTCATCGAGTAACCAAAGCTGTGCGTCTTGCAACAGTAACTGGGCTATTGCCAGTCGCCGCTGTTGTCCACCGGACAAGCCGCTACCACGTTCACCCAACTGAGTATCTAGCTGATTTGGTAGGGCTTTTATCAAAGGTTTTAATCCCACTTGTGCAAGAATTTGCAATAATTTGTCATCACTGGCGGTTGGGTCGGGCAGGCGTAAATTATCGGCGATACTCATCGGCAGTAACATGGTTTGCTGTGACAAATAGGCGATTTGGTGGCGAAATTGCGTGGAATCGATGGTGTTAAAATTTTGGTTATCAATAAAGATATCGCCTTGATAGGCACAAAAACCCAAAAAAATTTGCAAAAGGGTGGATTTGCCGCTGCCACTTTGACCGACAATCGCCAACCGTTCCCCTGCGGCAATAGCAAAACTTAACGGCGCGAGCCGTGTGCGCTGCTGATGATTGACCCAAATATTATCTGCATCAATGGCAGGGGGCGCAGTTAATATAAAATGATTAGCTTTTGTTTTTTCAGCTGACTCAAACGCTAACAACGGTGATAATTCAGCAATCGCGCCTTCCGCTTGCGCTTTGACATGATAATCCGCGCCCAACTGACGTAGCGGGGCATAAAATTCGGGTGCCAACAGCAGTAAAAATAGCGCCGACTGGTAAGGCACAGGCACCGTGTTTTTTTGCCAAGGTAAAATACCGATTAAACCAAAACCCAAATACACGGCAAGTAGCGCAATCGACAGCGCGGCTAACAGCTCTAGCGCTGCGGTGTTTAAAAACGCAATTTTGAGTACCGACATGGTGCGGATACGGTAGGCTTCGGCTGAGGCGTCGATATCTTGACTCGCGTGTCCGACAGCATCCAGCCGTTGCAGTGTCGCCGTGCCACGTAACCAATCCAAAAATCGCCCGCTCAGCTGTGCCATCGCGGCAAATTGTTGCCGACTTTTACGGGCGGTGGCATGACCAATTAATACCATAAATACAGGGACTAGCGGTGCGGTCAGCAGTAAAATCAGCGTCGCTATCCAGCTTTGGGTCGCAGCGGCGACTAATAGCATGATAGGCGTGGTCACCACAATCAGTCGCTGCAGATAAAAACGGCTGACATAGCCCGTTAAGGCGTCACATTGCTCAATTACCATACTGGCAAGCCCGCCATCACTGCCGTACTGGTGGCGCGCTGCACCTACTTGTGCCAGTTTTTCAACTAGCGTTTTTCGTAGGATGCTGGCTACTTGTAGCCCCGCGTGTAAAGCCAGTTGGTCTTTGCAAAAATGCAGTAAAGGACGTAGCAACAGACACCCTATGAGCCACGGCAGATAATCAAAAAATACGTCAGTGGCAGGGCGGTGATGGGCGATTTGCGTTAACCAATTTGCAAAGATGACCGCAATCAGCCAAGACTGCACGATCAATACCAGCGTGGATACAACTGACAGTCCCCATGCCATATAAATCGGTCGCTTTGCCATTGCGGCATAGTGACAAAGGGTTTGGTTGACAGCAGAAGTTTCAGACATGGTTGGTTAATAGTAATGACAAAATCAATGGACATATCATAGCGTATCAAGCGCGGGTTAGGTATGACAAATCATGTTCATCAAGGCAATGAGACAAAAAAATGTAAACACATTGCCCACCGATAAGGGTTGATAAAACCTTGATAAAGGCATATAAAAAGCCATATAAAAGACAATTAAATAAGTAAAGCGATGAACGACCCCACTTTAAACGACTACCCTCAAGAGACTCATAAACTATCACGCATTCAACGATTACCATCTTTGACAGGGTATGAGAAGATGGTAGCAGCAACGCCATACCAATCATAGTATTTTGTAATCGGGTGCGACATTATGCCGCATGACAAATAATTTATAGATTTATATAATGTTTGTAAATAAAAACATTACCCTTTTTTAAACCACGCATGAGGGTAATTGACATCTGAATTGGTTGTCAAACCAAGGAGTCAACATGATAACAGAACATCTCGTCGATATCTCCCGTCTGCAATTTGCAGTGACGGCGTTATATCATTTTTTATTTGTACCACTCACACTGGGCATGGTGTGGCTGCTGGTCATCATGGAATCCATGTACGTGATGACAGGCAAAGAAGTGTGGAAAGACATGACGCGTTTTTGGGGCAAACTGTTTGGCATCAACTTTGCTTTGGGTGTCACCACCGGCATCACCATGGAATTCCAATTTGGTACCAACTGGGCGTACTACTCACAATATGTCGGCGATGTTTTTGGGGCGCCGCTTGCCATTGAAGGCTTGATGGCGTTTTTTTTAGAATCGACCATGGTCGGACTGTTTTTCTTTGGTTGGGATAGACTGTCGCGCGGACAGCATTTACTGGTGACTATATTGATGGCACTGGGTACCAATCTATCCGCGTTGTGGATTTTGATTGCCAATGGGTGGATGCAAAATCCAGTTGGCGCAGAGTTTAGTTACCAAACCATGCGCATGGAAATGACCGATTTTGCGGCAGTATTATTTAACCCTGATGCGCAAAACAAATTCGTGCATACCGTCTCTGCCGGCTATACGGTGGGAGCGACCTTTGTGCTTGCCATCTCATCGTGGTATCTGCTCAAAAAACGCGATGTCGAATTTGCCAAACGCAGCTTTCAAGTCGCGGCGGCATTTGGTTTTGCGTCGATTTGTAGTACCATCGTACTGGGTGATGAGTCGGGTTACTCCATTGGCTTGGCACAGCAAACCAAAATGGCAGCGATAGAGGCGATGTGGGAAACCGAGCCTGCGCCTGCCAGTTTTAATTTGATTGCAGATATCAACCAAGCCGAGCAAAAAAACAACTGGGCAGTACAAATTCCGTATGTGATGGGCTTGATTGGGACGCGCTCACTAGATACCCCGATTTTGGGTATCCATGACATCAAAATCATCAATGAAAAACGTATCATCAATGGTCAAAAAGCGGTGGTGCTACTGGATCAATTACGCAGTGCACCCCCAGGTTCAACCCCAAATCCTGTCACAGTGGCGGAATTTGAAAAGGTAAAAAAAGACTTGGGCTTTGGGTTATTGCTCAAACGCTATTCGCCAGATGTCAGCAAAGCCACGCCGGCAATGATTAAACAAGCCACCGATGCCACTATTCCACCTATTATCCCGATGTTCTGGTCATTTCGTGCCATGGTGGGCTTGGGCTTTTTATTGTTGGCATTGTTTACCATTAGTCTTTGGTCAAGTGTCAAAGATAACTTTATCCAAAAACCTTGGCTGTTACGTTGGGCATTATTAATGCTGCCTGCGCCTTGGCTTGCTGCGGAATTTGGTTGGTTTGTTGCTGAGTATGGGCGTCAACCTTGGACGATTTATGGCATGTTACCGACCTATTTTTCAGTCTCCAACATTAGCGTGGCGAATGTGTATGCCTCGCTGGCGGGATTTGTTGGTTTTTATACGGTGCTGCTGATGATTGAAATGTACTTGATGGTGAAATATGCCCGTAAAGGACCCGCCAGTCTAGGAACGGGCAAATACTACGGCGAAGACACTCACAAGGTTCATGTGAGTCCTTCATTAAATTTGCCCCATGATAAAGCCGAGGTGAATCATGTTGTTTGATTATGAAACACTCAAAATTATTTGGTGGTTATTGGTCGGTGCGCTGCTCATTGGGTTTGCTATCATGGATGGGCATGATATGGGTGTGTGTTCGTTACTGCCCTTTGTCGGCAAAGATGATGAAGAGCGCCGGGTGATTATCAATACCATTGGTCCGCACTGGGAAGGTAACCAAGTATGGTTTATCACAGCAGGCGGCGCGATTTTTGCGGCATGGCCGATGGTGTATGCCACTGCCTTTAGCGGTTTTTATTGGGCATTGATGGCAGTGTTGTGGGCGTTATTTTTCCGCCCGGTGGGGTTTAAATATCGCAGTATGATACACAATCCAACCTGGCGCAAAGCGTGGGATTGGGGGTTGTTTGTCGGTTCATTTATCCCGGCTGTGGTGTTTGGCGTGGCATTTGGTAATTTGTTTTTAGGCGTCCCCTTTAGTTTTAACAACCATTTGGTATCGACTTATACAGGCTCATTTTGGGCATTACTTAATCCATTTGCCCTACTGTGTGGCTTGATCAGTGCGTCTATGTTGATTATGCAAGGGGGGGCGTATTTGGCGCATCGTACCCTTGATGAGGTACAAAATCGTACCCTTAACTACGCTGCTCTCAGTAGTCTGGTGATGGCGGGGTTGTTTGTGCTGGCAGGGGTATGGATACAATCGATTGACGGCTATCATATCACAAGCCACATTGACCCCCAAGCCTTGCCAAATGTGCTCAATAAAGAGGTGACACGGCAAGCGGGCGCATGGATGGCAAATTATCATCAGTATCCGCTGGCATGGGCATTCCCTGTACTTGGTGTCATCATGCCGCTTGTCACGGCAATATTGTTAAAAGCGCGTAAAACCTTGACCGCATTTATCGCCTCCAGTATTGCTGTGCTTAGTGTGATTATGACCGCAGGGGTGGCGCTGTTTCCGTTTGTCATGCCATCCTCTAGCGACCCACGTTCAAGCTTGACGGTTTGGGACAGTGTATCGAGTCATCTCACCTTGATGATTATGTTGTTTGTCGTGGTGGTGTTATTACCGATGATTGTAGGTTACACCAGCTGGGCATATAGCGTGATGCGCGGTAAAGTGACCAAGGCTTATGTTCGAGAGCAAGAGCATTCACTTTACTGACCCAAATCAAGGCAACTTAATAGGAGAACACAATGTGGTATTTTGCGTGGATATTAGGATTGGGGTTTGCGGTATTATTGGCGATTTTAAACGCGCTGTGGCTTGAAAATGCCGATGCGCGTAATAAAGCTTTTAATCCAAAAGCTAAGGACGATAATCCCACCAATGATGGTACGGTGACAGAAGGCAATCCCACTGAAGATATCCATAAAACAGGTAAGACTTCAGATAACGAGTCCTTATAGCCATCAACCTCAACCATTAGCGCTTTAAGTCATCACGGCTTAAAGCGCTTTTTTATGCGTTTTCAAAACCCGCTATTTTTTAATTATTTTCTTATTTGGTACACAATTTGCATTCCCTGTCTTGGCAAAACTGATTAATACTTGAGCGATAATTTTTTATCGAGGGCATAAGGGCATAAGGGTAAGAGCTTCATGAGAAAGTTAAACAATACGGTTCAACGGCATACGCGTAAACGGCTTAACAAAGCCTATAAATGGCTATTATCCGTGATGGTTTTTTATCAACATTCCTCGGTGTACGCTGCGACGCCCACCAATGAGCAGCTTTATGACTACCAAAATGTGATGTGGGTGGTTATTGGCGGTTTGCTGGTGTTCTTTATGCAGGCGGGCTTTGCGCTCATTGAAGCAGGCTCAGTGCGAAGTAAAAACACTGTGAATGTGTTGATGAAAAACTACACCGACATGGCGATTGGCGGATTAATTTTTTATATCTTGGGCTATGGCTTGATGGCAGGTAACAACCCCACAGGTTACGTGGGTCAAAGCGAGTTTTTACCAGAGCAGCTTAGCAATATGCAATGGGCACATTTGTTTTTTCAGATGATGTTTGCTTCCACCGCCGCCACCATTGCCAGTGGTGCGATGGCGGAGCGTATTAAATTTTCAGGGTATCTGATTGGTACGTTGATGACTTGCGGACTGATTTATCCAGTCGTAGCAAGTTGGGCATGGGGCGGCTATTATGGCGGTCAAGGCTGGCTTGCCCAGCTTGGATTTATTGATTTTGCCGGCTCTTCAGTGGTGCACTCTGTCGGTGGGTGGTTAGCGTTAGCGGGTATTATCGTCCTTGGACCGCGTATTGGTCGCTTTGCCCCTGATGGCACGCCGCGTTTGATTGCCGGTCATAATCTCACGCTTGTCACCTTAGGCGGCTTTATTCTATGGTTGGCATGGTTTGGATTTAACGCAGGTTCTACACTGACTAGCTCAGGTAATTTGGGCAAAATCATGCTAAATACCCACCTAGCAGGGGTGAGTGCGGTGACGGCTTATCTGTTGATTTCAGGGGTGATGCGTAAAGCAATTTTATTAAGTGATACGGTCAATATCAGCCTTGCAGGGTTGGTCGCCATTACCGCAGGCTGTGCGACCATGTCACCTGTGTATGCGATTGTTACCGGTGTGGGTGCATGTGTCTCGTATTTGGCGGTGAAGCGGTTGTTGGACAATGTTCAAATGGATGATGCGGTGTATGCCGTTGCCGTGCATGTGGGTGGCGGTGTATGGGGTACGCTGGCAGCAGGGCTGTTTTATGAAGGTGATTTATTCAGCACCCATCGTATCATCGTACAGCTGATGGGCATCGGGGCAATGTTTGTCTGGTCATTTGGACTGGGTATGGTGGTGTATTTTGTGATTGAAAAAACCATCGGTCTTCGCGTACTTGCACAGCATGAGCAACGTGGGCTTGACTTTACCGAACATGCCGAAGGGGCTTACCCTGAATTCCAAGATAGCTTATTTAGTCAGCAAACGCTAACTGAGCGGCATTAGTTTTAAATTTTGAGGTGCCTGTATGCTCTGTCGTCACAGGTACCCGACCTAATACAGTCATTTGCGTCAATTGTAATTTTATTAACTTTAAATATTTGGCACCGTCATGAACAAAGAAGCTACTATCAAATCTGCGTTAACACCGTTTTTAAAAGATGCTGATATACGTAAAGCTATGGACATCTTTCATAAAGATTATGCCGATATTACGCCTTACCAAATCCAGCGTTTTGTCCATGAAATTACGCAAGACAACGAAACCAAAGAATATCGCTCAAATATCCGTCGAAGTTTGATGAAAGCGCTGAGTGATTACCAAATGGGTGCAGTTAACCCCCAACCGATGACCCATGATATCCCTAATTTGGGGCAAAATAGCCCAGTAACTGACCCATCATCCAGTCAAGTAGCTATCGCTAACCAACAACCTGATCCACTATCTAGCCCAATATCTAAACCAATATCTAGCCAAATAGCCACCTTTGAGTTACTGATTGATAGTTTTATGGCGCAATTTTCACCATTATTGGGCAGCCAAATTTTAGATAGTGTCAAGCAGACGATTCATCAGCATCATAATTCATCAAAACCCCGTGGTTTTGGGCTATTAGCTCGCAAGGCAGAAACCAATCAGGCTTTAACCTTAACCATGATTCACTTTTTTGATCAGTTTTTTGGTGGCGATAAACAAAGTGCGTTGACAATGTCGTTGACCGATGCGGATACAGCAGGATTTAGAACTATCTTATCGTTATTTTATCAGCAAGCGTGTCAATGGGCAGGCCCTACTGATGCAGATATTGCTTTGGCGCAGGCAAACAAGATTACCAAAGCCAAATTTGACGCAGCTTTGGTTGAAAAATTTATGTAAAAATGCCGTTTATATAAATTACTGCGGATTGACAGTATCGTAGTACATTTTTTATGCAGACCCAAAAATGCTAAATGGCAAGTTCCCAGTCCATTTTATTTTCAGGTCCATTTTAGAGCGTTTAGCACTGCGCTTGATGCTGTATTCTAGCTTAATTTTATGAGACCAATTTTAGGTTTTATAAGATTAAGCTTTTTTTAACCGATGAAAATTTATTGCAACTGGCTTCCCTCACAAGTTTTCAGAAAATGTCATGAATCATCAAATTCAGTATTATGTCTACGCTAGTAAAATAAATTTGACCCAAATTTTTGACCAAAATCTATTCACTGACATTCGCGAGCAAGCCCAGTCCCTCACGTACATGAAGTGATGTCACTAATGGCAAAAAACCATTTGATTGGCATGACGCCCCAAACAGGGAGTTTTTTCTCGGTGGTTTATCGGCATTTTATGGAGCAGAATAAAAAATATTTAATCATTCAACTGCTGATATTAGGTATGTTTTTCATCAGTTTATTGTTCTTAAAAAGCAACTATTAATAGCAAACATTGATTAACGCGATAGGGTATAAACCAACAGAGACGGCTACCAAATACCCAATAAAGGCGGCGGAAAAATTGAGGTTAAACCGCGTCGCTACCTTGTGCAACGTCTGATGGTTAGCCTTTTTTGCCATCAGATTGGCAAAAATTTACAGCTCAATTAACAACATAAATATCACCAACCATGGAACCGTGATGACGGTGAGCCTGAAAAAAAGGTGTTTTTTGATATGGTGTTTGATGATGGCGCCGATATAGCTTCCTGCTTTGACTTGGTAGGGCGCAATATCAGCATCATCGCGCTCATAAAATGCGACCATGTCATTGAGTAATTGCTCGACCTGTTCGGTCTGCCATTGGTAGGTTTCAAACTTTGCTAACAGCTCGCTAATCACTGGGGTTGTATGGGATATGCCGGGTGTTACACATAGCATATCGCATTGCTTAAAGCGTTTAGCAGGGGTCGTACCTTGATGGATAAGATGAATTTTATGGTGGCGTTTATCATGGGTGATAGTGAGGTACAAATTCGCTATATACATCTCACTACCTTCCATAAAATGCAAAAAGCGACCATCTTTAAATAGGATGAAACCCATGATGCCTGTTTTTTGATTGTTATCTTTGGCGCTTTGATAAATTTGGGTAAATGTGCTGGGCTTTAAAGCGGCTGACCAAGTAAGCGAACTGGTATAAGTCAGGTAGTAAGTAGGGGGAGACATCATCGTAGAACTCCTCAGCCATACTCTTTATATGTTACTTTGAGTGTAGCATAATAATTTTTTAATGTTATTATTAATTTAGCATCTTTTATTAAAACTAAAGTATAACCCTTAATTCATACAAAAATAAATTAAAGTTTATAAATTTTTTTAGGGTAAAAATTTAATTATTTTTATGATGCTGTGTTTGCATATCTGTGATTAGCTCATTCACCTCTGATGACTGCCAATCGGTGGGGTTAAATGCTTGAAATAGTCGGCTAATGGATAATTTATCCACATCCTTATCAATGTCAATACAGTACATATCCCATTTTTTGAACCGCGGCTGCTTCCGATGACCCTCGGTAATTATTTTTAAATTTTTATGGCGATAATCTTTAAGAGACCTTTGCACGAACCAGCGACCTACTCTCGACACCAATCTCAAACTCAACTAAAAACTGGAATTGGTGTTAAAAGATAGAAAAAGTCACCGAATTGGCATAACACTCTCCTAAATTGCAGTAAATTCACGTCTATTGGCTAGTTTTGCCAACCAACAGACACAATAACCCTAAGCCAATCCATATTTTTGTTTCAAGCCTAGGGCAGTTTTTAAATTATGCACAATGCTAGCAAGCACTGTACTGGTATGAAATTGCATTAACCCTAAATGACGAGCCTTGCTCATCCCATAATGCAATTTAAAATGACCAAATACCCGTTCCACCGTATTTCTGGTTTGGCTCTTTTGGGTATTGGTACGTTTTTGTTGTTCGGTCAAAGGGGTATTACGCCATGCTCTATCATGAATATGATTGTTTATCGGTGGTTCATGCTTGGCAAGATAGTCATCATGGGCTTGGCTTTTATACGCACTGTCAGCGTAAACAGCAGATTCATCACCTGTTAACAGCGTGGTAAAACATTGGGAATCATGCACATTGGCTGGGGTAGTTTCAACTTTTTTGACAAAGCTGTCTTCATCACAGTTTAGATGGATTTTAAAGCCGTAGGTGGTTTTCACTTTGCCTGTGCTGTCTTTTTTACTGACGTAGGCAGCTTCTTTGTCTTGGGTATTGTCGGTATGTTTGCCTTTTTTAGCTCGTTTGTTCTTGGCTTCAACGATACTGGCGTCAATGATGCTGACACTGCCTGCTTTGATGATGATATTTTGCTCGGCTAGTTGCTCATTGATTTGGTTGAATAAGGGTTGGGTAAGTCCAAGTTCGCCTAGGTGTTTGTGGTATCGCCAGATGGTGCTGTGGTCAGGTACGTTATCGGTAAGCGATAGCCCGACAAAGCGGCGAAAGAGTAAGTCTCGTGCCAGTTGTTTTTCCATGGCTGGGTCTGATAAGCCATACAGTTTTTGTAGTAACAAGACTTTAAACATGATGACTGGGTGAAAGGCACTTTCGCCACGGTCGCTGTTATGAACATGACGTAAGGTGTGTTCGATAGTTTGCCAGTTGATGAGGTTGTGTAGTTCATCGAGTTCTTCAATGGCTTTGTGGTGATTGATTAGACTGTCTGCTAGGGACAGTTGCCCTGTTTGTTTCCATGCCATGTCGGTGTCTTTTGCTATGTGGTTGATTATAAAGCATTATATCATTTTAACCAACTTTTGTGTATCTGTTCTTGCAAAGGTTTCTTTAAGTAAATCTTGGTACAGGTGAGTGACCAATGCCTTATCCCCTTCCAAATATTGAAAAAAATGCCCATTTTTGAATAGCAAAAATCCCGTGATGTGTTGGGCATGATTGTTTTGCCTAGAAATCTGCTCGATAGTTTTGAAAGTAAAAGGATTAATCGCGCCTAGTAAGGTGATTTTACTGGTGTAGGTTAAAAAATAAATAGCATCACACATAACGATATCCAACATAAAGTTACCGCTGTTACCAATTCACTACAGCGGGCATTTGATTAACGCTTATAAGCGATTATACTTAACAAAAAGCCATTTTCTTACATAAATATTTAATCATTTCAAATTTAACGTTCTGACTTAAAAACGTTCTGACTTAAAAACGTCATTACTTAAAAAAGCGAAACCCTTAAAAAAGAGAAACCTATGCCGAATTCATCGACCCACGCTACAAAACACCCGTCATCCGCCACTGTCCGCTTGAATAAATACAAACTTGGGGCTGCTGCGGTTATAGCCCTTGTGGGGTTAAGTTTGACAGGCTGTCAGGCCATGGCGACAAAAAACGCACCCATCGCAGCAAAAACTGATAGCACTAGCACGGTATTAAATGGTATTAAAACCATCAAAAACATTGCCTATGGCACAGATACCCGGCAACAACTCGATATTTATACACCTGCAGACGGTCAGCGTCACCCTGTGTTGATATTTGTATACGGGGGCAGCTGGCAACATGGCAAACGCCAAACCTATGGCTTTGTCGGTAAGCAGTTTGCCAAGTCCGGCTACACCACAGTGGTGGTGGATTATCGCTTAGCCCCTGCGAACGTATTCCCAGATTATGTGCTTGATACAGCCAGCGCCATGGGTTGGGTGTATCGCAATATCGCCCAATATGGCGGCAATCCTAATCAGTTGTTTGTTATGGGGCATTCAGCAGGGGCGTTTAATGTGGTATCTGCGGTGGATGATAACCGTTTTTGGACAACCACCGGCATTCCCAACAAGGCAATATTAGGCGTGATTGGACTAGCAGGGCCGTATGATTACGATTTTCGTAGCGGTAATACCAAAGTCGCCTTTCCAGCCAATAGCACTCGCCAGCAAGTGATGCCTGTGTATCATATCCGCCAAGATGTACCCCCGCATTTGTTGGTGACAGGTAGTAAAGACAGGCTTGTCTACCCACAAAATGCTGATAGCTTACAAAAAGCGCTGACCCAAGCAGGCGGCAACGTAGAACGGGTGCAAGTCCCTGCCACTCATGCAGGCGTCGTTATTGGTCTGGCAGCACCGTTACAGTCTTTTTATCCCACCTTTAATAAGGTCAATGATTTTATGCAGCGGCATTTGCCAACAGCGCAGTGAGAAAGATTTCCAAGAAAAACTTTTAAGCAGCGGCAATTTTCACAGACTCATGCAGTCAAAGGCATACCACTGCTGAGCCAGTGGCATCAAATGCGATAAGAGAGTCACAACCGAGTTGAGGTAACCGACTCGGTTTGCATTTTTATGCAATTATTTATGCCATTTGCTCTCCAATTTTTACTGCATAGACAGCTGCTGCAACATAATGACGCTATTGTAGGTAGCTGCTATCCGCTTATAATAAACGGCATTGACTCGCTTATCATAAAAAAGTTCTCAATATCCTCATAACAACATAACGAACAGGACTTCCTGATGCTACCACTTAAAGACCCAACCTTACTCAAAAACCAATCCCTCATTGACAACCAATGGGTAGATGCAACGGATCGTACTACCATTGATGTCACCAATCCATTTGACAACCAAGTAATTGCCACCATACCGAGTCTAGAAAAATCCCAAGTCATCGACGCCGTCGCCATCGCCCACAAAGCGCAAATAGACTGGGCACAAAAAACCGCCAACGAGCGCGCAGCTATTTTAAACAACTGGGCGGATTTAATCGACCAAAATAAAGAAGACTTAGCAACCATCATGACCGCTGAGCAAGGCAAACCACTGACTGAATCACGCGGTGAAATCGGCTATGCCAATAGCTTTATCCGCTGGTTTGCCGAAGAAGGCAAACGCATCTATGGCGACATCATCCCCACCACCAACAAAGACCTACGCTACGTGGTGTTAAAACAACCGATTGGCGTATGCGCAGCGATTACCCCTTGGAATTTTCCCGCCGCCATGATTACCCGCAAAGTTGCCCCTGCCTTAGCTGCTGGCTGTAGCATAATTGTCAAACCTGCCACCGAAACCCCATTGACCGCATTAGCACTGGGCGAGCTTGCCATACGAGCAGGCTTACCTGCAGGCTTGCTACAAATCGTCACCGGCAAGTCATCCGTCATTGGTGAAGTACTCACCCAAGATGAACGTATCCATAAACTATCCTTTACCGGCTCTACCGAAGTTGGTCGCGTGCTGATGTCACAATGCGCGTCCACGGTCAAAAAACTCTCGATGGAGCTTGGCGGTAACGCACCCTTTATCGTCTTTGATGATGCCGACTTAGAAAAAGCAGCAAGTGGGCTTATTGCATCTAAATACCGTAATGCCGGACAAACCTGTGTGTGTGCCAATCGCGTGTATGTGCAAGCAAGTATCAAGGATAAATTTTTAGCCATCTTTAAACAAAAAGTCGAAGCACTAAAAGTCGGTAACGGTATGATAGAGGGCGTAAATATCGGTCCGCTCATCAACCAAGGTGCACTGGACAAAGTCGAGCAGTTACTTGCAGATGCGGTCAACAAAGGCGCGACCGTAGTCACCGGTGGAAAGAAACACAGCGCGTCAGATTTAAGCTTTGAACCGACCATTATCACGGGTATTACCGATGACATGGACATTGCTAGCCAAGAGATTTTTGGTCCCGTCGCCCCAGTGTTTGTGTTTGATACTGATGATGAAGTGATTGCCCATGCCAACAACACGATTTATGGATTAGCGGCGTATTTTTATACCCAAAGTCTAGCTCGCTCGTGGAAAGTGTGTGAAGGACTCGAATACGGTATGGTTGCGCAAAACACAGGACTGTTATCCACGGAGGTCGCACCATTTGGGGGTGTGAAGCAATCAGGCTTTGGGCGTGAAGGCTCAAAATATGGGATTGACGAGTATGTGACTACCAAGTATTGGTGTATTGATGTGCAATAATAGTTAAATCGTCCAAGTTCATGGCATACATTGCCATGATTGGGCGTGTGATTGAGCGCTGATTTTGCCTGTTAGCTTTTGCAATTAGCGCTTTAGGGTTTTTACTCAGCGATATCAAATACTTGGCGCAGGTATGCCAAAAAAGTATCGTTGTCGGTCATGGTTTTGCCCGGGCTGTCGGATATTTTGGCAACCGATTGCCCGTTACATTCAACCAGTTTAAGGACAATGTTGAGCGATGTTTGCCCCATATGTAGCATGGTAAATTTGTATAAATCCGTGTCCAACAAAGACTTAATAATCGCCATCACTCATCCTAAATTATCTACCTATTGATAAATTATCTACCTATTGATAAGAGTGACTACTTTAGCATTAAATCGCTTGGATTGTACAAAATCTGACTCGGTGCTTGGCATTATGGTTGGCTGGGCGTATCGACTTTAATTTTATTGACAGCATGGTATTCACGGTTAAAATACACCAAGCCTGTCTGGTCTTTACCTTGTTGTATGGCTTCGATACGACAAATAAAAATCCCATGTGTGCCGACTTCTTGGATTTGCTCGATTTGGCAATCAAAGCTCACCAAGGCATTGTCCAAAATCGGTGATTGGGTCATCAAGGTATGCCATGTGCCATGCTCAAAGCGCGCTTGCGCTTCAAGTTTGGAGGCAAAAACCGCAGATAATGGTGCATGATGATCGGCAAGCACATTCACCGCCAATACCTTGTTTTGCACGAAATATTCATACGAGCGTGAGGCGGTATTCATGCATACCAGCAAGGTCGGTGGGGTATCGGTTACACTGCACACCGCCGATGCAGTAAAGCCATGACGACCCGCAGGGCCATCGGTAGTGACCACATTGACCGCAGCCGATAACATCGACATAGCATTTTTAAAATCAGTAACGTCAACCATTATTTTTTCCAAAGTACTTTTTAAATTATTAGGTCGTCCAATTCATGCGTGGCTAAATAGTCATTTCGGACGAGCTTGGCGCCTTGTGCTAAGGCAAACAGCTTGGCTTGTGCCACATGACGGGGGAGCGGCGCCATCCCGCAATTGGTACAAGGGTATAAATTTTCAGCATCCACAAACTGCAAGGCTTTATGCAGCGTTTCTGCCACTTGTTCAGGCGTTTCTATCTGATGCGTCGCCACATCAATCGCGCCCACCATCACTTTTTTGCCACGAATCAATTCGATAAGTTCCATCGGTACGCGCGAATTTTGACATTCTAGCGACACCATATCAATCGCCGATTGCTGTAGTTTGGGGAAGATGGCTTCATATTGTCGCCATTCACTGCCCAAGGTTTGTTTCCAATCAGTATTGGCTTTGATACCATAACCATAACAGATATGGACGACAGTGTCACATTTCAACCCTTCGATAGCACGTTCGAGTGCCGCAATGCCCCAATCATTGACCTCATCAAAAAATACATTAAAGGCAGGCTCATCAAATTGAATAATATCAACCCCTGCCGCCTCCAGTTCTTTGGCTTCTTGGTTGAGTAGGATGGCAAATTCCCAAGCCAGCTTTTCGCGGCTGCCGTAGTATTGGTCACTGAGGGTATCAATCATGGTCATGGGTCCAGGTAGCGCCCATTTGATAGGTTTGTCCGTGTGCTGACGTAAAAACTTGGCGTCCTCAGCAAATACCGATTGCGGGCGCGACACAGCACCTACTACAGTCGGCACACTGGCTTCATAGCGATTGCGAATTTTTACCGTAGCGCGATTGGCAAAATCAACCCCATCTAGATGCTCAATAAAGGTGGTGACAAAATGTTGGCGGGTCTGCTCGCCATCACTCACAATATCAATGCCTGCCGCTAGTTGCTGCTGCAATGATACTAATAACGCGTCTTGTTTGCCTTGGACAAGGGCGCTGTCTGTTAGCTTCCAAGGCGACCAAAGTTGTTCAGGTTCGGCAAGCCAGCTTGGTTTAGGCAGGCTACCTGCTGTTGATGTTGGAAAAAGTGTCTTCATTGTTTTCTCTTTAATTGTTTGGCGCCAGCAAAACTGCTTAAGCGACTTGCGAATTTAACCAGTTTTGTAACAAGGTTTGATAGGGTTTGATAAAGTGGGTTTCTGTGTATTGACCTTGTTGAATTGCCAGCTGGCTACGTTCTTCACGGTCATACTCGATTTTGGTCAGTGAATAATCTTGATGATTTAAACTGGGCTGATAACTTTGACCTGCCACGGTATTGGCGTTATAAATCTCAGGACGATAGATTTTTTGGAACGTTTCCATCGTGCTAATCGCGCTGATAAGCTCAAGGTTGGTGTAGTCATTGAGCAAATCACCTTTAAAATAAAATGCAAAAGGTGCCACTGATTTTGGTGGCATAAAATAACGCACCGATAACCCCATTTTGCTAAAGTACTCATCTGTCAGCGAATACGCGTCTTGTACATATTCAGTGCCCAGAATCGGATGACAATTGGCGGTTTGGGTATAAGTCTTGGTGGTCGACACACTGAGACAAATCACCGGGGGTTTGTTAAATTGCTCACGATAGGCAGGCGAGTTCAGCACATAATCAAACAACTTACCATGCAAATCCCCAAAGCGCTCGGGCACGCTAAACGATGGTTGGTTTTTGTTATGCGCCAACAGCCATACACTAAAGTCATAATCGCGCACATAGGAAGAAAAACTGTTACCCACGATGCCATCGATTCGCTGCTGGGTCTGGGTGTCAAAGATAACGGTTTTTAAAATCTCAATAGCCGGAAAGCTGTCTCCCGTACCCGCTATCTCAAGATTGGCAGACACAATCTCCAGCTCGACCTGATAGCGGTCGCCAGTCACATTGTCCCAATGTGCCAAATCATTAAATCGACGGTTAATCATTTGCAGGGTATTGCGTAAGTTTTGCTTGCGGTGTTCACCCCGTGCCAGATTGGCAAAGTTGGTAGTCAGCCTAGTATCTTTGGCAGGTTGGTAGTTTTCATCAAATGCAATGGTTTTGATATGACAATTAATCGGTAAAGTCATGTCTATAGTCTCCGTAACAGTCGCGCAAAAAATTTTCTTCTAGCACGCTACGATTACTAAAAATCGTCACGGCTAAAAGTACAAAGACAGTTATACGCTAAAATGAAGATGAATAAAAACGAATTAAAATTTAAAAATGATGAATTTTATTCATTTTAGGTTTTTCCTTGAATAAAAAATGGCTAGAGAGTATCTAATCGTTTTTTATTGGCAGCACTGAGATTAGGTATTAGCGACGTCAAATTCCCTAACATAAATTCAGCGAAGCTAGTGATGCTGTGTATTTTTGAGGTTGACGAAAATTAACTTTGTTAGAAGTTTTGCATATTCAATAAAAGTTGATAGTTAAAGAATAATTTATGCAACAAAGTAATAATTTTTGTAGGTATAAAACAAGTAATTATTCATCAGAAAGGTTAACTTACCAATTATCAACATTACGCTACAAGTCTGTAGCATTAAAGGCTTCATAGCCCGCTCTATAATCACGGGAAAATAAGGAGGGTGATATGACAATAAGCAATCATCAAAATATACCCTCGTCAGCAATCAATACGGTAAAACCACCCTATATCACCATGGCGATTTTTGCCATCATAGGCTTTGTATTATTGTTTGGCGGGATTTATCTCATTAGTTTGGGGGGCTCGTGGTACTACTTGGTAGCCGGTCTTTGGATATTAGCCACGGCTGTGTTACTTAAAAAACGCGCTGCATTGGCGCTGTGGCTGTTTGCTGCCTTATTGGTTGTGACAGCGGTATGGTCATTATGGGAAGTGGGCAGCGATTTTTGGGCACTCGCACCTAGACTTGATATTTTAACCTTTATGGGGATTTGGCTATGGTTGCCACACATCACCCGCTATGTTAAATCTCATCAGCCAATTAACCAGACGACTCCATCATCAACGCCTAAAGCAACGTTCTTTGATCATACCTGGCTAAACCCGGTTCGACATGGCTTAGGCTTAGTCATTCTATCAATTTTTGCGTTGATGGGTTATGCCGCTTTTCATGACCCCCAAGAAATCAATGGTACCATCACCCGTGCGCAGCCTACGCCAAAACCACTGGCAGGCATTGCTCCTGGCGATTGGACCGATTATGGGCGTACGCCTGAAGGTACGCGCTATTCCCCTTTGACCCAAATCAATGATAGCAATGTCAAAAATCTTAAAGAAGCCTGGACGTTTCGTACTGGCGACTTTAAAACCGCCAATGATTCTGGGGAAACCACCAACGAAGTCACCCCGCTTAAAGTCAACAATACCTTATATTTTTGTACCGCGCATCAGTTTTTGATTGCGCTTGACCCTGCCACAGGTAAACAAAAATGGCGGTTTGATCCGAAACTCAAATCAGACAAAACCTTCCAACATTTGACTTGCCGTGGGGTATCGTATCACGATGACGCCAATGTCAGTAAAAATGCTGCCAGTTTGCAAGCGCGCCAAACCAAATCGGCGCTTTGCCCGCGTAAAATTATTTTGCCAGTCAATGATGGTCGCTTAGTCGCCGTTAATGCCGATACGGGTCAACGTTGTAGCGATTTTGGTACCAATGGTGAAGTCAATCTGCAACAAGATATGCCATACCCATATCCCGGTGGCTACAACCCAACGTCACCGCCTGTAGTGACAGGTACGACGATTGTCATCGGTGGGTCTGTGACTGACAACCTCTCTACCAAAGAGCCTTCGGGCGTTATCCGTGGCTATGATGTTAATACGGGTAAATTGATGTGGGTGTTTGACACAGGCGCAGAAGACCCCAATGCCATCCCAGCACCTGGGCAAAAATTTGTACACAACTCGCCAAATGCATGGGCACCGCTTGCGTATGATAGCCAAGCCGATGTCGTATATGTGCCTGTCGGTGTTGGTACGCCAGATATTTGGGGTGGTAATCGTGACCGACTACAAGAGCGTTTTGCCAACTCGGTTGTTGCGCTTAATGGCACCACAGGTAAAGTGCTGTGGAGCTTCCAGACCACGCATCACGATTTGTGGGATATGGACGTACCGTCGCAGCCAACCATTGCAGAATTGACCGATCAAACGGGCAAAACCACGCCTGTGGTCTATGTCACCACCAAAACGGGCAATGTGTTTGTCCTTGACCGCCGTACGGGTAAACCTGTGGTACCGGTGACAGAACGCGCCGTGCCGCAAACGGTCAAACGCGGTAACCAAACCAAAGGTGAAAAATACGCTGCCACTCAGCCATTTTCTGAGTTAAACCTTGCGCCACCAAATCCGCTGCAGGATAAAGATATGTGGGGCGCGACCATGTTTGACCAGCTATATTGCCGTGCGTATTTTAAATCACTCAATTACGAGGGTATCTATACGCCACCGTCAGAAAACGGTACCTTGGTTTTCCCAGGCAATTTAGGGGTATTTGAATGGGGCGGTATTTCAGTCAATCCCGATCGCCAAGTCGCGGTGATGAATCCCTTAGCGTTACCTTTCGTTAGTACTTTGATTCCACAAGATCCTAACCGTCCACAAAAAGAAAAAGGTGCAGGCACTGAACAAGGCGTCCAGCCTATGTATGGCGCGCCTTATGGTGTTGAAATCAAACCTTTCTTATCACCCGTCGGATTACCTTGTAAACAACCTGGCTGGGGCTATGTGGCAGGGGTGGACTTGACCACGCATCAAATCGTGTGGAAAAAACGTATCGGTACTATCCGTGATAGCTTGCCAAAACTGATGCAGTTACCGCCATTAAAAATCGGTGTACCTGGACTGGGTGGTTCGATTTCGACCGCGGGAAATGTGATGTTTGTCGCGGCGACCCAAGATAATTATATCCGTGCCTTTAATGTCAGCAACGGCGATAAACTCTGGGAAGCGCGTTTGCCGGCTGGTGGACAAGCCACGCCAATGACTTATGAGATTAATGGCAAACAGTATGTGGTCATCATGGCAGGCGGGCATGGCTCGTTTGGCACCAAGATGGGTGACTACATGGTTGCCTATGCGTTACCCGATTAGTCATTGAGGCTTATTGAGGCTTTAAGAAAACCACGTTAACACCTTAACGTGGTTTTTTTATGAGCCTAGATGAAGGGGGAGTGTATTTAGTCATAATTTATATCAGTAATTAAAAAATACTTAACGATAGCAATTACTTAACTGGTTTTTTTAAATGCCTCAATCGCCATCGCCCGTGAGATTTTTGTTGGGGTGGCAAGCTTTGGATAGGCGATGTGAGGATTTTGTGTTAGGTAGGTTTGAAGTTTTTGCTCATCGTTGATGATGTTAGCTGGCACTGTTGCAAGTTCGGGCACCCAGTGTTGGATATAGGTGGCGTCAGGGTCATGCGTTGCCGCCTGACTAAATGGATTCATGACCCGAAAATAAGGCTGGGCATCGGTACCGACAGACGCTGACCATTGCCATCCGCCATTATTACTGGCAAAATCACCATCTACCAAATGCTGCATAAAATACGCCTCACCCCAACGCCAATCGATTAACAGGTTTTTACTTAGATACATCGCCACCACCATCCGCAGCCGATTGTGCATAAAACCTGTGCTGTTGAGACAGCGCATCGCTGCATCTACCAGCGGCACACCGGTGTTACCCTGATACCAGCTTTCAAAGTCGGCTAGGTCATAGCGCCAAGCCACAGATTCATCGAGTGGGGTCAAAAACGCCTTGCCTTTAACGATATCTGGACGGTTAACCATAACATCATAATAAAAATCGCGCCAAGCCAGTTCGCTAATCCAGCGCATGATGTCTTTCTCGCTTCCCAGTCCTTGCTGACTGTTCAGCTTTTGCCTGGCTTTGAGATAGCATAATTTGGGCGATAGCATACCGATGGCCAAATAGGGTGATAAACGACTGGTCGCACCCAAATTATTATTCAAAGCGGGCACGTCTCTGGCGGTATTGTAATCAGCTATATGTTTTTTTAAAAAATCATTCAGTCGTGATTGGGCAGCCGCTTCACCGGCAGGGTATAATAATTGTGCTAACTCACTCACGTGATTGAGTTGTTTCTCAAGCGCACGTGTGGGGGTAAGATAAGTGCGATAAAATGCATCAATCGTTATATGGTCATTGGTATTGGTATTGCGGCTGTCTTTGGCAAGTTGTGTGGTATTTACAGCCATGGCAGCAGGGGTGGGCGATAGGGTTAAGCCGCCAGTTTCAATCATCGCAAGCCAACGCTTGTAAAAAGGAGTAAAGACTTTGTACGGCATACCTTTGTCGGTGACGATACGCTGAGGGGCAATCACTTGACTATCATCAAACCATTGGGTAACTATGCCTAACGACTGCGCCTGCTGGGCGATATACTGATCGCGGGCAACTTCATTAACTGGGTATTCCAGATTGGCAAATAAATGGCTAATAGAAAGCTGCTGACAAAGCTCAAGTACATCCGTTGCCTGCAAGGCAAAATCATCCACCACTCTAACGATGGTACCAATATTTAACTGAGATAAGCTCTGCTCAAGTGCGCGGATTTGCCGCAGTATCAAGTCAATTTGCCACAGCGATTTGCGGTGGTATTGCCATTGCTTGGGTGTTAAATAAACCACGGCTACGACGCCAGCATGGTTTTGCCGTGCATGCTCACAGCAAGCCGCAAAAGCGGTATTGTCAACGGTGCGCAAATCTTGGCGAAACCACATCAAGTTCGTTTTGCTGCTCATTATCTTTACCCCAATACAGAAATTTATCGTTAGGGTATTATGTCAACAAAGGCTTGGCTTCCCAAGACATTTTTTCAGGATTATTGCGCTATCATAACGGTAAAACACCACTCATGCCGTTGCAAAAATGTGCAATGATCCACATAAAAAGTCAACTAAACTAGTCTAGATAATGGATAGCTCATAGATGTACGCGCTTTAAATAGCCAGCGATTAAGTAAATCTATAAAAAGGTATAATGAAAAATTCTAATAAAACCGTTAAAAAATCTAATTTACCGAGCAAAATCTGCCCAGTGTGTCAGCGTCCATTTACATGGCGAAAAAAATGGGAAAAAGACTGGGTGAATGTCATTTATTGCTCAAAGCGCTGTCAAGGTAATAGCCGTAGCAGTAAATTAAAAAAATAACGCTAAAAACTCATTAATGACAGGTGTACCCAAAATCAAATAGCAAACTAACTATTTGATTTATGGCACAATTATATTAAGATGGCAATGTCATCTTCAGTCATTAAAGCGTGCATCAAGCGATTTCCCTGTTATGATATCTACATCATCATCCGATAACAAATCGTCAAAACTATATATTAGGATAGTGGTGGTCGGCATCGTTACCGCGTTGCATGGGCTGCTACTATATCTATTTTTTCAGTACCAAACTCCATTAAAGATCAAACCGCAAACCACACAGCCGCTCGAAATTAGCTTTATCCAGCTGAAGCCTCAACACCCCTCGCAGATATACCATTCGCAGCCGCCTGTGGTTATCCATCATGTAGACCCTGCCAAACAAGCTTATCCTAGCGATAACACACAAGCGGCTGATATTAAGGAAAAACCGTTCCCAACACCAAACCCTACACCCGCTAAACTGGTGAATGACCAAGCAAAAAATAGTAGCCAAAAGCCAATCGAACTCAGACCAACGATAGATAATTCGACTAACCAAAAAAAAGCCAGTCAACCTAAAACTTCGTTATCTAAAGCAAGTCAAAGCCAAACTCAACCCCAAAAAAAATCACAAGATATTTCTAGCCAGCAATTAATGAACACGCGTGAAAATAACGCCCACTATGAACAACAGCAAGCGGCGCAAATAGAACGCAACATAAGTTCAAATAATAGCCAATCTCTTGCTCAGTCCAACTCAGCTACTATCAAATCAGCTACTACCAACCAAAGCCATACCAATGCCGATGATGCTTTAAAACCTATAACTCACGATGAGCGTGCTAAATCATCTGCTAAATCATCTAAAGACTCGATGCGCCCTCAAATAAAAAAAACGCCAAATCAGCCCGTTAGCCCAGTTATTCCAGCTATCCCCGCTGTCCCCGCTGTTAATTCGTCACCAAAACCAGCAACACCCATCACCTTTGGCAATGCGGAGGCAAGTTGGCAGAAAAAACCTAACACACAGTTACTACCCAATTTATCCCGTATTGTGACAACAAAGCGGTTATCAAGCCTGCAAGTAAAACTCAATGTCAATGCCCAAGGCAGTGTGGAAAAATGCAGGATTACGCAAACATCGGGTGATCAAGAGGTGGATAAATTTATTTGCCAACAAGTGCAAAAAGCCAAACTTTACCCAAGAAAAGCCAATGGCGTCACGGTACCAAGTATTGGCAATCTCACCATAGCACTGACCAATCTTGCAAATTAAACCATACGATATGTTGTTGAAGCGGTACCTATGTGATAGTCCTGAAGGGCTTACTTTGTCAACAATTGATTAACTAAACACATAAAAAGCCAACCTGATGAACAGATTGGCTTTCATGTTATTGAAAGTTAGCTTATTTCTTTTGGTAAGATAAACGTACGCCGTATACCCAGCCATCATTGTCTTGGAAATCGCCAACAATGCTACCATCGGGTAGTTTCGCTTTGGCATCACCAAACATTAAGTATTTAACGCCGCCTGAAATAGCCCATTCAGGTGTCAAATTGTATTTTGCTCCTAAGCCCACATTCCAGTTACCCTCCACAGGTCCTAGAGAAGTGATGGGATTGCCTGCACCTGAGTCATAACCCACAGCGCCCGAAATTGCTAATTGTGGCGATAATTTCTTACCTAGACCGACTTCAGCAGTCCAAGCGTCATCGTCATAAGAAACTAAATTTAAACCACTTGCGCTACCATAGATTTTTGGTTTGATCGCAAAATCGCTCCAAGGTACCCAACGTGCTTTTGCAGTTAAAAGGGTTGTTGGATTGATACCTGTTTGGAAATCTAAGTTAACAGATTTTGGCGTGGTGATAGTAATTTCATTAGTGCCGACACCCGCCGCACCAAGTGCAGGAAGATTTTCCGTCATATTGACGTCGTGGTCAATTTCAGAGCGATAAGTTAACGCGGCTTTGAGGGCAATTTCAGGTTTTAAATAAGCAATACCAGCCATCCAGCCATAAGCCGTATCACGCGTGATATTTGCATCATAGCCAGAGGCGGTTTTATAAGCGTTACCACGTAAATGGACATCACCTTCTAAACGCTGAATCGTAGGACCACCATAGATTTGAATGTTTTTCTTTTCACCCAGTTTTACCCCCAACAGTCCTGTGAAATTTTGGCTGCTGATAGAAACGTTGGTGGCACCTGTGACTTTAGATAAATTTTGTGAAGCCGCTTGTGCGGTAGATAAAGTCTTAACTGCTTGGTTACCAGCCGCAACTTGGGTAGTACCTGCAGCAATCCCTTGTTGAAGTGCAGTAATTTGTGGCGTTAAAACAGGCGCTAATGCAGGGTTAGCAGCCAAAGCGGCTTGAGCTCTCGCTAATTGATCATTTGCTGCATCTAATCGCGCTTGCCCCGCAGTAACTTGATTTTGGATGGTTGAGATAGCGGTTTGTAGTTCTGTGGCATTGGTAACAGGGAGCGCAATACCTGCACTTTGCAATCCCGCTGCGGCCTGCGCATAGATACCATTTACTATAGAAGTTGGTGCGCCAACAAAGTTATTATCGCCAGAAAACTCAACATCTGCGCCCCAAGGTTGATCAAAAAATGCCCCTACGCTGATGGTATCATTGACATCGGCTTTTGCGCCAAAATTTAAAAACTGGTAATCCTCTGCCATATCAGGGACATTGCGACCAGCGGTAAAGTTTGCGTCAGTTGTCGCAACTTTTGCGTTATCTTTACCCTCGATTGTTGGATCAATAGTAATGTGCTCAACATAGGCAAAAGTACCTTGCTCGGTAAAAGCCCAGCTTGGTTGGGTAGAGCGGTCTAGACCGGCGGCATTTGCGATAGAAACAGTAGAAAGCGTAGCAACGGCTAGCGCAAGAGAAGAAATTTTAAATGACATGTGAAGCTCCCTGTTTGATTTTAATCATTACGTCTAACAGCTAATTTAATAAAAACTTATCAGTAAATTAAAATTGACGTAATACCTTCCTTTGGTTAGGTAAAGAATAATCAAAATTTTAACAATTGACAACCATAGAATCACATTTTTGTAAGAATTTATTGACCTGAGCAGTCACGAAAAAAAGAGGATGTTAACTCATTGAGTTAAAACCCTCTTTTTACTAACTATATCCAACTAAACAACTATCGACCGCGGTAAGTAATACGTCCTTTCGATAAGTCGTAAGGTGTCATTTCAACTTTAACCTTATCGCCTGTTAAGATACGAATATAGTTTTTACGCATTTTTCCAGAAATATGCGCAATAATTTCATGCCCATTTTCTAAACGCACTTTAAATAATGTGTTAGGTAAAGTATCGACCACTTCGCCTTCAAATTCAATTACATCGTCTTTTTTTGCCATAATACCTATATCTATGAGTCAAATGTATAAATGCAGATTATACGCTGATGCGTGTGTTATCGCAACTTTTAAGCCCTAAATCAATTAATTGAAAAAAACAGCTGAAAGATTTGCGCGAATCGCGCCCTTATTCAGCCAAATTTAGCCAAATAGGGGAGAGCCTTGTTACCGGCAACAGTGATTGAAATTGGGGTGGATACAGCGCATTGATAAAGTACAGCCCATCGGCAGCGGCGGTTGCTGCCGCAAGTGAGCGGTTTTTGCTCAGCAGCAATGCTTCAATCCATGCGACTGGCTTTTCACCGCGCCCAATTTCAAACAACGTACCCATAATATTTCGCACCATGTGGTGCAAAAAACCATCGGCTTGGATATCCAGTACCAACAGTTCACCATACTGAATCAATTTAGCAAAATGGACATGGCGCACAGGCTGATTAGATTGGCAGGAAGCGGCACGAAAACTGGTAAAATCATGAGTGCCTTCCAGATAGGTCGCTGCCTGCTGCATCAGTTGGACATTGAGTGGGGCGTATTCATGGGTAATTTGCTGATTGAGTATCGCAGGTCGAAAGGGGTGGTTGAGGGTAATATAGCGGTAGCGTCGAGCAATGGCAGAAAAGCGCGCATGAAACTCAGCAGGCATCAGCTGTATCCAGCGCACCGCGATATCATCAGGTAGTAGAGAATTTGCGGCACGCAGCCAATTATAAGGCTGACGCGTGGCACTGGTTTGAAAATGAGCAATCATATTTGACGCATGGACGCCGGCATCAGTACGACCCGCAGCGATGACTTCTATGGGTTCATTGGCTATCTTTGATAACGCTGCTTCAACATGCTGCTGAATACTATCAACTTCTTGTTGTCGTTGCCAGCCGCGATAGCGAGTACCAATAAATTCAATGCTGATCGCATAAGTATTTACAGTCATAAAAAAGCCAATTTTGCCAAAACATAAGATAAAAAGCCTAGTATAACAACTAATCAGTTATTAGGCGACGGTGTGGGTATCTTTTAGACAATGCGTCCAACGCTGACGGCGGCGAGCAGGGGTATCATAATTGCCAATCAACCAAAGCAGACGGGCAAATATCGCAGGTAAGGTCAACCGTCCCGTCATCAAAACCTCACACTGAGCCAGCCATGCCCCTGCTTCATACGCTTGGCTGACGCCGCCATACGCACATTGGGTCGTCACTGCAACCAGACAGCCTTGTTTTTTCGCCTGTAATAATTGGTTTTTGATGGATTCGGCATACGGCACATTGCCTGCACCAAATGCCAAAATAATGATGGCATCAGTTTTTTCAGACAATAAATTATCCAAGCGAGTGGCGAGCAAATGCGTATCCACGGGCGTCAAATAGAGTGTGGCAATATTGGCATGGGACAAGCTGTCAAACATTTGCGGCAATTGATTCAACCGATCTTCTAGCCAAAGTTGATGCTGAGCCTGGGTGATTTTTGCGGTATAGCTATTGGCGGGATAACCAGCACGGTGGTGCCCCACAAATGCCATCAAATCATGGCTATGAATTTTTTGCACAGTTTGGGCTGGCCAATCTTCACCAGAAAAACACACCCGTACTCCAGGCTCACCATGACGGGCTAATTTGCAGGCATCAAATAAATTCTGTGTGGCATCGCTCTGCGCGTCGATGCGGTAATCGGTTAACACATTGCTATCAAGCAAAGGTCTCATCCCCCCTGTCACCACAATACTGATATGACTACCCGCAAAACACTCTGCCAAAAAAGCCGCGAGGTAGCTGAGCGTATCCGTGCCTGTTAGTACCACAAATTGGCGAAGCCCTTGCGCAATGGCTTGTACAATTAATTGATAAAAATGCGCAAAATCGGCAGGCGTTAACTGGCTACTGTCTTTAATGACATCATTATCCAATATCCGCCAATCCACAGGGTCGTGTGCATGGTTAGGGTAAGTGGCAAAATGGGTTTGTAGTATCTGTGATAACACAGGTAAGAAAATATCAGCATCTAAGCTAGCAAGCGGTTTGCCATAACTGCCAAAAGTGCCGCCCGCGTAGATGATGCCAATACCTGATTTGGTGATAGATTTACTCAATTGAAATTTTACTCATAAGGGTTGGCAACGGATAACTTATCAAGGATAGCGATTTCAATCGCTTCCATTTCATCTTGCTCAGCTTGCCCAAGTTCATGGTCAAAACCCAGCAAATGCAGCATACCATGCACCAGCAAATGGGTGAGATGCTGCTCTACTGTCTTGCCTTGCTCAGCGGCTTGACTGACCACCACCGCATGGCAAATCACTAATTCGCCTAGCGGCAATGCAGGCAGTAATTCTAGCACAGCTTCAGGCAAATCACTGCCATAGGATAAAATATTGGTGGCGTAGTCTTTGCCACGCGCATCCAAATTGATAGCGCGAGCTTCCACAGGCTCCGTGACATAAATTTCTAATTCAACCGTTTTTTGAAAGATAAATTCACCCAGTTGACTAGGTATCTCAGTAGTGTCTCGATGGGTTTGAAAATACTGCAGAACTTGCTGCAAAATAGTGACAATCTTGTCTTGTTGATACAAGGCTTCAAGTTCGCCAAAATTTGGCAGCGCAATTAAGTCTTCAGCAAAACTAATTATCACTTGACTCATCGGCACTTGCAGCAAAGCGCCAGCTAAATCACCTGTTAAATCAATTTGGGTTGGTAAAGCTGATGACATAAGCTACTCCGCGATACCTATATCAATGGGTGCGTTATCAATCGGAGCTTTATCAATTGGAGCATTGTTATCCGTTACCCCGATAGCCGAACTTGCGGCTTGGGACTGTGCTTGGCTTTGTTCGAGTAGGCGCGATTGCTTTTTGGCTTCTTTAATCGCTTCTTGCGCTTCATCGTATTTATCGTAGGCTTGCACGATTTTTTGAACCAATTGATGGCGTACCACATCTTTGCTATCAAACCGCGTCACATGAATTTCTTCAATATCCACCAAGATTTCTAGCGAATGCCGCAAGCCTGACTTGGTACCGCGAGGTAAGTCTACCTGTGACATATCGCCCGTGATGACCGCCCGTGAGCCAAAACCTAAACGAGTCAAGAACATTTTCATCTGCTCAGGGGTGGTGTTTTGTGCTTCATCCAAAATCACAAATGAGTTATTTAAGGTACGACCGCGCATGTAGGCGAGGGGGGCTACTTCAATGACTTGTTTTTCAATCAGTTTTGCCACTTTTTCAAACCCTAGCATTTCATATAAAGCGTCATAAAGTGGGCGTAAATAAGGGTCGATTTTTTGGGTCAAATCCCCTGGTAAAAAGCCCAGTTTTTCCCCTGCTTCTACCGCAGGGCGTACAAGCAAAATACGCTCAATCTCATTGCGCTCTAGCATATCCACCGCACAAGCCACCGCCAAGTAAGTCTTACCCGTCCCTGCAGGCCCTACGCCAAACGAGACATCAGAGAGTAAGATTTTTTTGACATATTGCTGTTGGTTGTAACCGCGGGGAATGATTTTTCCTTTACGGGTTCTCAAACTAATCGGGGTGAATTCAGTGCTATCTACGCGCTCGCTGCCATTTTCGCTAGCGGCATCATTTTCTAGCGCTAAATCTTGCTCGCGGCTAAAACTCGTTTGCACGAGCAGGTGCAAATCTTCTGGCAAGATGACGTCGTTGCTTTGTGCTTCATCGGCAAGCTGTGCCAAAATACGCTCAGCACGCGCGACTGAATCAAGCTCACCTGAAATCACAAAATCGGTTTTGCGTTGGTGAATGTGGACTGATAGACGATGTTCAAGGTACTTAATGTGGTTATTGTATTCGCCAAGTAAGGTTTTGAGTTGGTGGGCTTTTAGAGATGATAAATCGACCGTTCTGCTGATGGTATCGCTCAAGATTGCTTCCTTTTATGGGTTTTTATAGTTGTGATAAATCATAAGGTTGAGAGATTAGGGGCGTATGACAGTAACCAATATAATATTTTGGCACGTTGATACTATTATGGTAAATATATGCAAAAATTCAAGTGACGTTCACGGGTTTTTGTCATTTCAAGTGATTTTGAAGCCAACAGTCAGGCAATGCTCAGCCACGATAAACAAAAATTAAATTTTGAGAAAATGAAAAAAAATGTGACAAAATGCTTGACGACATAGGGTTAAATACGCATAATATGCACCCCATGACAGGCAAGAAATAGTTTCAAAATTCTGCCTAAATCCTGCAAATTTGCTAAACATGGCGATGTAGCTCAGCTGGTTAGAGCGCACGACTCATAATCGTGAGGTCAAGAGTTCAAGTCTCTTCATCGCCACCATTTGCAAATAACTTAACGCACGCTATTTTGATAAGTCCCGTATTTTGCTAAGCCAAGCATTTTGATGTTTGGCTTTTTTGTTGTTTGTCATTTGACAATAAAAAAATGAAAAAGAAAAACAAAAAAAGGGCGATAGCTGTATCACCCTTTTTGTCATTTAAATTACTATTTAAATTGTCATTCAATATTAACGAGCAGCGTTATAGGCTTTATTGGCATCATCAAAACGTGCCATGACTTTGTCAGACGCTGGCGTTAACAGCGACACCACATAGATGGCAATCATGCCTAAAATAAAGCCTGGTACGATTTCATAAAGACTACTACCGGTTAATGGTTTCCAAGCGATGACCGTCAACGCGCCTACGAGCATGCCCGCCAATGCACCTGTGCCAGTCATACGTCGCCAAAATAACGACATCAACACCACAGGACCAAACGCCGCGCCAAAACCTGCCCAAGCATACGAGACCAATCCTAACACTTTGCTGTCTGGGTTTTGGGCGATGACAATGGCAATTGCTGAAACCAAAAGCACCATAAATCGACCAATCCAAACCAGCTCTTTTTGCGTGGCAGTAGGGCGAATAAACCCTTTATAAAAATCTTCTGTAATCGCGCTTGAGCATACCAATAATTGACAGCTGAGGGTACTCATGACCGCCGCCAAAATAGCCGACAACACCACACCGACAATCCAAGGGTTAAATAACAATTGTGCCAAACCGATAAAGATACGCTCGTTGTTATCTTTTAAGATGGCGGTTTGTTCAGGATGCACCGTCATATAGGCAAGCCCAAAATAACCGACCGCTACCGCGCCTGCTAGGCATAAAATCATCCAAGTCATACCGATACGACGGGCATTATTTAGTGATTTGACCGAATTTGCTGCCATAAAACGCGCCAAAATATGTGGCTGACCGAAATAACCCAAGCCCCACGCAGCCGCACTGATGATACCGATGAATGATGTACCAAACAGCAAGTTACCGTAGTTTTTGTTATTTGCCTGTGCCGCCATACTGACCGCCGCATGAATCTCATCCATACCGCCTAAGTTTAAATAAACCATGATGGGCGCGAATACCAGTGCAAAAATCATCAAACTTGCTTGAATCGTATCTGTCCAGCTGACCGCCAAAAATCCTCCAATAAAGGTATAGATAATGGTGGCAAATGCCCCTAGCCACATAGCCGTGGCATAGTCAATTTCAAACAAGCTTTCAAATAGTCGTGCGCCTGCGACAATGCCTGATGCGCAATAAATCGTAAAGAAAAATAAAATAATCGCCGCTGAAGCAATTTTAATCAATTTATTGTTGGCACCAAAGCGGTGGTGGAAGTATTCAGGCAAAGTTAGCGCATTGTTATTAAACTCAGTATGCACCCGCAGTCGACCCGCCACTAAAAGCCAGTTAAAATACGCACCAATCACCAAACCAATTGCAATCCAAGATTCACTCAACCCCGATACATAAATCGCCCCAGGTAACCCCATCAGCAGCCATCCTGACATATCTGATGCACCTGCCGACATCGCGGTCACAAAACTGCCTAGACTACGGCCACCCAAAATATAGTCATCAAAGTTACGGGTGGCAAAATATGCCGCAAACCCGATGCCTAATACCAAAATCAAATACAACGTAAATGTAATATAAACGGGTGTCATCCCATCACTCCTAAGGTCATCCCGATTCAAGGTAATAAAACCACTAAAATTACTAGCAGTCATAGAGATTTTACGTGGCATCACACGCTAATCGACATCCTGATAGATACCATCTAATAACGAAAAGTCACATTGTAGAAAAATTCTGGGCATAAAAAAAGGATAATCGCTGTGATTATCCTGTTTATGGCATAAAATTGTCAACGCGCTAAACTTTGCGATACATAATATCGTAAATAGCGCGACCTTCCTCCATACCGCGTTTTTCAAATTTAGTCAGTGGGCGAAAATCGGGACGTGGCAAAAAGTTACCTATACCTTCGCTGTTTTTGCCTTCGACATTTTCAAACGCGGTTAAACTATCCATGACTTCAATCATCCAGTGAGCATAATGTTCCCAATCGGTGGCAGCATGAAACATACCGCCTTTTTTCAGCACCCGTTCCACCACCCTCATGCGATCAGCACTGACAAAACGGCGTTTGTAATGGCGCTTTTTTTGCCAAGGGTCAGGAAAATACAACTGCAGCGTGTCAATATGCGCCGCCGGTAATTGCTGCATCAGGGCAATGGCATCGCCACTGATGAGTTTGAGATTACTTAGACCGAGTTCCCCTGCCAAAAATGCGCAATTACCCAGTCCTGCTTCATGCACTTCAATGCCGACAAAGTTTCGTGTTGGCTCATTTTTTGCCATTTCCACCAAGCTTGTGCCCATACCAAAGCCGATTTCGAGTGTCAAAGGCGCGGCTGGATTGGCAAACAGGGTTCGCAAATCGCTGATGCCTGTGATGTCCATCGCTTGTATTGCGTCCAAATTGGGCTGGACAAAAAAATGGGCAAAGTCTGACTGTAACCCAGCTTCTGCCTTTTTGCCCACATGGGTTTTGCGCTTCATAAAAGTTTGAATGGCGCGATAGTGCGGGGATGAATCAGGGTTTTCATCACTCGGTTGTGGGGTAGTGGAGAGATTGGGAGAAAGGCATTGGGCATCGGTGCTAGCCGAAGTGACTGTCTCAGAAGTTTGGGTATGTTGGGGTGTCATCATTTGCAAAATCGTAGTTGGTGTGATAAAGGGTGGTTGTGATAAAATTCGACTATTATAAGTGAAAACCTCAACAAGTGAAAACCTCAACAAGTGAAAACAACCAATGGATAATCCCTAATCGCCATGCTATTTCTTGAAAAAACATCACCGCCGCCATTTTGGCAGCCACAGCTAACCGATAAACAGCGTCTGATGTATGACAAAGCCTTTATCGGCAATCGTTCGCAGGCGTATTATCTCAAGCGTTTTGCCCAGTTTGATCAGGCAGGGCGATTGACGGCAAAGTGGCATTGGGCAGGGTTTTTGATGACGTTTCCTTGGCTGTTATACCGTAAGCGATTCTTAGATAGCATTGTCTATTCGGTGGCGGGATGGTCATTTATTCAGCTTAATGTCACCATCATTTTGGTGGCGATAGAGTATTTATTGATACGCAATCTTGATGAAGCAATTCGTATGCCGCTACGTATTGGCATTGGGCTTGTGATATGGCTGTTTTGGTCGGTAATGGTAGCACGTTGGAGCGATGCTTATTATTATCGGATGGCGCGCCGTGAAATCGCCGATGCCATTGAAATGTATCCGCGGGATGAGGAAAAACAGCTGGCTCATATCCGCAGGCATGGCGGTGTAAGTTTGGTGGGTTTGGCGCTGGCGTTTGGGTTTTATGCGTTTTCTTTATTTGTGATACAAGTGCAGTTTTTGCCGATTTATGCCAAACAAAAAGCCAATGCCACGCTGTTTGAGGTGCTTGATATCGTAGAAAGCGCACAGGGGCGAGTCGATGCCATCTACAAAGCCACCGGTCAATGTCCTGTCAATACACCGCTAAGCACAGATAACCAAAAAGTGGTGTTAAAAGTGCTGACCCAAGCAGAAAGCATCCCAACTGACAGTCATTGCATGATTCAAGCGACAGTACGAGGCGTGCCGTTTCCTAATCGCTGGCTCAATGGTCAGACGCTGACCATGTACCGCATTGGTGATAGTACAGTCGATGGTAGTTGGGGCTGTATCACCTCACTCAATCGCAAACAAATCCCCAAACAATGTATGCTGGCGGAACGCTGATAAAATAGTGGAGCTTATAACCAGTAGCCGATGCGATGGCGGTGGTTTTCAAACAAAACCGAAGCCTAAGTAACAGACTAGGCTTCGGTTTTGTTTATTTTTATTTATCGGTTTTATGTTGAGGTCAGCAAAATAACTTACTTCATCAACAACGCATTAACGCGTTTTAGATAGGCGGCTGGGTCGTCTAATTGACCGCCTTCTGCCAATAACGCTTGGTCAAAAATCACTTGCGCGAGGTCATCGAACTGCTCTGCGCTTTCCAATTTTTGAATGAGCGGATGGTTCGGGTTGACTTCCAAAATTGGTTTGCTCTCTGGCACAGGCTGACCCATTTGTTTGAGCATTTGTATCATCTGTGGCGATAGTTCACCATCTGCAGTCACTAGCAAAGCAGGGCTATCTACAAGGCGGTTGGATACTCGTACGTCTTTAGCACGGCTACCTAACACGCCTTTGAGTTTTTCTACCACAGGCTTGAAGGTTTCTTCCGCTTTTTTGGCTTCTTCTTTTTCGGCTTCATCGGTCAAATCACCCAAGTCTACCGCGCCTTTGGCGATGTTTTGTAGCGGTGTGCCATCGTACTCAAACATAAAGTTCATTGCCCATTCATCAACGGGGTTGGTCATTAAGATGACTTCAATGCCTTTTTTCTTGAACACCTCAAGTTGCGGACTGGCTTTGGCGGCGGCAAGGTTTTCAGCTGTTAGATAATAAATCGCCTTTTGACCGTCTTTCATACGACCTTTGTAGTCGTCAAAGCTGGTGACCACATTGTCATCAGTGGTAGTGGCATAGCGCAATAATTTGGCAATTTTATCCATATTGCTTTGGTCTTCACCCAAGCCTTCTTTTAAGACGTTGCCAAATTCAGCATAAAACTGTTTATATTTTTCTTGCTTTTCGGCTTCATCGCTATTAGCTAGGCTAGCTAGCACGGTCAATATACGGCGGGCGTTACCATCGCGGATAGATTTGACATCGCGAGACTCTTGCAGGATTTCACGGCTGACATTAAGCGGTAAATCAGCGGTATCAATCACCCCTTTGACAAAACGCAGATACATCGGCAATAACTGCTCGGCATCATCCATGATAAATACACGTTTGACGTACAGTTTTAGACCGTGTTTTTGCTCACGTTGGTACAGGTCAAACGGCGCCTTTTTAGGGATATATAGCAGCTGGGTATATTGTAGACGTCCTTCGACACGGTTGTGCGTCCAAGTTAGCGGCTCATCATAGTCATAGGTAAGATTTTTATAAAATTCTTTATACTCTTCGTCTGTAATTTCTGAAGGTGAGCGCGTCCATAGGGCATTGGCTTGGTTGATGGTTTCCCATTCGTCAGTGGTTATCATTTGACCTTGGGGCATCTCACCTTTGGCAGTTTCGCCTGCTTCTGAATTAGCAGTTTTTTGCGCGTCAGTGAGTTCTTCTTCTTGCCAAACTTCTTTGCGCATTTGGATTGGCAAGCTGATATGGTCAGAGTATTTATTGACTAAAGATTTAATTTTGTGGCGGTCAAGGTATTGGCTGTGTTCGTCGGTGATATGTAAAATCACTGTCGTGCCACGGGTAGGCTTTTCGATGGTTTCGGTGGTGAATTCACCGGTACCGTCTGAAACCCAGCGTACACCTTGGTTGGCAGGCTCACCTGCTTTACGAGATTCCACCGTGATGGTGTCCGCTACGATAAAACCTGAATAAAAACCCACCCCAAATTGACCAATCAAATTGCCGTCTTGTTTTTGTGCATCGGATAATTTTTCTAAGAAAGCTTTGGTGCCTGATTTGGCAATAGTACCCAAATGTTCCACCGCATCGGCTTCATTCATACCGATACCATTGTCAATAAAGCTGATGGTTTTGGCATCTTTATCAATATCAATGCGAATGCGTAGTTCACTGTCACCTTCATACAGCGCGTCGTTTTGATTGCCTTCAAAGCGCAACTTGTCACAGGCATCAGAGGCATTTGAGACCAGCTCACGCACAAAGATATCCGCATTTGAATAAAGCGAGTGGGTGACTAAATGTAATAGTTGCGCGACTTCCGCTTCAAAGCTATGTTTTTTTGGCTCAGGTTTGTTTTCATTTGACATAGTAAGTAACTCCTAAAAGTAAGAATAAAAATAATTAACCCAATTTATGATGGTTTGTTGTCATAGTTAGGGTGAATGCAAAACTATTTCAAGCACAAGCGGCACAATTTTTTAATTTTTAAAAAATGAAAAAAATGATACAAGCAGGGTTTAAATAACCAATAATTAACTGACCAATAAAAAGCCGAGCAGACTTATACCCGGCTTTACTGGCTATCTATCCGATGCTATATCTCTTTTAAATCTTGGATTCACTAGGATTAGGCAGTTGTGGTGAACGCAATGCTTTGGGCAAGCTAAAGGTCACGTTTTCCAAAATACCTGATAATTCTTCAGGTTTTTCGCCGCCCCAAGATTGTAAGGTATCTAACACTTCTTGAATTAATACTTCAGGCGCGGATGCCCCCGCAGTCACGCCTACCGTATCCACGCCTGCAAACCAGTCTTTTTGCATTTCGCCGGCATTATCAATCAAATGCGCTTTGGCACCCAAGCGCTCCGCGAGTTCACGCAAGCGGTTGGAGTTCGATGAGTTGGGTGAACCCACCACTAACACCACTTGACAACGCGCCGCAAGCTCCTTGACCGCATCTTGACGGTTTTGGGTGGCATAACAAATGTCATCTTTACGCGGCGCATGGATTTTGGGGAATTTATTTTTTAGCGCATCAATCACTTCTGCGGTGTCATCCATCGATAGGGTGGTTTGGGTGACAAAAGCCAAATCAGTATCGGTCGGTAGGTCAAGATTGGCAACATCCACCACATCTTCAATTAAGTGAATACGCCCACCGTATTGTGGATCGAAGCGCCCCATCGTGCCTTCCACCTCTGGATGACCGGCATGACCAATCAACACCGCATCTACGCCTGTTTTGGCAAATTTATTGACTTCGATATGGACTTTGGTAACCAGTGGGCAAGTGGCATCAAACACCGTCAAATCACGGCGTTCGGCTTCATCTTCCACCGCTTTGGAGACGCCATGCGCTGAAAAAATCACAATCGCCCCATCCGGCACTTCATCCAACTCTTCGACAAATACCGCACCGCGATTGGCAAGGTCTTCTACCACAAACTTGTTGTGTACCACTTCATGGCGTACATAAATAGGCGGTTCAAAGCGCTCAAGGCAGACATTGACGATTTCGATGGCTCTATCGACCCCAGCACAAAAACCACGGGGATTGGCGAGTAAAATTTTCATAACGCAGTTCTTCAGTCATTGGTGATTCATGTGGCTAGTTTACCATGAGTTCATACACGCAAAATATGTTAAACGTAAAAAATCAGCGAATCGCTATTGAAAGGCTAAATTACGCAGAAATTGTTAGCAAAAATTGCTAAAATAGCCGATTCAAAAATGGCTACTACTCACTTCATCAAACCCCTAAGGATATGTCATGACCAAAGGCTCATTATTTATCATCACCGCAGCAAGCGGTACTGGCAAAACGTCATTAGTCAAACAGCTGGTTGCAACGACCAATGACTTGGCGGTTAGTATCTCGCATTCGACTCGCAAGCCGCGTCCTGGTGAGATTGATGGGCAGCATTATCACTTTGTCAGCCGCAAGATATTTGCTGATATGATTAAGCAAGGTGAGTTTTTGGAGCATGCTGAAGTGTTTGAAAACTACTATGGTACCGCCAAGTCTACAGTAGAATTTATGCTGAGCAATGGCTTAGATGTCATCTTAGAAATCGACTGGCAGGGTGCGCTACAAGTGCAAAAATTGCGTCCCGATGCCACGACCATTTTTATCCTACCGCCCGACCGCCAATCGCTGCGCCAGCGGCTTTCCAATCGCGGACAAGACAGTCAAGAAGTGATTGAAAGACGTCTTGCCGGTTCGGTCAATGAAATGTCGCAATACGTGAATTTTGATTATGTGGTGATTAATGACAATTTCGACGTGGCATTAGCGGAGTTAAAATCAATCATCATCGCCAATCGTTTGACACTGGCTAAACAGCAAGAGCGTCACGCTGGCCGTATTGAGCAGCTATTGTCTGAATAAATCATCAATAGCCTATAAATAATCAATAAGCTCAAGGCGCTAATCAAACCAGCTAATAAAACGCACTAAAAATCTGCTGTCTTAGCCAGCCATACAGCGGGTCAACCTGTTGTTGTTGGTGCCAATAGCCGTGTAACTCGATATGGGTCAACGCAATCGGCAAATCCAAAATCTGCCAGCCTTGGGCGGGTGGCAAAAATGTGGTGGCTAACTGGCGCGGCAAGGTGAGCAATAACTTATCTTGTTTTAGCAATTGAAAAGCAGTGGCATAATGTTGGCAACGGATTTTACTCTGCCGCTGCCAACCTGCTTTGGACAATAAACTATCTTCAATCGACAGACCTAGCCGCCGCGATGACACAGTAATATGTTGACTGGCAAAATACTGAGCTTGGGTGATAGTCGGTTCATTCGCCAATTCAGCGGCAAAATTTGGCGCATACAACACCAGCACAAACTCATCTCGCAACAAGGGTTGATGCACAATCTCACTATCCACCACCCGCGCCACATCAATGGCAAAATCCAGCTGTCCAACTTTTAGTTCATGCGCGAGTTCTGAGCGATTGAGCCGGCTACTGGTGATTTGACAATTGGGCAGGACTTGATGAATTTGGCTGACCAATTTGTTAAACACAATCAATTCAATTTCATCGTGCATAGCAATCGTCAATGTGGCAAAGCTCTGCTGCGCCAGCTCGCCAAGTTTGTCCTCGCTCAATAAATGGTTAGTTTGAAATATTTGTTCGAGATTTTCAAAGCTTTGTTTGACGGTGGGATAAAGCCGTTTGGCATACAGGGTGGGGTGCAGCTCACCTTTTTCCCGATAAAAAAGTTCGTCCCCCAATGATTGGCGAAGACGACCTAACGCATGGCTAATGGCAGATTGGCTCAAATGCAAAGCTTCTGCGGTATGGGTAAGATTTTTAAGCTCAAAAATATAAATAAATAGCCTAAGTAGATTTAAATCAAGCTGCTTTAATGGGTTTTTACGCAACATATGGATAATACCTTACAAGTATAGGACAATTATTTGCTTAATAATTTGGCTAAAACATCCTAGTTGTATGAATTTTATTCATGGTATTATACTAATTAAAATCATTTTATTCATGATAATAAATCCGTTAAGCTGATTCAATGATTGTTTTAGCCAAAAAAGGACAACGCCCAATGGAATTCCAACTTAGCGATAAAGCAAAAGATTACATCGCCCGTACCAAAGCATTTATTCAAACCGAAATCGAACCGATTGAAGCAGAATTTTGGCAAGCGGCGCATAAGCTTAATCCCACAGGCGATTGGACGACTTGGCAATGGCCTGCCAAACTTGAAGAATTAAAATCCAAAGCCCGTGCGCAAAATTTATGGAATATGTTTTTGCCAGACGAGCAACTTGGACAAGGATTAAGTGTGCAAGAATATGCCCATATTGCTGAGTTGTCTGGCAGAAGTCTTATTGCCCCACATGTGTTTAACTGTAATGCGCCCGATAGTGGCAATATGGAATTGATTTGGCGCTACGGTAACGACGCCCAAAAACAGCAATGGTTAACGCCGTTATTGGCAGGGGAAATTCGCTCTGTGTTTGGCATGACAGAGCCTGCAGTGGCCAGTAGTGATGCCACCAATATGCAAGCCACGGCGATTGTCGAAGGCGATGAAATTGTGCTCAACGGTCGCAAATGGTGGTCATCAGGTTTGGGTGATCCAAACGCTAAGCTTATTATTTTTATGGCACACACCCCAGATGAGCGCAAAGATCGCCACCATCAGCACACCATGGTACTCGTACCTATAGATGCCAAAGGCGTCAAGATTGAACGCATGCTCAAAGTGTTTAATGATTATGATGCACCGCATGGACATGGCGAAATGTTTTTTGACAACGTGCGTGTGCCGCTTAGCAACGTCATCGGCGGGGCAGGCGAGGGATTTGCAATTGCACAAGGGCGCTTAGGACCGGGTCGCATTCACCACTGTATGCGTTGTATTGGTGCTGCAGAAAAATCGCTGGAGCTTGCCATCGATCGCGGTCTAAGCCGTAGCGCATTTGGCAAACCGCTGCTTGATTTAGGGGGCAACCGTGAACGTATCGCTGACGCCCGTGTCAAAATTGACCAAGCGCGTCTGTTAACCCTGTATGCTGCCTATAAAATGGATAAACTCGGCACCAAAGCGGCGTTAACCGAAATCTCAGCGATTAAAGTGGTCGCCCCAACGGTACTACAAGAAGTCGTCGATATGGCGATTCAGCTGCATGGGGGTATGGGTGTGAGTCAAGACACGCTGTTGCCGATGTTCTTTAACCAAGCCCGCAGCCTACGCCTTGCCGATGGACCTGATGAAGTGCATAAAGGCATGATTGCCAAACTGGAAGTGAAAAAACGCCAACAAGCGACGACCAAATAACTACCAGATAACAAATAGCTAGTTAACAAAAAAGATAGCTAGCTAACAAAAAAGACGTAATGTCAGGTTACGTCGTTTTGCTATTTGACCTAGTTAAAAATACAAGTTAAAAAACAAGATAAAAAACAAGGATGAAATTATGCTTGATACTGCAAACCCAGTACGCAAAGGCGAAGAGATTGACAGCAACGCGGTCACCGAGTATTTAATGAGCCAAGGCATCGCTTTGCAAGGTGAGCCAGAAGTCACCCAATTTTCAGGGGGTGCATCCAACTGGACATACCGCCTAAAATATGCCAACCGTGATTTGATTTTACGTCGCCCACCCAAAGGTACCAAAGCCAAATCCGCCCATGATATGGTGCGTGAGTACAAAGTTCAAAAAGCGCTACAATCACAATACCCACGCGTCCCGAATATGGTCGCCCTGTGTACCGATGACCGCGTGATTGGTTGTGATTTTTATGTCATGGATCGCATCGAAGGCATTATTCCCCGCGCCAATTTGCCCAAAGCGTTGACGTTAAGCGAACAGCAAGTCAGCGAGCTGTGCCGACAGATGGTCGATGCACTGATTGATTTACACAAGGTCGATTACACCCAAAACCCTGATTTGGTGGCACTTGGCAAAGGCGACGGCTATTGCGAGCGTCAAGTCATGGGCTGGGATAAACGCTATGAGCAAGCCCGCACGCCTGATGTACCTGATTTTGCCGATGTGCGTCAGTGGTTAAAAGCCAATACCCCAACTGATGTCAAAACTAGCGTGATTCATAATGACTGGCGTTTTGACAATGTGATTTTGGACCCAAACAATCCAACCAATATCATTGGCGTGCTCGACTGGGAAATGGCAACGATAGGCGACCCCTTGATGGATTTGGGCTGTGCGTTAGCTTACTGGATCCAAGCCGATGACAATGCGGTGATGAAAGCTACGCGCCGTCAGCCGACCAATCTGCCAGGCATGATGACCCGTGCCGAAGTGGTCGAATATTACCTGCAAAAAACGGGCTTGAAAGTCGACAACTGGCGCTTTTATGAAGTGTTTGGGGTGTTTCGTTTGGCAGCGATTGCGCAGCAGATTTATTACCGTTATTATCATCAGCAGACAGATAATCCGGCGTTCAAAGATTTTGGCGTGATTGTCAATGCCTTGCACGACCGCTGTGTCGAACTTATCGAAAAAAATAACAATAAATCATAGGGATTTTCATGAAACTCATCAGCCTTGTCCGTCATGGGCAAGCGTCATTTGGCGCAGACAATTATGACCAACTGTCTCCAAAAGGTATCGCTCAGACCCAATGGCTTGGTGATAGTTTTCGCCAGTCAGGTCGGCAAGTGCACGCGCTGATGTCAGGCAGCATGGCGCGGCAAAAGGACAGTCTCAAGCATTTTTTAAGCCATTATTATGTCACCCGTGAAGGCATTGAACTGACCGAAATCACTCACCATGTGCAAAACGCTTTAAAAAATCAGGCAAATCCCAGTTTGACCATGCCGCTATTGCTCGGTGAAGATAGCAGTTTTAATGAGTTTAATCATGAGCAAATTCTTTATAAAGCGGGATTGCCATTTGCGGATAAAGCCAGTTTTATGGCGTATTTATCCAGTCAAACACACCCTGAAATTAGCTTTACTCAGATTTTTACTCAAGCCATGAGCCGTTGGCAAAGCGGTCAGTACGACAGCGATTATGATGAAAGTTGGCAACACTTTTTGCAGCGCACTTGGAACGGTTTTGAGCGCTTGATGGCGCAAACTGGCGAGCATGAACATGCGATGGTATTTACCTCAGGTGGCGTGATTGCCAGTATCATGCAGCAAGTGATGAAACTATCGGATGTCCAAGCTTTTGATTTGAACTGGCATATCGCCAACGCCAGCGTTCACCAATTTCGCGTGAGTAACCAAAGTGTTTTTTTACAGACCTTTAATGAGTTTAGCTATTTGTATCAACAAGGCGAGCAGATGGTGACTTGGCGCTAAGGTTTAGCCTATCAGTTTAACGTTTAAAAAAATTTAATAAATAATTAAGGATGAAATAATGCAAACACTACCGGAATTACTGCAGCAAGTTCAAACCACAATGACACCCCCGAACACTGACTTATCGCCTTTTATCGACAACCAAGTGGGTAAGGGTAAAACCATTTTGATTACTGGCGCAAGCTCAGGATTGGGGGCGGGCATGGCGACCCATTTTGCTAGCATGGGCTATAATCTGGCAATTTGTGCGCGCCGTACCGAACGCCTAGAACAACTCAAAGCCAACTTATTAGCGGATAATCCGACGATTAAAGTTAGTGTCAAGGCACTCGATGTGACAGATTATACGCAGGTTTTTAAAGTATTTCATGAATTTGCCCAAGAGTTTGGCAAGCTTGATCGTATCATCATCAATGCAGGGGTGGGTGAGGGACGCCGCATTGGCAAGGGTAATTTTGAGATTAATCGCAAAACTGCCGAAATTAACTTTATTTCAGGTCTTGCCCAGTGTGAAGCGGCGATGGAAATTTTTCGTGCCCAAAATAGCGGTCATTTGGTGGTTATCTCAAGTATGTCGGCGTTCCGTGGTCTGCCAAAACACATGTCAGTGTACGCGGCAAGTAAATCAGCGATTGCACAGCTTGCTGAAGGGATTCGCGCCGATATGCTGCTCTCTGAGTTACCGATTAAAGTGTCAACGATATATCCAGGGTATATACGCACTGAGATTAACGAAGGCGCTAAACCGTTACCCTTTGAAGTGAGTGAAGAAATCGGTACCAAAGCATTGGCAATCGCGATTGAAGGCGAGCCTGATGAAGCGTGTGTCCCTGAACAACCCTGGACACTGATGAGTGATTGGATGAAAAACGCCCCACTGACATGGGTCAATGGTTTGGCATAAACCAAAAAATGGTAAAAAACCCAAATGAGACCTTGCGCTAATTTGGGTTTTTTATTGTGTTTATATAGGGCGTCCTAATATAGCGCGTTGTCAGGCTTTATATGACAGATTTAACATCACCGAGTAGAAGGCTGTTATAAAAATAATGAGTATGAAGGGCTAACCAGTATGGAGGGCTAAAGGGTGTCAGTCATCGTTAACCCTATCGCCATCCTTGTTTATCTTATGTATTTAACGCCTATAGCGATATTTGCAGTAGGCTAAACAAGGGTCGTAATGATAAAATCACCATCTCCTTTATGAATTTTCTTTATTGTTACGATAACTGAGTGGTACAGGCAACCAAACAATGAAAAAACTTGAAAACGCGCTACAAAAAATTGATAAATACGGTCAATTTGTGATGAACAAACTGGTCAATCGCCGCTCATTAGCTGAGCTACAAGGTATCGGTCAAGGCAAAACCGTATTGATTACCGGTGCCAGCTCAGGGATTGGCGCGATGATGGCACGCCGATTTGCTTATCTAGGCTATGATTTGGCAATTTGCGCGAGACGAGAAGAGCGATTAAATGCGTTAAAGCAAGACATTGAAAGCAAGTACCCTGTCAAAGTCTCTGTCAAAACTTTGGATGTCACCGATTATAATCAGATTTTTACGGTATTTGATAGCTTTGTGAGTGACTGCAAAACCCAAGGGAAAACCATTGATAAAATTATCGTCAATGCAGGGGTGGGTGATAGCCGCGTCATTGGTCATGGACGCTTTGAGACCAATCGGCATACCGCGGAAGTCAATTTTATCGCAGCGATTGCCCAGTGTGAGGCGGCGATGAAGATTTTTCGCCAGCAAAACAGCGGTCAGTTGGTGGTCATCTCAAGTATGTCAGCGGTGCGCGGTTTGCCCCGTCATCTTACCACCTATGCCGCCGCCAAAGCGGGACTGGCAAATTTAGCTGAAGGCATTCGCGCTGATATGATGCAGGAAAAACGTCCGATTACTGTCACCACGATTTACCCCGGTTATATCCGTACTGAGCTCAATATCGGTGCCAAGTATTTGCCGTTTGAAAGTACAGAGGAAGAGGGCGTAGAAGCGATTGTCGAAGCGATTGAAGCCAAAGTGAATGAAGCCTTTGTCCCAGCATGGCCTTGGCTACCGATTGGGATTGGTATGAAAATATTGCCGCTTAAAGTTATGACCAAATTTTTATAAGCGCATTTTTAAAAAATTTTAAAGTCGCGGCATCATCAACAGCGCCTTGGCAGCTGATGGCTTGTTTCATGCTAAAATCTTGTTTTATGGTACGTCAAAAGTTTGCCCATGCATCAAGCCATCAAGAACGTCGCAAAAGCCCCCATGATTGCTCGCTATACCTGGTTAGCTATTATGGTCGCTGCCATGATTTGTGCCGACCAATGGGGCGTTGCCAAACAGCAAATCAATCATCTGCTCACGATTACCATTATGTATGGGGTAAGCGTTGAGCTGACTAAACGCTTAATGGTTATTCGACACTTTAAGCCAAAACAATCTTGGCTCATGTTGGCGGGGTTTATCGGGGATTTGCTGGCGTGGTCAGCCTTTATTTATTATTCAGGTGGGGCCGCCAATCCGTTGATTACCTTATTTTTGACGGTGATTGCCGTGGCGTCTATGGTGATGCGAACCATGCACATCATCGGCTTGTCGATGCTGTCAGTTGGGCTGTATACGCTGTTATGGTATTGTTATGTGCCGCTGACCCTTAGCCACCATGATCATGCGGTGGGTCAAAAACTCCATTTACTGGGTATGTTTGGCGTGTTTATTTTTGCGGCAATCATGTTAACCGCCTTAACGGTTTATTTTAAACAAGCGATGAGCCGCAGCTATCAGGCACTTGAGCAAGCGCAGCAAGCTATTCACCAACAACGACGGTTGCTTGCTATCAGTAGTCTTGCTGCCAATATTGCTCATGAGATGAGCACGCCGATTGCATCGATGCAATTACTGAGCGATGACATTGCCCAGCAATTAGAGGAAGACGATGAATTATTGGATGACATTAAACTGTTACAGTCACAAATCGACGTCTGCCGCCAGTCGCTGCACAAGCTCAAATCCTATATCCAATCCAATGCGCTGCCGCCAGCGCAATCTGCGCCATTGGCATGGGTAACGTCATCAAATTTACCAACGCTACTGCCCAAAGTCGTCAATGATTGGCAATTCATCAACCACCATGTTGAAGTAGCACTCAATGTACCACCACAACCGATAGCCGTCCCTTTGAGTGAAGAACAGCTGTATTCTATCATGATGAATATACTCAATAATGCCATGCAGGCACAAGCAACAAGGCTTGATATTAGCGTACAGCTTGCCCAAAACGTGATGATTATAATTGAAGACAACGGGCAGGGTATCGACAGTAGCATGATACAGCGTATCCAACACCAAACTGCTATCGAATCTGATCATGGCTTAGGGCTTGGCTTGACGATTGCCAAAACAGTTATAGAATATGTTGGCGGACAACTTGAGCTGACCAATAAGCAAAATTCACCCCTGCAAAAAAGGTTAAATGATTCAGGTACGTGCGTGAAGATAACGTTACCAGTGATCCATACGCCCGCCAGTTTGTTGTAGGAGACTAGGTTGCAACACCCACACGCGTTAGCAGAGACATGGCTTATCATTGATGATGATGAGGTGTTTTGCCGTATTTTAAAAAAGTCGTTGGAAAAGCAGGGCAATCAGGTATTGACGGCCAGCAATGCCGATAGCGCGCTACAACTGGCGAAGGAGCAGTTACCCAAGTTTATTATATTGGATCTCAACATCAGTGATGACAACGGCATTCATCTAATTGAGCCTTTACTCACTATTGCCCCCACCGCCAAAATTCTAATGCTTACCGGCTATGCCAGCATTGCGACCGCCGTCAGTGCGGTCAAATTGGGCGCGTATCATTATTTGCCTAAGCCGTGCAGTCTGGATGACATCTATAAAGTATTGGACATCGTAGTAGCCCCTACAAAGTCAATCGGTAGTGCAACAGATGAACGTTTGTCACTTGAACATCACGAATGGGAATACATCCACCAAGTATTAGATGAATGCCAAGGCAATATCAGTGAAGCCGCGAGGGTATTAAAAATGCACCGGCGCACACTACAGCGCAAACTACAAAAAAAACGTAAAGTGGATGCGCCATAACCTTTTTTAACCGCACACAGCAGCCCACAAATGGTCAGACGAGTTAGCCAAAGAGTTGGGTGAGCACAAAACACAAAAAAAGCGCTTATAATAAATAAGCGCTTTTTTGCTATCTAGGCAAATGGCTAATCAATCAATGAAGCGTTATTCACGCCACGCGTTATCAGACCATTTACGATAGTGGGCTTAGCTAACCTTAGATAGCAACGATATTGCTAGCTTGGTCGCCTTTTTGACCTTGGGTCACAACGAAAGATACGCGTTGACCTTCGCTCAATGTTTTGAAACCTGAGCTTGCGATTTGGCTATAATGTGCGAAAACGTCTTTGCCGCCATTGTCTTGTTCAATAAAGCCAAAGCCTTTTGATTCGTTAAACCATTTTACGGTGCCGTTTACAGTATTTGACATAGGATTGTCCTTGATTAGATAGATTTTAAAAGTGGTCATCTGACCCTAAAGCTGGAACTAAGCCACAACACGATTCTATTCGGTATGAAAGAATTGCGGCAGTTTTGATACACGATTGACTTAAAATCTAGGACACAAGCGTAATGAAAACGAACTTAGAATAGACTTAATGTAATGCGATTGAAACTTCTGACTGCTTTCTAGCTGTTGTCCAGTATATAGTAATATCGGCAGATAGCAAGGAATATCACAATAGTTTTGTAAGTGAACTGTATTAAACCCAACTTTTATACCTTTATTTCATTCAAAGGCTGGTTCTCATTTAAGCCGAAGGCTGATTCTCACTTAAGCCGAAGGCTGATTTTCTAAGCCCCTTAAAAAATGGGCAAACCCTTCATCCGCACGGGCGTCAAGGCGACTACTGGTCACCACGCGCACCAAATTACTCCAAATAATGGGTAAATTGGCTTGCTCAAATTTTTTCACCAAACCCACATCTTCATGGCAAGTTAATTCATCAAAACCACCCACCGCCAAATAATCTTGACTGGCAAAGCTCAAATTTGCCCCGTGGATATGGCGATGATTCATACAATCTTGATAATGGGCGAGGTATTGCTGTTTGGTGCTCTCTGACAATGCATCCCAACAATCAATGCTCACCACGCCACATATCATAGCTGTGGGCGTAGTTGTAGGCGTAGTTGTGGGTTCGGCTTTTAGGTGTTTGATTTGTGCAACTAACCAATCAGCTTCCACCATACTATCAGCATCGGTGCAAGCAATCCAATCCGCCCCTTGTTCAATCAAGTAGCGCACGCCCAAATCCCTGACTTTACCCACACAGCGAAACTCACAGCGCAGCCAGTCTACGTGGGCGTTTTGTACTTTTGATAAGGTATCATCATCACAACTATCTAGCACGACCACCGTTTGTACCGCTATGTCGCTTGATAGCTGAGCAATCGCCTGTTTAATCGCATCCAAACACGCGCTGATGCTATCGGCTTCATTATGGGCAGGGATGACTATGCCGATTTTTTGGGGTAGCGGCTTTGGGGCGGTAGTATTTGCCATGATATTTACCTTAATTATTCCACTAGATTTTCTTGCTTAGCAAGGCTTTGGTGATTGGCTTGCCAAATGGTCAACAAAAAATCTTGGTCAATCACATGACTTTGCTGACGGTAGTGCAGCTGTTGTTGCAAACTGTTGTGGACTGTTTCGCCTGTCAGTTGAAACCCGTCAATCGGATAGCGCCAATGACAGGCTAAAATCACGCCATTGTCGGTCAATGCGCTGTTGAGCCAAGCGATGACTTCGGTCAGTGCGTCAGGCGCCAAGTAATATAAAATCTCACTGACCACAATCAAATCAAATTGCTCACTGGGCAAATCCTGCGGTATCAAACCTTGCACAACTTGCACATGCGCCTTTTCTTGCAGACGCTCACTGGCAAGTTTGACTGCTTCAAGTTGCCCATCCACACACCGCAAGTAATCGCAGCGCTGGGCTAACTGCTCACTAAATACGCCATTGCTACAGCCTAGTTCAATTGCCTTGGCAAAATGCGGGTAGGGCAACAATGACAAGCAAATCGCGCGTTTTCGCACTTCATACCAGCGTTTTTCATATTGCCAAGGGTCGCTACTATCGGCATAAATTTGGGCAAAATACGCTGACACATCAGTCATGAAGATATACCTCAAACGGTTGGCTAAGTCTGGTTAAGGTGGTGTCAGACAAAATAGGCGCTGTTACCGTCGTTGGGTCAGCATAGATTTGACTGCTAAAACAGCGCATGGCATAACTTTTTTGCTGCGTCTGCAATTCGCTTAAATCAAATCGCCATGCCTTGTGCCAGGGAATACGGCTATCGCCAGGCTTTGCCCAATGCCATGCCCAAATCAGCACTTGATAGCAGGCTAAATTTAAGCGACTTTTAAATGCATTGGCAAAACGCTGTACCACTTGCCCAGTGCCTTCATGGTCGGGATGACCATCGTACGCAAATGGGGTGATTAAAATATCAGCGGGCTGAATCAGCGATGTTAACTTGTCAAAAAAATCCGCTTGTCGCCCAAAAACTTCGCCATCAGGAAAATTCAAGCTTATCATCGACACATTGGGCAAATCCAAACTGCTACCCAGCGTTTCAAGCGCAAGCTGGCTTTCAAGTGCGCGGATTTTTGCCAGTTTGTCGGTCGGATACAGCGGTGAGTTAGGGTGGCTTTTCTCGCCTTGGGTAACACTAACAATCAATACTTGATTGCCTTGAGCCACCAACGCTTGCAGCAGCCCACCACAGCCCAAAATCTCATCATCTGGGTGCGGCGCAAAAATACACACGCGCCGATGGGTAGGAAAATGGGTTGGTATATCCAGTCGGGTGAGACTGTGCAACCCTTGCCACGCTTGCCAGTCTTGTGCAGATGTGCCGTCGCCTGCAATTAAACGGTCACCCACAATCGGATGCATTGGGGCATATTGAGAATTTACAGTTGCCATACTCCCCCTTGTGAATCGCCTAGCTGTTCGGCAGTCAATTTGCCAATCGCTTCACTGTCAAATGCGCCATGGGTTTGACGGATAAATACCGATAAATCTGCCGCTAGCCGTGCAAAATGGGCGTTTTTACAATAAGGCGTTGCGCCCAAAGCTTTACCAACTTTTTCAAGCACTAGCATGGCGGTAGTCTCCACTTGCGCTCTTAAGATACGGATGGGGAGTGCATGACTTTGGCTAGGCTCACTGTCGATTAATTGCGCAACTTGATAAAAGTACGCTTGGGTGACACTGAGTGCTTGCGACACTTCGCCAAGATAAAGTGCTTTAAAGGCTTGGGGTTTTTGCTGACAACTGTCCAATAAAAACTGTGCCAACTGGGCTGCCGCACCATACCAACAAGCCGCTACTCCTGCTGCACCCTGCCAAAATCCTGGGCGGTCAAGATAAGGGCTGCTACCTTTGGCAATCGCATCTGACATGACTTGGGTGGCGTTAGCGCCTTTTAGATGGAGCGTGGCTGTCGCCGTGTAGGGCATACCTACCGCATACCAACCGCTGTCATCAATGGTCACTTGCGGTTGCTTCATGGCTAACATCAGCAATTGGGCGTTATTATGGGCATCTCGGAAACTGACCAAGCCATGATCGACAAAGGTCGCACCCGAACACCACAGTTTTTGTCCCGTGCATGTTTTGCCATCAAAACGCAGTGGCTCATCACCGCCTTCTGCTGCCCATACGGCCCATAGGCCTTCAGCGATATCGTCCACCCCCAATTCTGCCAGAATCGCCAACGCATCAAGATGCGACTCAAAAAATTTGACCAAGTTCAAATCACAAGCGGCAACCTGTGCCAATACTTGCCAGCGCTGTAAAGTATGACCGTTTGCGGGCAAGGCAATTTGAGCGGACAAAAGCACCAACTGTGACAAAGTTTGCTTTAATTGTGTGACATACGCGGCATCGCTCAGTTTAGGTGATGTATCAACCGTTCTGCGAAAGTCTTGCAAAATAGCGGTGATTAATTTGCCCAAGTCCGATTGGTGATAGTCGGTAGGTAAAGCATGGTCCAAAACTGGTGTCATTGTGAGTTTCTCATTGTCTGTTTTATTATCTGTTTTATTATCTGTTTTATGGTCTGTTTTATTGTCACTTTGATTGAGTTATGGAGTTTTATCCATATAGGTTAAATCTGCCAAAAAATGCGCTCGCCACGTGTCAATATCGGTCTCATAAATGCCCCTTAGTAGCGATTGGTGACGTTGTTCCCGTTGTTGTTTGGTCATGGTCAATGCTTGGTATAAGCCCTCTATCATGCTGTCGTTGTTGGTAGGGTCGACCAAGATAGCTTGCTGAAGTTGGTGCGCTGCCCCCGCATTTTTAGACAAAATCAAAATCCCTGCGTTTTGTTCATCCTGTGCGGCAATATATTCTTTTGCCACCAAATTCATGCCATCTTTCAGCGAGTTAACCCAACAAATTTGGCATTGCCTAAATAAAGGCATTAAATTGTCATGACTGACAGGGTCTTCTTGATAGATAATCGGTTGCCAACTGGCAGTAGCAAATTGGCTATTAATTTGCTCAACGAGGGTGTGCACTTGTTGTCGTAACTGTTGATAGGTCTGAATATCAAGACGGGATGGGCAAGCAATTTGATACAGCTGAATTCGTTCAAGATATTGCGGATAACGCTGCAAAAAGGCGGCAAAAGCTTGTAAGCGTTCGGGAATCCCTTTGGTGTAATCCAGACGTTCCACCGCTAAAATCGTGGTGATGGTTGAAGTGAGATTTTTTAATACAGCTTGGTCTGACAGCGGTTGACTGGCAAGCTTATGAATATAGACAGGATTGATACCAATCGGATAGGCTTGTATTAAGGTGGTATGGTTGCCATGGGTAATGAGTGTACGCGCATTTGTTTGAGTAATCTGGATGGCATGGGGGAGTAGCTGCTCAATCACCGCGACACAATTTTGAGCGTCTTGTTGGGTTTGTAATCCAACCACATCATAATCGAGTAATTGATTGATTAGAGTTTGACCATAAGTCAAAAAATCCCACACCCACAGCTGGGGAAACGGAATATGCAAAAAAAAGCCAATGCGCTGTTTCATGCCTAAGTCACGGCAATGCCTTGCTACCGCAAAAAAATGATAATCTTGTATCCAAATCATATCGTCAGGCTGTGCGATTTGCTGTAGCTGTTTGGCAAACATACGATTGACAGCTTGATAAACGCTAAAATCTTCACTACTTGATACAATCAAATCCGTGCGGTCATGCATCCCCGCCCAAAGTCGATTATTGGCGTAACCACAATAATATTTTTCATATTGCATGGGTGAAAAAGCCGTCGTGACATAGGTGACTTTGTCATGTTGCTCAGTCGCAAATTGATTGACGGTATCGGGCATATTGCTGATATTTGTCACTACTTGACCGTTCCAACCGACCCAAATACCGCCATCTTTGGCAAGGGCTTCTTGAAGCGCTACTGCCAACCCCCTGCCACGGCTTTAGGTGACTGTTTATTAGGTAAATTAACCCGATTCGATAACACAATCAACTTTGACATAGGGTCAATAATCCTTGAAGTAACGTGGTAACCGCTAAGACGTCGCTCACATAATAATGCGCATGGGTGGGTTCAAAACCGACTTTGACACCAATTCCTTTGATATCACTACCTTTCTTATTTGATGTATCACCATAACTTTGTACGGCAATAAATCCTGCTTCATCGGTCACATCATCGCCGATAAATATTGGACGGCAATGAGGGTGATAGTGTTTTAAAACATGGTTAATGGTACTGCCTTTATCAACACCTTGCGGTAATAGCTCATACACATATTTGCCCGCTTTAAGTTGCCAATCATTAAAATCATGCCCAATAGCTTGCATGATGGTTAAAGCGTTATCGGCAAGTTCAGGATGCTCACGAAAATGCAGTGCCACACCAAAAGGTTTTTGCTCAATGCGCCAGTGTGGATGATTACCAGTGGCATTAACGACGCTTTGATTAATTTGTTGTAGCTGCGCTAAATCGATATCCACCAAAGAATAGCTATTGATTAGCGTATCGCATTGCAAACCATGACTACCAATCACCGGCAGTTTTAACGGCGCTGTCAAACGTCTAGCGTCGGCAACCGACCGCCCTGTTACCAGCCAAATGGGTAAATGGTTTTGTAACTGCGCTAAAATTGCTAAATTATCATGGCTGATAAAACTTTGCTGGGGATCGGGGTGAAATTCACTAAGCGTCCCATCAATATCTAACAATAGCAAAAAATCACCAACCCCTTGCACAACTTTGCCTAAATTATTGGCTAAAAGTTGTGAGGGGCTAGTGATGGAATGCTTAATCATGGTATCAAGCTGATTAACGCTCATTTTATCATTCTAAATTAACCATGCTAAATCTATCCATGACAAGGTAAAATTACGGTGTCAAAATCACTTTTCGACATTCTTCTTCACGTTTTTCAAAGATTTCATAACCTTTTGCCGCATCCGATAGATTCATACGATGGGTAATAATCGCTTCAGGCGATAAATCCCCATTTTCAATATGTTCGAGCAGCTGTGGCAAGTATTTATGCACATGGGTTTGACCCATTTTAAAGGTTAATCCTTTGTCAAACGCATCACCCATCAAGAAACCATGAATCGGACCTGCATACACCCCAGGAATACTGACTGTACCACCACGGCGCACCGCTGCTATACACTGACGTAATGCCGCGCCACTTGAGCCTTCAAGTTTGAGCGTGGTTAATACCGTTTCAACTATGCTACCTTTTGATTCAAAACCGACGGCATCAATCACCGCATCGACACCACGATGCCCCGCAGTTTGCTCAATAATGGCTTCTGCAGCATCGACTTTGTCAAAATTGACAGGAATTGCGCCATACGTATCTTGTGCGTATTGCAGACGATAGTCATTGTGGTCAACGATAAATATCTGTGCAGCGCCTAACATTTTGGCACAGGCGGCTGATAATAAGCCCACAGGTCCTGCACCATAGATAGCCAAGGTCGAACCTTTGGTAACATTGGCATTTGTGACCGCTTGCCAAGCAGTCGGCAAAATATCCGATAAGAACAACACTTTCTCATCAGCTAGCGAGCCTGGGACTTTAAAAGGACCAAAATTGGCTTTTGGCACACGCACATATTCTGCTTGTCCACCGGGTACACCGCCATACAAATGACTAAAACCGAACAATGCCGAAGGTGGCGGAATAAGCTTTTTGTTCATCGCCGCGCCTGGACCTTCATTGGTGGTCTCACAGGCGGCCATCAAATCATTTTGACAAAAAAAGCAGCTACCACAGGCAATTACAAAAGGTATCACCACGCGATCGCCTTTTTTTACCGCCGTGACGTCAGCGCCCACTTCCTCGACAACCCCCATAAATTCATGACCAAAAATATCGCCTTCTTCGGTCGCAGGGATTTTGCCACGGTATAAATGTAGGTCCGAGCCACAAATGGCGGTAGCAGTAACTTTTAAAATAATATCATCTTTGGCTTGTAATTTTGGGTCGGGAACATTGTCGACTCGAACATCTTTGGCACCGTGGTAGGTTAATGCACGCATGGGTATAACTCCTAGTTATTGTTTTGCTGTTATTGTTTTTGACTGTTATTTGACTAAATAAAGCAGCGTCACTGAACTGAATTGATATGTTAAGGGGCGTTATCATTTAATGTTTTGCAGAGTAACACGCGCCATGCTCGGTTGTTGTCTATTCATGTAGTAGATAGGTTAATGTAATGTAAGCTGCCTTACAATAAACCATTGAAAATATTATATAATTTTAATTATCGTCCATAAAATTTTAGTATCAACTTTCAAGTATGGCTTAAACTTTAGTTAGAGTAATTTTTTTAAAAATGATGGTCAAGGCGGCTAATAAAAAATCAAGCCACTACTACACTACTAATTTGCTACTAAAAGGAAACGCATATCAGCCAACAACAAAAACTCAGTCAGTAAAACTGATTAGGTATATCCCTTTGGAAGTTGTACGATAAGCCAAAATTTGGTTGTCTATGATTTTATCTACATTTTTATTGTCAATTTTTGATAGGTAACACGTTGAATTTTGCAAGCTATTGACCCAAGTTATAATTGAAGATACAGCCATCATCAATAATCAAAAAAAACATTGTTAATTAAAAAAATTTAAAGATGGATATTGAAAAGATTTATCAAAACACCATATCAATTTTAGTTCAAAGCTAATTAGTTAAAATAAAAGCTAAAAGGAAAAATAATAATGCAATTTGATAAATTTACCAATGCCTTACAAAACGCGGTTCAGCAGGCACAAACGCTCGCTGTTACTCGTGATCATACCGCGATTGAGCCGATTCATTTGTTGTCAGTGCTACTCAATGAACCGAGTAATGCCAATGTGTATGAACAGGCAGGCGCAAACTTGAATCAGTTAAAAACAGACGTGCAACAATCGCTCAACAACCAAGCGGTGATTGGTACACCCACAGATGATGTCAACCTCAGCCCAAATACGGTTAAGATTTTAAATCTAGCCGAGCGTCATGCGCAAAAAGCGGGCGATCAGTTCTTATCTACTGACTGGGTGCTGGTTGCCCTAGCAGAGACGGGCGACACCGCAAAACTGCTTGCAAAAGCAGGGGTCAATGAGCCAAAACTAAGACAAGTCATTAATTTTATTCGTGGGGGTGATAAAGTGGATACACAAAATAGCGAAGACCAACGTGATGCCTTAAATAAATATACCATCGATTTAACCGCACGTGCCGAATCGGGTAAACTTGACCCCGTGATTGGGCGCGATGACGAAATCCGCCGTACCATTCAAGTGTTGTCACGCCGTACCAAGAACAACCCGGTGCTTATTGGTGAGCCGGGTGTAGGTAAAACGGCCATTGTCGAAGGATTGGCACAAAAAATCGTAAATGGTGACGTGCCAGAAGGTTTACGCAACAAACGCGTATTATCGCTTGATTTGGGGGCACTGATTGCGGGCGCAAAATTCCGTGGTGAGTTTGAAGAACGCCTAAAAGCGGTACTTAACGACCTAGCAAAAAGCGAAGGGCAAGTTATTTTATTCATTGATGAAATTCATACCATGGTCGGTGCGGGTAAAGCCGATGGCGCGATGGATGCGGGTAATATGCTCAAACCTGCGTTAGCTCGTGGCGAGCTGCACTGCGTGGGCGCGACTACCCTTGATGAATACCGCCAATATATCGAAAAAGATGCCGCCCTTGAGCGTCGTTTTCAAAAAGTATTGGTTGATGAGCCTACGGTGGAAGATACCATTGCCATCCTGCGCGGTTTAAAAGAGCGTTATGAACTGCATCATGGGGTCGATATCCAAGACAGTGCGATTATTGCTGCCGCGCGGATGAGTAACCGTTACATCACCGATCGTATGCTACCTGACAAAGCCATTGACTTGGTGGATGAAGCGGCTAGCCGTCTAAAAATGGAGCTTGATAGTAAACCAGAAGCCTTGGGCAAACTAGACAGCCGTTTGATTCAGCTTAAAATGCAACGTGAAACCTTAAAGCATGAAGATGACGAAGGCGCAAAATCACAGCTAAAACTGCTGGACACCCAAATCAGCGAGCTTGAAAAAGAATACGCAGATTTAAATGAAATTTGGCAAGCAGAAAAAGCCCTTGTTAAAGGTAGCCAACAGCTCAAAGATGAGCTTGATAAAGCGCGTATCGCCTATGAAAAAGCCCAGCGTGAAGGTGACTACGAGACCATGTCAAAACTGCAATACGAAACCATTCCACAATTGGAAAAACGTATTAAAGACTCTGACTTGGCTGAGCAAAAAGAGCAAGCAGGGGAAGCGCCAAGTGTCAAACTGCTACGTAACAAAGTCACCGAAAACGAAATCGCTGAAGTCGTTGCCGCTGCAACAGGCATCCCTGTTACCAAAATGATGCAAGGCGAACGTGAAAAAATGCTGCACATGGAAGAAAAACTGCATGAGCGCGTAGTCGGTCAAGATGAAGCGGTACAAGCAGTCGCCAATGCGGTGCGCCGTAGTCGTGCAGGCTTATCTGACCCCAATCGTCCCAGCGGTTCGTTCTTGTTCCTAGGTCCGACAGGCGTGGGTAAAACTGAATTGACCAAAGCGTTGGCAAGTTTCTTGTTTGATGATGAAAATGCCATGATTCGTATTGATATGTCTGAATTTATGGAAAAACACAGTGTCAGCCGTCTTGTCGGTGCGCCCCCAGGCTACGTGGGTTATGAAGAAGGTGGGGTATTGACCGAAGCAGTACGCCGTCGCCCCTATAGCGTGGTATTGTTTGATGAAGTAGAAAAAGCGCATCCCGATGTGTTTAATATCCTACTGCAAGTGCTAGACGATGGTCGCTTGACCGACAGCCAAGGTCGCGTTGTGGACTTTAAAAACACCGTCATTATCATGACCTCAAACCTTGGTTCGCATAAAATCCAAGAGATGGCAGGCGATAGCTACGAAGAAATCAAAGCGGCAGTGATGAATTCAGTCAATCAGCATTTCCGCCCAGAGTTTGTCAACCGTATCGATGAAATCGTGGTGTTCCATCCATTAGGGCAAGAACAAATGGCGGGTATTGCAGATATTCAACTGTCACGCTTACGCAAACGTCTCCAAGAGCGTGACATGGATATTGTATTGTCAGATGAAGCCATGACTCAATTGGTCGCTGTGGGTTATGATCCTGTGTATGGTGCAAGACCGCTAAAACGTGCCATCCAGCAAGCAATCGAGAATCCGCTATCAGTCAAATTGCTATCGGGCGAGTTTGTAGCAGGTGACACCATCAAAGTGGATGTCGATGGACAGGGCAATTTTACGTTTGATAAATTACGTATGAGTTAATTTTCTGACCAAAAAAACGGCTCTCACTCGAGAGCCGTTTTTTTTCGCCTATGTGTAGCAAATTACAGTATAATTCTGCCTAAATTTAAAATTTGAGGAAATAAAATGTCAATCAAATCCGACCGCTGGATACGCCAAATGGCACAAGAGCATGGCATGATTGAGCCATTTGAAGCAGGTCAAGTACGTGTGGGCGAGCAGGGACAAAAATTGGTCAGCTACGGCACCTCAAGCTATGGTTATGATGTCCGCTGCGCGCGCGAATTTAAAGTATTTACCAATGTCCATTCTGCCATCGTTGACCCAAAAAACTTTGATGAGCGTAGCTTTATTGATATCGTGGGCGATGAATGTATCATTCCGCCCAACTCATTTGCCTTGGCTCGTACTGTCGAGTATTTTCGTATTCCCCGCGATGTATTGACCATTTGTTTGGGAAAATCTACCTATGCGCGCTGCGGTATTATTGTCAATGTCACACCGCTTGAGCCAGAATGGGAAGGGCATGTGACCTTAGAGTTTAGTAATACCACCAACTTACCGGCGCGTATCTATGCCGGTGAGGGCGTGGCGCAAATGCTATTTTTCCAAAGTGATGCTGATGATGTGTGCGAAACTTCCTACAAAGACCGTGGCGGTAAGTACCAAGGTCAAATGGGTGTGACCTTGCCCAAAGCGTAAACGGCAAACGATAAGCAATAAGCAGTCATATAGACCCACTTCGGTGGGTTTTATATTTTATGGCGACAAATTGTTAATCGCTCAAATTTTACACGAGCTTACAACTGCTTTAAGCTTTCTATTTTTGAATATGTCATACTAACGATGCACTGACGCCATCGTTTTAAAATAATAATACCGCACATAAGAAGGATAACACCATGATTGAACTAAGTAATAACTATGTCGCGCTAAATTTGGCAAAATTCATCTATGAAGAAGAAGCCAAACTCACGCCAAATAAACACCAGCAAGAAAGTGATATCAAAGAATATATCTTTGAGTTATATGAAGAGTGCGTTGCTGTCGTTGAAGAAAACGACTCAGCGGATTATGAATATGAAGACTTCGATTTTGATGAAGATGAATCGTTAGCAGATGACGATGACGATATACTTCGCTAACCTATTAATCCATAAAAAAATCGGCTCAAGTGGCCGATTTTTTTATGTTTAAGTATGAATTAAGCAATGGTTGCCGCAAAATAATCGCGGTCAAACGCTGTGATGGGTTGGCTTGTTGCTTTTACCATCGCAATATGCGCATCTAAGCGTGGCAACATACGACCGACATAGTAGTCTGCTAATTTTGCTTTGTTAGCATAGAAATCGCCTTCCTTGCCATTTGCGGCTTCAACCATCAGGCCAAACATATAGGCAAAGCTGACATAACCAAAGGCTTGTAAGTAATCAACCGCACAGCCATTGATTTCGTCTTTATTGACCGCTGCCGCCGCTACCACTGCTTTGGTTAAGTCTTCAAGTTTATCCGCTGATGTTAAAATCGCTTGTTTGATGGCATGGTCTGCGTTCATGTTATTGGCAAAATCACGCATTTCTTGCACATACGTTGTCACAAACGCACCGCCGTTTTTCACCACTTTACGACCTAATAAGTCAAGTGATTGGATACCATTGGTCCCTTCATAAATTTGCGAGATACGGGTGTCACGTACGATTTGTTCCATACCCCATTCACGGATATAGCCATGACCACCAAAGCATTGCTGTGCATCAATTGACGCTTCAAGACCACGGTCGGTCAAGAAGGCTTTAGCAACGGGCGTCAAAAGAGCAACGCGGTCATCAGCGGCTTTTCTTGCTTCAGCATCATCGGTATATTTGTTGGTATCAAGCTCTTTAGCGACATACATTGCAAAGCAGCGTGAGGCTTCACTGATGGTTTTAGCGTTTAACAGCATACGGCGAACGTCGGCATGAAATATGATTGGGTCAGCGGCTTTGTTTGGTTCTTGGATACCGCTATCGGCGCGACCTTGGATACGGTCAAGGGTATAAGCTGTGGCGTTTTGATAAGCTAACTCAGCGCCACCGATACCTTGTAATCCCATCGTCAAACGCTCATAGTTCATCATGATAAACATGGACGCAAGCCCGGTATTTTCCGCCCCTACCATAAAGCCTTTGGCGCCATCAAAGTTCATGACGCAAGTCGCTGACGCCTTGATACCCATTTTGTGCTCGATAGAGCCACAGCTTACCGCGTTACGCTCGCCCAATGAGCCATCCGCATTCACATGGAATTTGGGTACGATAAACAATGAAATCCCTTTTGAGCCTGCTGGGGCATCGGGGGTTTTTGCCAATACCAAATGGATGATGTTGTCCGCTAAGTCATGTTCACCTGCGGTGATAAAAATTTTGGTACCTGTGATACTGTAACTACCGTCTTGGTTTGGCACGGCTTTGGTTTTGATGATACCCAAATCCGTACCTGCGTGCGGTTCGGTCAAACACATCGTACCTGTCCACTCACCTGAGTAGATTTTTTCTAGGTAGGTTTGTTTTTGTTCTTCAGAGCCTGCGTTATAGATACACATACACGCGCCGCCCGATAGGTTTGGATAGAGCGCGAATGATTGGTTGGCGGTAAATACCATCTCTTCAGCGAGCATAGTCACCATTTTTGGCATGCCTTGACCGCCGTGATTCGGATCGCCGCCTAGGCCAATCCATCCGCCTTGTGCGTATTCGTCAAATGCTGCTTTAAAACCAGCTGGGGTTTTTACTTTGCCTTCACCTAGATATTGTGCCCCTTCTTCATCGCCCGAGCGGTTGATGGGCAGTAACGTGTTTTTAGCAAATTTTGACATTTCTTCTAAAATCATATTGACCGTGTCGCTGTCAACATGGGCTAACTGTTCATTTTTTTGCCAAAAATCGGCTGCATTGAATACATCATTTAAGATGAATTTCATGTCTTGAATTGGCGCATTATAAATAGGCATATTATTTCCTTTTATGGGTTAGCTCGTAATTCGAAATGAGACAAATCCTTAGACAGCTTTTGCTACCTAAGGATTGAATAAAAAATTAAACTATCAATGATTCTATCATAATTTTATTACTACACTAGATAGCTTAACTAGATAGCTTAGTAAAAAATTAGAATTGGAATTCGTCAACGTCCATGCTCATGTATGGCTCAAGACCTGTATCAATACGTTTGACGTAAGTTAAGGTGCGAGGCAATAGTTTTGCAAAGTAGAATTGAGCGGTTTTGATTTTGGCTTGATAGAATTTGGTCTCAGTGGTGTCACCTTGGAGCGCTTGTTGAGCGACTAACGCCATACGCGCCCATAGGTAAGCAAGGGTGATATAGCCACTATAGTACATGTAGTCAACAGCCGCTGCACCCACTGCATCAGGATTTTCAGTGGCTTGCATACCAATGCGAGCGGTCAAATCGCCCCATTCTTTATTCAGACGTGCTAGTGGACGAATGAATTCACCCATCGCATCGTTGTCTTTGTTTTCTTCACAGAATTGATAAATCACTTTGCTAAAGTTAGCTAGCATTTTACCTTGTGAACCCAATACTTTACGACCTAACAAGTCGAGTGACTGGATTTCAGTGGTACCTTCATATAAACAAGCAATACGCGTATCACGTACGTTTTGTTCCATGCCCCATTCACGGATAAAGCCGTGACCACCATATACTTGCACACCGTGATTGGCTGCTTCATAACCTGTTTCAGTTAAGAAGGCTTTGGCAATTGGGGTTAAAAAAGACAACATTTGGTCAGCGTAGGCTTGTGTTTCGCCTTCACCTTTTGTTACCACATCAGAGAATTGTGATAGATAGTAGACGAGGGCACGGCCACCTTCTGCAAACGCTTTACAAGTTAATACCATGTTGCGCACTGCTGGATGGACGATGATTGGGTCAGCCACTTGTTCTGGCGCTTTTGCACCGCTTAATGCGCGCATCGCAAGACGTTCTTTAGCGTAGCTTAAGCCACCTTGGAAAGCCAATTCCGCCGCAGTGAGACCTTGAATCGCGGTACCAATACGGGCGGTATTCATAAAGGTAAACATACAGTTTAGACCTTTGTTTTCAGGTCCAATCAAGTAGCCTTTGGCCTTATCAAAGTTTAATACCGCAGTTGCAGAGGCTTTGATACCCATTTTGTGTTCAATCGAACCACAGGTAACGGGGTTACGCTCACCGATAGAGCCATCTTCGTTGACATTGAATTTTGGTACGATGAATAATGAGATACCTTTGGTACCTGCTGGCGCACCCGGTAAACGCGCTAGTACGATATGGACAATGTTGTCTGCCATGTCGTGTTCGCCCGCTGAGATAAAGATTTTTTGACCGGTGATAGCGTATGAACCGTCTTCATTGGGTTCAGCTTTGCTGCGGATAATACCTAGGTCAGAACCTGCATGCGCTTCGGTCAGACACATGGTACCTGTCCACTCACCGCTGACGAGTTTTAACAAATATTTTTGTTTTTGTTCATCGGTACCGTGGTGTTCTAGTGTACGGATAGCGCCTTCAGATAGACCTGGGTACATTGAGAAAGACCAGTTAGCGGTACCTACCATTTCATTGACCGCTGAACCCAATGACAATGGCATGCCTTGACCGCCAAATTCTTCATCGGCACATAAAGAAGGAAAGCCTAATTCACAGTATTGTTTATAGGCTTCTTTAAAGCCTTTTGGGGTATACACATTACCGTTTTCAAAACGACAGCCTTCTTCATCGCCTGAACGGTTAAGGGGTGATAATTCTGCTTCTGAGAAGCTTGCACCTGCTTCTATGAAACTATCAATCGTTTCTTTATCCGTATGGGCATAGCTAGGAATGGTCTTGTAGTGATCTTCAAATTTTAATAATTCATGCATGACAAATTTCATATCACGAAGCGGTGCTTTATATTGCATACGATATCCTTGATTAGTGTTTTAAAAAGACAAAAAAACCTACCCCATTATTAAGGTTTTATCTCTCTAAGATAGGAAAATTTGACAAAGGTGACAAGGTACTATCATGACTATAGGGTCATAAAAAAATCTAATTGGTCAAATTAGAACTTATAGCAAATAGTTTGGTTTATAGTTGGCTTTGAGCCATTTAGTGGTATCTTGACCAGACATGGGTACACCAAAACCAAAGCCTTGAATCAAATCACAACCCAGGCTAAGCAAATATTCAATTTCTTCACAGTTAGACACGCCCTCAGCCAATGCTTGCATGGAGAGCGAATGCGCCATATCAATCACTGATTTGACAATTACTTGTTTTTTTGGGTCTTGTAAAATATCCGTAATAAATAAGCGGTCAATTTTGAGCACATCAATCGGATATTTAATCAAATATTGCATCGCGGCAAAACCTGTACCAAAGTCATCAATCGAGATACTAAAACCATACTGGCGCAGTTTTGCTAGCATCACCTGCGCTTTTACTTCATCATGAATTTTGCAGACTTCCGTGATTTCAAAACTGATTAATTGCGCAAGCCAACTATATTGCTGTATTGTCCCTTCAATAAACTCAATAAATTTGTCACTAATCAATTGGCGAGTATCAATATTGACACAGATGAGGCAGTTATAGCCCATCTCACGCCATGTCAAAATCTGCTCGATACAAGCTAAAACAATTTTTTCAAATAGCGGCTGCGATGACTTATCGAGCACCTCATCCAAAAAATCGTTGGGATAGAGCAGTCCAAGGGTGGGATGCTCCCAACGCACCAGCGCTTCAAACATCGGCAAGTCGGGCTGTGCAAACTCTAGCTTGGGCTGAAAATAGGGCAAAATTTGCTGTTTTAATAACGCATTTTTAAAGGCACTGAGCAAATGAATGTCTTTAAAATTGCCTTTTTGCTGGTTGTCATCATACCAAACACAATCTTCATCACTGATAAGCCGCGCATGTTTCAACGCCGTGTCTGCTTGTAATAGCAATGTCTGAGCATCTTGGGTATGAGTTGGGAAAACCGATGCGCCAATCGACAGCCTTAAATAAATTGATTGGTTGTCAATGCTAAAAGGTAAGTCAAATAACTGTTTAAGCGCTGCCACATAGTGATGCGCGGCATCAAGGTGTTGTACCGAAATCATCGCCGCAAAACTATCACCACCAAACCGCGAAAAAGTGACTAAACTGGCACCCGAAATTTTTAAGGATTTTACCCGTTTGACAAAACCTTGAATCAGCGTATTGGTATTTTCAATGCCAAGGCTGATGTTAAAAGACTGTAATTTATCAATATTGATGCGTAGCAATACCCCCATACATTCACGCTGATTATCGGCTGTGTGGTAATAGTCAATACAGCTTTTTAACTTGTCATAAAAAGTATCGTAATTGGGCAGCCCCGTTAATTCATCGTAATTGTAGAGATGTAAGGTGTGGCTAAGCTGCGCATCTTTTTTGGTTAAATTGGTAAGTAGCCCTACATACACCACTCGGTTATCATCGACTTCACACACGCAGATATCTAGCCAAACCGCCACTTCAGGTGAATTGTGATAACAAAGCACTAAATTGGTCGAAGTTGATTGTCGATTATCCAGTTTGGTAATGATGGCGGCAATCGCTTGCTGTAAGTGTGGGGCGTAGGTCTTATACGGATAAAAATAAAACGGGCTACCTATCACCTGATCGCGTGGCAAGGCGGTAATGTTTAAAAATTGCTGATTGACACAGATAAAACGTAGCTGTTCATCAAGCATAAAAATGCCATCATGGATTTTTGAAAAAACCGAGGCAAACACCGCATTTTGATGTTCAAGCGAAATTTTTTTGTCAAAAAAATGGCTATCGACAATAAATCCATACTGACTTAACTCATCATGACAAAACTTGTTAGCACCCGTAAAGCAATCACGATGGTCTATCGGCATGACTGGATCATTATTCGATGACATGATTATTCCTGTGCAAGGGTCAAAGTTTGATGTAGCGTCAACAATGAAGACAATGCGACGACAGGGGCTGTCTCAGTTCGTAGCACACGCTCGCCAATTTGCCAAGGCATAAAATCTCGCTCGATAGCTTGCGTTATTTCTTGCTCTGAAAACCCACCTTCTGCCCCAATTAGTAACCAAAATTGGGCTAAAGTACACTGTCTAAACTGGTTTGTTATATGGGGTAATGGGTTGGTGTATGAGGTATATTGCGTGATGGGTTCAATATCGTTATGCTCAATGTCGTTATGTTCAATGTCATCAGCTTGAATTTGATTGCAAGGTGTCGCTACGCCACTGTCATCAGGAGGCACGGCTAAAATTAATTTGGTCACGTTGCTAGAAGTGGGAACGCCTGCTAGCTCGTCAATCCAGTCGCTAAAAGTTTTTGGTACCAGTAATGTTGGCACAATATTAAGCCCACACTGCTCACAAGCCGATACCGCAATCTGCTGCCAATGGGCGAGCTTTTTATCGGCTTGGTCTGCTTTTAGGCGTACTTCGCCATGTTGGCTTGTGAGCAGTTGAATCGATGACACCCCAAGCTCTGTGGCTTTTTGAATGGCATAATCCATGCGCTCGCCACGACTCATCACCAAGGCAATGTTGACAGTAAATGGCAAAGCTCGATTGATCGGATTAAAATCGTTGATGGTAACGAGCGCTTGTTTTTTAGTGATATCCGTTAAAGTAACGGTATATTCACCACCTTGACCATCAAAAAACAACGCTTGTTCGCCCATACTTGCTCTTAACACTTTACACCAATGATGAAAAATATCTTCGGTCAAAGGCACAGTGCTGCCAACTTGTAGCAAATTTGGTTGGTTATAAAAAAATCTACGCATAAATCATCTAAGTGAGTTTCACAATTGAGTTAAGTTAAGTGGGTTAAAATGCCTACAAAAGTTAAATATTTTTTGACGATAATCTCATGGATTATACGTTAAATATGGGCAATGTAAGCATAAGCTATGAATTTTAATACAATTTTTTAGAATACTGTAAGAATTGAATATTTGTAACAAATCCTATATCTTGACAATTATTGATAATAAAAAACACTTTTTTATAGTTAGTTGGTAACTTTCATGAGGCGTTAGTAAAGGCGTTAAGGCAAGTCAATGGCTTGCAACGAGCCTTGGGGTATTTGGGGGATATGGTCACAAAGCTTTTGCAAACAATGATTTAATCTGCCAAAGATGTGCCCAATCTCTGCTGGGGTCGTGCAATAAGGCGGAATAAGATAAACATGGTTGCCAATCGGACGAATCATCACGCCTTGATCAAGGCATAAATTGACAAAAGCTTTGCCCAAATTTTGAGCAAAATCCAAGGTAAAAGCTGCAATCATGCCGGTTTGACGTACAAACTTTATGGGTAAATTGGCATCAACTAATTGCTGTAAGCCATCAGCCATCGCTTGGATAAGCGATTGGTTGTGTAGCAAGACATTATCGCGTTCAAACAGTTCAAGCGATGCCAAAGCCGCGCTACAAGCCAGTGGGTTGCCGGTAAAACTATGCGAATGTAAAAACCCTTTTTCCACTTTGTCATCATAAAACGCTTGATAAACATCATCGGTTGTCATGACGCAAGACATTGGCAGATAGCCTGCCGTTAGACCTTTTGACAGACAGATAAAGTCAGGGCAATAATCGTCTTGTTTATCCGCATCTGCCAAGGCTAGCATTTGCTCTACCGCAAACATAGTACCTGTACGACCAAAACCCACGGCAATCTCATCATATATCACATGGATGTGATAATGGTGCGCAAGTTTGGCAACGCCAAGCAAATAATTAGCAGAATACATCGCCATGCCAGCCGCTCCTTGTACCAAAGGTTCAAGGATAATCGCACAGATATCGCGGGATTTTTCTGCCAAGATGCGTTCTAGTGCATCCAAGCTTTTTTGCTCATGCAGCTGCGCTGGGATGGCGTCAGGGCTGAAAATATGCGCGGGGGAAGGAATACGAATTTGACTGACAATCAAATCTTTGTATTGCTCACTAAACAGCGGGATATCTGTCACCGCAAGGCTGCCAACGGTTTCACCGTGATAACCGTGTTCCAATGAGATAAATTTGGTTTTTTGCGTTTGCCCTGATTGCTGCCAGTACTGCAAACTCATCTTAAGCGCGACCTCCACCGCCCCTGAGCCACTGTCGGCAAAAAAAGCTTTGGTGAATGATTTAGGCGTGATGGCAACCAATTTTTCTGCAAGCGTCAGAATGGGCGGGTGAGTGACACTAGCGATTAAAGTATGCTCAAGCGTATCGAGCTGCTGTTTTATTTTTTCGTTGATAAAGGGATGGCAATGTCCATGTAAATTGACCCACCATGAGCTAATCATATCGTAATACGCGTTACCGTGCTGATCATACAATTGATTGCCTTGAGCTTTGACGAGGTGGAGTGGGGGATTGTTTTCAAGGGCTTGCATCTGTGTGCAAGGAAGCCATAACGCGTTATTCATAAGGGTCTCAAAATTTTTTGTCACATTGTAGCACTTTTGACCCAAGAAAAAAGGCTTGAAATCGCAAGCCTTCTAATGCTATGAGCGATAATGGTAATAATAGGAACGGTAATTATCACAGAATTTACGTACTATAGATTTTCGATAAAAAAGCGTCTAAAAAAATGTCGTTTTTAGACGCTTGTATAAAGCGTACATTTATAATGGTTGCTAAAATTGTATACTTAAAATACCTGATGATAGGGTGTCAAAGCGGCACACCACCCATTGTGAATATCCCTAAGGAAAATGCGACAAAAATCCCAATCGCCCATTTGGCTGATTGAATCTGCCATTTACCCATCTCAACGCCTGTAATATGCAGCAATAGATAGATAAATCCAACCAATGGACTTAATAAATGAAATGCTTGACCAGCGGTTGAAGCAATCGCAATATCCATTGAGCTAAAACCATATTTTATCCCAACTTGGTTTAATACCGGCAACACACCCAAATAAAAAGCATCATTACTTAGCAAAAACGTGCCAGGTACAGAGATCAAGGCGACAATTAACGGCCAATGATTACCAAATCGCTCAGGAATCCAGGTCGCTAGGGCTTCGCCCATGGCATGACTCATACCTGTTCCCGATAAAATCCCCATAAACACCCCCGCTGCCAGCACCATGAAAATTACTTGTACGGCTGATGAGCCATATTTTTCAATAATTTCACGTTGATCGGCTTGTTTCGGGTAATTGGCCATTAAAGCAACGGCTAACGCAATCGCAAAAATCAATGCTGAATTGACTTTTGGTAGAAACCACATCCCACCAAAAATAAGTTCAATCATGACTAGCAGCGTCAAGCCAAAATTGAACCAAATGAGATGGGGTCTAGTAAATTTAGCATCGTCCTCATGTGGTGTATCGATTAGATGCACCATACCATCTGTGTTTAGATTGGTGATACCCAATCGTTTTCTCTCTGCTAACCCCCGTATGACAGCCACAGCAATGACCCATATGGCGGCGATAATCATCCCCGGCATGATTGCACGTAATAACTCCCCCTCATCAACGTGCAGCGCTGTGATAATACGTGCGGTGGGTCCTCCCCAAGGTAACAAATTCATGATAGAGTTTGCTAGAACAATTAATACCGCCAAATCCATCATTTTCATATTCAATTTGCGATACACAGGTAGCATGGCTGAACAGACCACAAGGGTCGTCGTCGATCCATCGCCATCAACTGAAATACCTAGTGCAAGAATCGCTGTGCCCACCAAGACTTTTAAAGGGTCGCCCTTTACTGCTCGGACAATAAAATTGACCAATGGCTGAAACAATCCAGCACTCAGCATTAAACCAAAGTATAAAATCGCAAATAACAGCATAAGTGCTGTACCTGCAACACCTTTAATTTTTAAATCGGCATCGCTAATCATCCCAGCAATAGCATATTTGGGAATATCAAGTGCAGAAAACCCCCACTGGTTTATGGCTCCAGCGATAACACCAATAATTAAAGGCACTAAAATAAGAGAGGTAAAAGGGGATGCTTTGCGGGTCATGATAAGTATCATAAACCCGATCACAATTAATAATCCAAACAGCGCTAACATAGTTGTAATCCTTTACATGGTCATTTACAAAGGTGGCAATATTAGCATAATATTTTGTGTTTTTTCGATAATTTCTATGCTCATGACACAAACCAAGATATCCCGATACGCGCAACTATTAAAATGCCCCAATCTATACAGCCACCTATCATAAAATGAAGCCAACTAATTTCGATGCAGGTTATTAGCTAACCTATTGAAAAATATAGCAAACCAATAATCTAACAAGCCAACATAATTACGATGTCTTGAATGCTCAGTTGCACAAATAGGTTTTAGCTCATCAAAACTGGCGTTAAAAAATACACAAGCATTACCACCCAAAAGTGCATAGAGGCATGCTATTTTTTATCTTGACAGGTGGATAGTATTGCAGCAGTGCTTGCACGGACAGCGGCTAAACAGGGTGGTAAAGCGGGAAATCAAGAACACACAAACACAACCAACGGTTTGGTGGGGTATCACCTATATCGAAAAAACCTTACAACGGCTTTTTCAGCGAAAAATTCATAATTAGGGGAAAATTGACGGTTAAGCAAAAATTGATGGTTACCGATTTGACAGTACCTCTAAATGTTGGTGAATTGAGAGGTTATCTGGCATTAATTCAATCAACCTTTCTATAGCATCGCTAGCATCAGGACAATTTGACAAATGCATGAGTAATAAATCAACCTGATCTGAATGATATATGGCTTGGCTCAAGCGAGCTTCTAAACAAGTGCGCCAAGTGCATAAAAAAGGGCTTTCAGTTTTGCTAAAAAATATGCCAGTATATAATTTGATGGCGGCTTCTAAATAACCTGCATTTAATGATTGTTCAACCCGTAAAAAATCACCATCAATAGGCATTAATAATCGGTACGGACGAGAACCCAATAAACCAGTAAGTGTATCACGTAACTGCGACATTTCAGTCTTTAGCGTACCTTGTGACACTTTACGCTCACCATAGATCGCTTGGTGTAAGGCATCTAAGCTCATGCCTTGGGGACAAAGTGCTAACACTGTCAATATCTCGACTTGCCGAGGGGTCAGCCGCAAGGTTTTGCCATTGAATATGACGCTGGGTTCATTAAATCCTTGAATATACAGATAGTGTCTTTGGCACTCATTCAAAGCGGATTGTAAAATACTGGCACAGCGTTCAGCAGCAAATATGCCAAAATTATTGTGATTCTGCCAAGTGGTCGATAAATCTAAGACGCCAATGACCTGCTTGGTATGCGGTTCAATAATAGGCGTGGCGTAACAGACCCATTCGTGAACCGAAGGCATATAGTGTTCATTGGAAAAAACACAAGTTGATTGCTGCGTTTTTAGTGATAATGCAAGCGCATTTGTGCCAACTTGGCTTTCCCCCCAGCATCCACCTTCGATGAAGTTAACCGCTTCTGCCGCTTTTTGCATAGACTTACTTGCAGTCGTCCAGATAATCGTACTACCGATATCAGCCACAGCCATCACCATGGAGGATTGCAACGTGATATGTTGTAATTGATTTTGACAATAGCCTAAGGCTTTTTTTAGATAATACGATTGATCGCTTTTGGTGGCGTTAATGGGTGCTTGTTGGCGCTCAGTTGGAATGTTAGCACTGTCTGAGCGGTGCCATGACTGAACGATACTTTGTTGGATAAGGTCTGCATTATTATCGGTAAAGGTAATGTTAAAACGCCTCTTATCAATCCGATGCCTTTGCTCTAACAGTCTATTTTTATTCATATTTTAAAATATCCTAATGCACTAACCAATCCTTGGTTTTTTAAAATAAGCTATCCTCAATAGTATAATGTCCATCCCTTATTGTAAAGGATAATTAAACACCTACCTTTTACCTACCGTTTCTGTAATAATATGAATTTGTAAAACCCCAACTGCACGAAGCAGTTTATCTACCAACTGACAAAAGGAAATGTCATTATGCGTTATGCTGACCCTAATACTGACGGTGCTAAAATCAATTTTAAAGAAAAGTATGACAACTTTATTGGCGGCCAATGGGTTGCGCCGGTTAAAGGTGAGTACTTTGATAACATCTCACCCGTCAACGGCAAGCCCTTCGCCAAAGTCGCCAAATCAAGTCCAGAAGACATTGAACTTGCACTTGATGCCGCCCATGCCGCTAAAACTAAGTGGAATGCGGCTTCACCCACAGAGCGCTCTAATCTATTATTAAAAATCGCAGATCGCCTTGAGCAAAATATTGAGTTATTGGCGGTAGCTGAAACATGGGAAAACGGTAAACCTATCCGTGAAACCTTGGCTGCGGATATACCACTTGCCATTGACCATTTTCGCTACTTTGCCGGTGCGATACGCGCGCAAGAAGGCGGTGTGTCACCCATTGATGATGACACGGTCGCTTATCACTTTCATGAACCTTTAGGTGTGGTTGGACAAATCATTCCTTGGAACTTTCCAATTTTAATGGCTACCTGGAAAATAGCGCCTGCACTAGCCGCGGGTAACTGCATCGTCTTAAAACCCGCCGAACAGACGCCTGTAAGCTTATTGGTGCTTGTTGAATTGATTCAAGATTTGCTACCAGCAGGTATTTTAAATATTGTGAATGGGTATGGGGAAGAGGTGGGTAGTCATTTAGCTAGAAGCCCTCGCATCTCAAAAATTGCCTTTACTGGCTCAACCCCTGTCGGTCAGCTTATTATGAAGTATGCGACAGAGAATATTATTCCAGTTACTTTAGAATTAGGCGGTAAATCACCCAATATTTTCTTTGCCGATGTCATGGATAAAGAAGATGATTACCTAGAAAAAGCGCTTGAAGGTTTTACGATGTTTGCGCTCAATCAAGGTGAAATATGCACCTGTCCTTCGAGAGCCTTAGTGCATGAAAGTATCGCCGATGCCTTCTTGGCGAAAGCCGTAGAACGGGTAAAACGTATCAAAACAGGTCATCCATTGGATACGGAAACCATGATTGGTGCGCAAGCCTCTCGGGAACAACAAGACAAAATCTTAGGTTGTATTGCTACAGGCAAACAAGAAGGCGCCGAGCTTTTAACCGGTGGTAATGCAAGACATGAGGTGGGTGAAGGCTATTATATCGAGCCGACGATTTTTAAAGGCAATAATGATATGAAAATCTTCCAAGAAGAGATTTTTGGCCCGGTATTGTCTGTGACAACCTTTAAAGACTTTGATGATGCCATGCGTATTGCCAATGATACTATGTTTGGGCTAGGTGCTGGCGTGTGGGCACGTAGTGGCAATACTGCCTACCGTGCGGGACGTGGCATTGAAGCTGGGCGAGTATGGACAAACTGTTACCACATTTATCCAGCCCATGCCGCATTTGGTGGTTATAAGAAATCAGGTATTGGGCGTGAAAACCACAAAATGATGTTAGAGCATTACCAAAATACCAAAAATTTACTTGTCAGCTATTCTGAAAAGCCGATGGGCTTCTTCTAGAATTTGATAGGTCATAAACAACAAAAACCGCTCTCATAGAGCGGTTTTTTTATCGAAAATAGAAAATTTCAATATCAAATTTATTTACACTTGCTCAATCAATCACTCACAATAAGCGATTATTGCGCCATGAAGTTGATAAATTTAGTGTACTTAGTGGCGTACTTAGTTTAAAAAACTTATAGTTTAGCCATAAAATCTTAGCATTTACTAAAATAAAAAAATCCCATAAAGATGCTAAGGTTGACTAGTTACGGTCAGCCTATCAAGTCAAGCTGCTAAAATCTACTAAACAGTCTCGATTGATATCTTGAATTCGGTTTGCACTGGTCAATGTCATTGCCACGCGCATTTCTTTGTCTATCAAGTTGAGTAAATTGGTCACCCCAGCCTCACCATCGGCGGCTAACGCATAGACAAATGCACGTCCTAACATACATAAATCTGCCCCCAATGCCAACATTCTCACCACGTCTAAGCCATTACGGATACCCGAATCGACCAAGATTTTGATATCACCTTTAACAGCATCGGCAATTTTAGGTAGGGCAGTGGCAGTTGACATCACCCCATCAAGCTGACGTCCACCATGATTAGAAACCACGATACCATCAGCGCCAAAACGTACCGCATCTTTGGCGTCTTGTGGATCAAGAATACCTTTGATGACCATAGCGCCATCCCAAAAATCACGAATCCATTCTAAGTCTTTCCAAGAAATCGAGGGATCAAAGTTATTACCCAGCCAACCGATATAATCTTCCAAGCCAATCGCTTTACCAAGATATTTAGAAACATTACCCAAGTCATGCGGTCTACCCAGTAACCCCACGTCCATTGCCCATTGCGGATGGGTGCAGGCTTGTAGATAGCGACGCATGGCAGCATTGGGTCCACTCATGCCAGAGTGCGCATCGCGATATCTCGCCCCTGGGACAGGCATATCGACGGTAAACACCAGCGTTGAGCAGCCTGCCGCTTTGGCACGCTCCAACACATTTTGCATAAACTTACGGTCACGCAACACATACAGCTGAAACCACATAGGGCGATTGATTTTTGGGGTCACTTCTTCGATAGGGCAGACTGATACCGTTGACATGGTAAATGGAATGCCTTTTTTATCAGCAGCCATGGCTGCTTGGACTTCACCACGGCGAGCATACATCCCTGTCAAACCCACCGGCGAGAGCGCCACAGGTAAAGACAGCTGTTCACCAAAAATCTCAGTGGATAAATCAAGTTGCGTCATGTCTTTGAGTACGCGCTGACGTAAGGCAATACTTGATAAGTCTTCAACATTACGTTTTAGGGTGTATTCTGCATACGCGCCACCATCAATGTAGTGGAATAAAAAAGGGGGTAAACGGCGGCGAGCCGCCTCTCGGTAATCATTGGCAGAAGAAATAATCATAATATCCCTATCTTAACTATGTTATTAATGGTAGAAATAGCCACGTGCATTCAAACCTGTTTACAATAAAATACGTTTATAAAATGCGCCTGAATTAACAGGCATCAGTATTAAAAAACATCAGTGGCCAATCGGGAAACTCGCTGTCTGCGAGCCGTTGCCTCATCAATCTTGGCAACCTGTTTTATCACAAACTCAATATGCTCACCCACGGCTTTGCGAGCTAATTCACTATCACGCGCGATAATTGCATTCATCATCGCCATATGCTGCGTGTGTAGGGTTTCAAAGCCATAATGCTCGGTGTAAATTTTTCGCCGAGCTAATACCACGTTATATCTCATTAGGTGAAAAACATTTTTCATCATCTGCAACAATACCGCATTTTGGGAGGCTTCGGCAATCGCTAAATGAAAATTGGCATCGGCAATAGCAGCTTGTTCGGTATCGCCATGCGCCTGACTATTTGCTAACTGCTCGTAGTAAAAGCGGATTTTTTCAATGTCTTGTTTGCTGGCGCGTTGGGCAGCGTACCAGGCTGTACCGCCTTCTAGTACAATTCTTGCTTCTTGCACATCTAGACGATACAGTGGATCGGCATCCAATAAGGGGGTTAAGGTTCGTAATATGAGATTATCAGACAGCGCTACAAGGGGTTGGTTCTGTCTGGTTTTTTGAACATCTTTGACAAACGTTCCCGACCCAATACGACTTTCGGTAATACCGACACTATTCATCTGCTGTATCGCTTCACGCAGTGCGGTACGAGATACGCCTAGTCGCTCACACAAATGGCGCTCGGCAGGTAATCTATCGCCATTTTTTAGCCCTTCACGGTCTATTAGCGAAATTAATTGTTCAATGACCTGCGTTGCAACCTTCATACCTTACCCATCATTATCCGTGTGGAATCATCCAAGGCACGACATACGCTTGTAGCGTGATGAGCACGCCCATCATAATGGTAAAAATAATACTATGTTTGACGGTAAATCTGAACAAATCTGACTCTTTACCCACCAAACCTGTAGCGGCACAGGCAATGGCAATGGATTGCGGGGAAATCATTTTACCGGTCACCCCACCCGAGGTATTCGCTGCCACTAACAACACCTCAGGCACACCAATTTGCCGAGCGGTGGTGGCTTGAAGGGCGGCAAATAACGCATTGGCTGACGTGTCTGAGCCTGTCAAAAATACCCCTAACCAACCCAAAAATGGTGAAAAGAAGGTAAAAGCTTTGCCCGTGTGTGCCAATGCTAACGCTAAGGTAGCAGACAACCCCGAATAATTGGCGATAAACGCAAATGCTAACACCATACCAATAGAATAAATCGGGGTGCGTAGCTCATTAATGGTTTCGCCAAACGTCGATAACGCTTGTTTGGGACGCATTTTTAGCATCACGATGGAGATAATCGCCGCTAACATGATGGCAGTACCTGTTGCTGAGAACCAATCAAATTTATAAATGGCCGCATAGTCGGTAATTTTGGTGACGACTGGGGGCAGTTTTTGTACTGCATTGTGCAAATACGGCACATTGATACTCATCACCATATCGACCAACGCTCCATCAGGATGACCATCTTTGCCTTTGACAAACAAATCTTTAAACGGCTTAATGCTCCATAACGATACCATTGCGGTCAAAATCACAAACGGCATCCAAGCTTTGATGATTTGAGCGGGTGAGTAATGGGTGGTTGGCAACGGTGCTGATACGCTTGTGTTATCACCCATCTGATTTTTGCCATCGACTTGATTTTCAAAACGGAATATGTGCTTGGGCTGCCACACTTTAAATAGCAACGTCAAACTGACTAACGAGGCAATAGCAGCGGTAATATCAGGCAACTCAGGTCCAATGTAGTTTGAGGTCAAAAACTGCGCAATGGCAAATGACCCACCACCGACCACAATCGCTGGGAAGGTTTCACGAACCCCGCGCCATCCGTCCATAATCGCCATAATCCACACTAACACAATAGGCACAATAAAAGGCAACTGGCGTCCAACCATTTGGCTGATGGCATGGGTTTCTACCCCAGACACTTGTCCTGCCACGATGATTGGAATTCCCATCGCGCCAAAGGCAACAGGGGCCGTATTGACGATTAGGCAAAGTCCAGCGGCATACAAAGGCTTAAACCCTAATCCGACCAATAACGCTGCTGTGATAGCTACAGGTGCGCCAAAACCTGCTGCGCCCTCCAAAAAAGTACCAAAGGCAAACCCGACCAGTAACATCTGTAACCGTTGGTCTTCGGTCAGCGATAAAATACTAGAGCGGATAATATCAAATTGCCCTGTTTTTACCGTGACTTTGTATAAAAATACTGCCCCGATAATAATCCAGGCGATGGGCCAAAGCCCATAGAAGAATCCATAAATCGCGGATGATAGCGCTAACGTTACCGGCATTTGATATGAAAATAGGGCAACAAGCAGCGCCAAAACAACGGTGATGGTGCCTGCGACACTACCTTTTAAGCGAAACACCGCCAAGGCTAGAAAAAAGAAGATAATTGGGATGAGGGCAATGGCACTTGAAAGCCAAATATTACCCATGGGATCATAAATTTGTTGCCAATGTTGCATCATTTCCTCCATGAAATAATTGGTATTACCAAAATAGTCTGAGTGTCAATAATTGGTTAAATAATAAAGAAAATTATGCTTTAATTCAATTGAATTTTAAAAAAACAGCGATATTTTTTAGGTTTTTTGTAAATTGGTAATACCAGTTTGTGGTAGTAATGTGATTTATTGTGTAGATAGATACAAAAAAGCTTGGTGTTGAAGTCAGCAGAGTTTCAAGTTTTTACTGTCAGGGTGCGTGATGAAAGCTACCCAATTTTTTGCTGTATCATTGACAGCATAAGCCATGAGGGACTTAGCGCAAGTAACGTGCTTTATTTTTTCAAAATACATCAACTAGAATAACTTTTTGACTAAGGTAGGTTAATAGTAGGTAGAGCGCATTGGACGACTAAATTAAAATCAAGTCATAGTGATTTTATAAGAATATATTTTATAAAAATATATTAGTACATCTTATCTAGTTGTAATGATGACAAAAAACTAGGCGTACGAATAAAATTACTATATACCCTAACCATAAAAGATTAAAAGGAATTTAATCATGGCTTATAAGCAAATCTCCGATCAAACCAGTGGCTTTTTTATTCCCTGCGTATCATTATTTGGACCTGGCTGTGTCAAAGAAGTAGGCTCAAAAGCCAAAGATCTAGGTGCTAAAAAAGCGCTAATTGTAACTGACCAAGGGCTGAACAAAGCAGGTGTTCCAGACATTATCATTAAACATTTAAGCGAACAAGGTATTGATAGCTACGTATTTGCAGGCGCAGAGCCAAATCCAACTGACAAAAATGTCCACGATGGCGTCACAGCGTATCAGGATAACGGCTGTGATTTTATCATCTCATTGGGTGGCGGTTCGTCACATGACTGTGCAAAAGGGATTGGTCTAGTGACGGCAGGCGGTGGTCATATCCGTGACTATGAAGGTATTGATAAAAGTAAAGTGCCAATGACACCATTGATTGCTATCAATACCACGGCAGGTACAGCATCAGAGATGACACGTTTTTGTATTATCACCAATACCGATACCCACGTCAAAATGGCGATTATAGATTGGCGTTGTACACCACTCATTGCTATTAATGACCCTCGACTAATGACTGCTAAACCTGCATCTTTAACTGCGGCAACGGGTATGGATGCGCTAACCCATGCGGTAGAGGCGTATGTATCGACTGCTGCAAATCCGATTACAGATGCTTGTGCTGAAAAAGCCATACGAATGATTCAACAATGGCTGCGTCAAGCAGTAGCAAATGGCGAAAACATTGAAGCGCGTGAGGCTATGAGCTACGCCCAATACTTAGCAGGCATGGCGTTTAATAATGCCTCGCTAGGTTATGTGCATGCGATGGCGCACCAGTTAGGTGGATTCTACAATCTGCCACACGGTGTCTGTAATGCGATTTTGTTACCGCACGTCTGTGAATTTAACCTGATTTCAACACCTGAGCGTTATGCAGATATTGCACAATTTATGGGCATTGATATCAAAGGCATGACTCGAGAAGAAGCAGGTAAGGCAGGCATCAATGCAATTCGTGAGCTATCCCAATCGATAGGTATTCCTAAGGGACTTACTGAACTTGGTGTTAAACAAGAAGACCTTGCCATCATGGCAACCAATGCCCAAAACGATGCTTGTATGCTCACCAACCCACGTAAGGCAAATCATGAACAGGTCGTAGCAATCTTCGCAGCTGCCATGTAATCATCTAACATCAAACTAAAACATACTCACAGCAGTAAAAAAGGGGACTTTAATAGTCTCCTTTTACATTGAGCGCTGATACAAAGCGCATGAATTTTTGCGTCAATTGATTAAAATATAGTAGAATAAAGGGATGAAACAAAAAGTCATCACTCGCTTAGACCACTGCCAATGCTTACGGGTAACCCAAGAAAGCTACCCACTTAGCCACTATGCCAAGCCTCATCTAATACAAAATCTGGTAGCACAAATCAGCGATAACCGCATCTACAATCTAGCCACCGATGGTAAACGCACACTTGACCATCTTAACGCTATGCTTAGCCCTACTATCGAACACAATCCTATCTTTGATAAAACCAGACCAGTTCAACTATCGAAAATTCAATACAATCGCCAATAAAACCTCATGACTCATTTAAACAATAAGTTTAATCAATAAGGATATTTATCATGTTAAAACAGTATAAGCCGACACTCGATAAGTTAACGAAGATCGTAGGGAAGTCTCATGTACTCATCGATGAACAAGATACCCGTCATTACCGACAAGGCATACGTTTTGGTGAGGGAAAAGTGTTGGCTGTGGTATGTCCAGGTACTTTACTTGAGCAGTGGCAGGCACTACAAACAATTATTGAGGCAGATTGTGTGGTAATTATGCAAGCTGCCAATACAGGATTGACAGGCGGCTCTACACCTTATGGTGATGACTATGATCGTCCAGTCATCATTATGAGTACTCGGCGTCTACAAGGCATCCAAGTGATTTTAGATGGCAAACAAGTCGTGTGTTTACCTGGCGCAACTTTGGATAATCTTGAGCGTACTTTAAAGCCTTATAATCGTGAACCGCATTCTGTGATTGGGTCATCATGTATTGGCGCTTCAGTTTTAGGTGGGGTGTGCAACAACTCAGGCGGCGCGCTGGTACGTCGTGGACCTGCTTATACTGAAATGGCGTTGTATGCCCGTGTCAATGAATCGGGTGAGTTAGAATTGATTAATCATTTAGGTATTGATTTAGGTAACACGGCCGAAGAAATACTCACCAGACTGCAAACACAAGACTATGAAACCGGTCAGATAACCACGCAAACCACTCAGCTGGCATCAGACAATCGTTACGCGCATGACGTTAAACAAGTCGATGCAGACAGTCCTGCTAGATTCAATGCCGATCCGACACGATTATATGAAGCATCGGGTTCAGCGGGTAAAGTCTGTGTGTTTGCGGTACGACTCGACACCTTTGAAAAAGTTGAGAGTAAGGTTTTTTATATTGGCTCAAATGACCATGATGACTTAACGGCGATACGTCGTTATTTACTGACATCACTACCTAGCTTGCCGATTGCTGGGGAATATATTCATCGTGATGCCTTTAGTATTGGTGCAAAGTATGGCAAAGATACTTTCTTGTTTATTGAACGTTTTGGCACGGTGAATATACCCAGAGCATTAGCCCTCAAAGATCGCATTGATGGGTGGTTAGAGAAAATAAAGATACGGGGTCTGACTGATCAAATTTTACAAGCCATCACTTTTTTCTTACCCAATCATTTACCGCGGCGCATGCTAGCGTTTCATCAGCGTTTTGAGCATCATTTGATTCTACGAGTAGATGAGCAAAGCGCAGAACAGACAGAGCAGTTTTTAAATGAGTATTTTGCCGTTCATTCTACTGGCTCGTATTTTGCCTGTACGGAGGAAGAAGGTCGCAAAGCTTTCTTACACCGTTTTGCTGTTGCTGGGGCGGCGATACGATATCGTGATACCCACCGAGCAGAGGTTGAGGATATTGTGGCATTGGATATTGCGTTACGACGTAACGATAGAGAATGGGTAGAAAAAATCCCCGCAGATCTCGAACAACATATGTTACATAAATTATATTATGGGCACTTTTTTTGTCATGTATTTCACCAAGATTATATTGTCAAAAAAGGCACTAATCCACTGGATATTGAACATCAGATGTGGCAGCTGCTAGACGAGCGTAGGGCAGAATATCCCGCAGAACACAATGTGGGTCATTTATATGTTGCTAAGCCAGCATTAGCCAATTTTCATCGCAAGCTAGATCCTACCAACACCTTTAATGTGGGGATTGGTCACACTTCAAAGTTAAAATATTGGCGCAAACCTAACGTATGACGACATTTAACTAGATAAGCATAATTAGGTAAGCATCCGACCATCAGGGCAATCGCACTATAAAATTTTACCGAACAGTAACTGCTCAAGATAAACTGTTCCAGATAAAATTTTTAAGATAAGCGTTATTTTGCGATGCCCCGATTTTACGATGTTGAACAGACGGTTTAACATCGACATTACCATTTTTTGTTTGCTGTCAGATAGTGGGTAAGGTCTATCCCCAATTAAACCAATCCAAGCGCTTCAATCAGTTGTTTATTTGGGCTGACTTGGTTCATGCTGTAAAAATGCATTGACGGCACGCCTTCGGCAATCAAACGCTCACATAGATTGATCATCACTTCAAACCCAAATTGACGAATGGCTTTTTTGTCATCGCCATAATCGGCAAGCTGTTTACGGATAAAACGTGGAATATCTGCCCCACACCCATCAGCAAACCGAATCAAATTTGACGCATTGGTGATGGGCATAATGCCTGCGATAATCGGAAACTCATCTTGTGTCACCCCTTTTTTGGCAAGAGCATCACGCAGATATAGATAGCTGTCAGCGTTGTAGAAAAACTGGGTAATCGCTTCAGTCGCGCCTGCATGGTATTTATTGAGCAAGTTTTGGATATCGGCATCAAAGCTTTTGGCTTGCGGGTGCATTTCTGGATAAGCAGCGACTTTGATACGAAAATAATCACCGCTATGCTCGCGTATGTATTTAACCAAATCGACAGCAAACGGCAGCTCGCCAAGACCCACCATACCCGATGGCAAATCACCGCGCAACGCCACCAAGCGATTAATGCCTAACGATTTATAATAATCCAATAACTCGCCAATTTTGGCTTTATCATCGCCAATGCAGGATAAATGCGGAGTGATAGGCGTGTCACTTTTTTCACTCAGTGCCTTAACGATACCTAAGGTGCGCTCACGGGTTGACCCACCTGCGCCATACGTGACGCTAAAATATTGAGGTTTTAAAGCATTTAATTCATCAAAGGTTGCCAATAATTTGGTTTGACCGTCATCGGTCTTGGTGGGGAAAAACTCAAAAGAAAACGGCGTTGTCATGGTGGTCATGAAAGTATCCAAAATGATAAAAAATACCACCATTATAACGGGTAAAACAGTAAAAAAATTGAATTTTTTGGCATAAACAGTGAGTTAAACTGCATAAAAAAGTCATGCACATTGACATGACTTCGATTGAACCTTTAACAAATAGTATTTTTAGCTATTAGTATTTATAGCTATCAGGTTTAAACGGACCTTCAACTGGCACACCGATATAATCGGCTTGTTGCTGCGTCAATTTAGTCAGTACCCCGTTAAAACCTGCGACCATGGCTGCTGCCACTTCTTCATCGAGTTTTTTTGGTAGCACTTTGACATATAGATTGTCCGCTTTTTTGTCCGCAGGCAAATCAGCAAATTTTTCTTTAAATAAATGCATTTGCGCCAATACTTGGTTGGCAAAAGAGCCATCCATAATACGTGATGGGTGACCTGTGGCATTACCCAAATTGACCAAACGACCTTCAGACAATAAAAGCAAGTAATCGTTTTCATCTTCTGAGCGATAGACTTGGTGTACTTGAGGCTTCACTTCCACCCATTTCCAGTTGTCACGCATAAACTGGGTATCAATCTCAGTATCAAAGTGACCAATATTACAAACCACTGCGGTGGCTTTTAAGGCTTTTAACATATCGCTATTACAGACATGGTAGTTACCAGTGGTAGTGACCACCAAGTCAGTATCTTGCATAAGGGTTTTGTTGACGCCTTTGGCAGGGTCACCTTCCACAAATGGCGAGACCAATTCATAGCCATCCATACAAGCTTGCATACCACAAATTGGATCGGCTTCCGTCACTCGTACTATCATACCTTCTTGACGTAGGCTTTGAGCAGAACCTTTACCCACATCGCCATAACCGATAACAAGTGCACGACGACCTGCTAAAAGCATATCTGTACCACGTTTGATAGCATCGTTTAGGCTATGACGACAGCCATATTTGTTGTCATTTTTTGATTTGGTCACTGCATCATTGACATTAATGGCGGGTACTTTTAACGTGCCTGCATTGAGCATTTCAATTAGACGATGTACCCCTGTTGTTGTCTCTTCTGAGATACCGTGGATGTTGTCGAGCATTTGCGGGTAGTCGTTATGAATTAGCGCCGTCAAGTCACCGCCATCATCTAAAATAATATTGGCATCCCACAGCTTGCCCGTGGCTTCACCACCTTCAAAAATCTGCTGGCGAAGACACCATTCGTATTCTTCCTCAGTTTCGCCTTTCCAAGCAAACACAGGAATACCGGCTGCTGCGATGGCGGCAGCGGCATGGTCTTGGGTTGAAAAAATATTACAAGAAGTCCAGCGTACTTCAGCACCCAGCGCCACGAGCGTTTCAATGAGCACAGCAGTTTGAATCGTCATGTGGATACAGCCCACAATCTTGGCGCCTTTTAAAGGCTGCTCGGCTTGGTAGCGTTGGCGTAAGCCCATCAAAGCAGGCATTTCAGTTTCAGCCAGTTTGATTTCTTTGCGACCGTAGTCGGCAAGGCTAATATCGGCAACTTTGTAATCAGAAAAATTTGAATCAGTAGAATTGATAGACAGGGACACTGCGTCCACTCCTTAAAACCGGTAAAAAAAGTTAAAGTAAAAACGCAGATGCCGTTATTTATTTTGGATTTATTTTGGTTAAAATACAAAAAACGAGCCTAGCGCAGGCAAGCAAATATAAATTAAGCCAACCTTAAGCTGCAGCATCTCTCGATAGGTGTATTGTAAAAAAAATTAACATAAAAGTCATTCTCTTAATTGCAACATCAACTTAAGTCTTTTAAAAAAGCAACATTTTTGATAAAATATTACACTTCATCCAATGTAATTACATAAACATATAGAAAAGTTATACAAAATTAAAAGACATTGCTGAAAAATTACGTTTTAATATACCTAAGAGAAACGTAACAAAATATGTCAACTAATTTACTTTTTCTTTATATGTCATTCATCGCTTGAAAATCTTTTAGATTTTTAAGAGAAATGGTAAATTTACATCCTGTCCTTAGGAGATTTATATGAAAGTTTTGAAATTAGCTGCTATTCCTGCTGCTTTAATCGCAACTTCTGCTTTTGCTGAAACTGTAGTTGTTGACCAACAAGTTATTGCACAGCCTGTTGCCGTATCTACTACCACCTACGACCCAAACGCAGGTGTGGTAAAAAATACAACAACTCAAGTCGTTACTGGTACTAGAACATTTTTTGATACTGTAACACATCCTGCTGCTATCAGTGCCGAAGTAGGTACTTTAGGTTATGGTGCCAATCTTGGTTGGGCGCTAAACGATAAAACTGAACTCGTAGCTGGTTGGGCTGGTGGTGACATCGGTGATTTAAAAGACACTATCGAAATTGAAGATGTTGAATATGATTTAGAAACAGATTCAAGCAATCCGTATCTTGGTGTGAATTTACGCCCAGCTGGAAATTGGTTTACTGTAGGTGTTGGTACCATTTTTGGTGACAATGAAATCACTTTGAAAAAACAAGCAACTGAAACCAAACCAGTTAAAATCAATGGTAACACTTACTATGGTAACATTGAAGCGTCAGCTGAAAATAAAAACACTATGAACCCATACTTAACTATTGGTTTCCGTCCTAATATCACTAATAACTTTGGTGTATTTGGTGAAATCGGTGCAGCTTATACTGGTGGCTTAAAAGTGACTGATGCTAAAACACGAGTTCTAGATACCAACGGTGAAGAAATTACAAAATTTGATAATAATCGTCTAAAATCTGACTTACAACAAGATTTGGATGATTCAAATTATTCAAAATGGTACCCAATCGCTAAAATCGGTGCAACTTACCGTTTCTAATTTGTTAGCGTAAGCTGTAGAAAAACGACACTTTTGGTGTCGTTTTTTTTTGCCGAATCATTGCCAAAAGTTTGCTTTATTGATACTATCCGCTATCAATTTTTGAGGCGGGATTTGTTGATGTATAACAAAGATTTAGCTTGCTTGGCGCAAGCAAGTGTGATGGATAGCATTCATTGTAGTGTCAATCTTATCAGTTCACCTATGTGGGATTGGTTGGTGTGGATTCTGATTTGTATTGGTGTGTTTTTTACCGTCATGACAGGGTTTGTTCAATTTCGTTTATTTGGACATAGTGTCAAGAATTTGCTGGCTAGTCGAAGCACCGAACATCACGAACATAGTGAGAGTATCTCATCGTTTCAAGCGTTTATGACAGGGCTGGCGAGTCGTGTCGGTACAGGGAATATCGCAGGGGTTGCTATTGCCGTAAGTGTTGGTGGACCGGGTGCGGTATTTTGGATGTGGTTTATTGCCTTGATTGGGATGGCATCTGCGTTTGCTGAGTCGTCACTGGCACAATTATTTAAAGTGCGAGATGCCAATGGGCATTTTCGGGGTGGACCTGCCTACTATATCCGTCAGGGTTTAGGACAAGGTTGGCTAGGTGTGGCTTTTGCCGTGAGTCTGATTTTGTGTTTTGGCTTGGTGTATAATGCCATTCAAGCCAATACCATCGCCCAAGCCGTACAATCGGCGGTGGGTTGTACGGGCGATAATACCTGTGCTTCATGGGGGACGGGTAAGCATTTGGTAGCGCTATTGTTGGTTATTATTTCTGCACCGATTATTTTTGGTGGGATAAAACGGGTTGCTACCATTTCAGAAATGCTAGTACCTGTGATGGCAGGGGTGTATCTGCTAATGGCGTTGTATATTATTGTGACCAATATCACCATGATTCCGCAGGTATTTAATTTGATTTTGACTGATGCCTTTACTTTTAATGCGGCAGCGGGTGGGGCGCTAGGCGGTTTGGTATCGCAGTCGATGATGCTTGGGATTAAGCGGGGCTTGTATTCTAACGAAGCAGGTCAAGGCTCTGCCCCTAATGCCGCTGCTGCTGCAGATGTGCCTCACCCCGCCACACAGGGGCTGATTCAAAGTTTGGGCGTTTTTGTGGATACCATTATCGTATGTTCTTGTACTGCGTTTATTATTTTATTATCAAAATTACCCACCGCTGATTTGACAGGGATTCAATTGACCCAAGCTGCATTAGAAAGTCATGTGGGTTCATGGGCGCAAATTTTCCTCGCGGTAGTGCTGTTTATGTTCGCTTTTTCAAGTATTATTGGCAACTACGCCTACGCCGAAACCAATGTGCAATATCTTAAGAATCATCCAATGATTTTAAATATATTTCGTATTTTAGTGCTTGCCTTTGTGTATTTTGGTTCTGTGGCTGAAGTGCCTATGGTGTGGGATATGGGGGATTTGATGATGGCGATTATGGCGTACATTAATCTTGTTAGTATCGTTCTGTTGTCAAAATATGTGTTTATTTTGGCCAAAGATTATTCTACTCAAATCAAATCAGGTGTTAAGCATCCTGTTTTTAACATCAATAAATACCCCGCGATGAAAGCCAAAGTCACATCGGGAATTTGGGAAAAATAACGATTAGACAATAAAAAAAGCCATTGGTTATCAATGGCTTTTTTATTGTTTGGCTAGATATCATAAGCGATACCAATAAATAGTGCGTTTTTTTATAGGTTTTTAAAACAGGGTTTAGAACAGGCTTTAACACCCAATCAGATGATGGATTTTTCAAATACCTGCCGTAATTCAAAACTGGTATGCACTTGTGCGATACCTTCGATACGGTTTAGACGATGCAATAAAAATTCTTCGTAATGCGCCATATCTTTGACCAAAGCTTTGATAAGATAGTCTTCGCTGCGCCCTGTCACAATACTACAGCTGACCACTTCAGGAAATTCTCGTAGTTTTTTTTCAAAATTGCTAAAGCGTTCTGCCGTATGTTTATCCATACTAATGGCAATATAGACTGACAGTTGATAACCTAATTTTATAGGGTCGGTGGTGACGCTATAACCCGTGATAATCCCTGAATCCTCTAATTGTTTGACTCTGCGCGCACAGGGAGTGGGGCTTAAGTTTACGCTTTCTGCCAATTCAAGGTTACTCATGCGCGCATTTTCTCGTAATAGCGCTAAAATTTGTCTGTCTATTTTATCTAATGAAGCCATGGTAAATTCTTAACATTAGTGATTTTAACTATATACTATAATTATAGTAGCCATAAATATCAAATTCTAGGTATTTTATAGCAAAATTTGGTTACTTCAACTACAAAAAAATGGGTATAATTTCATCATAAAATTTTAAGCAAAATTAAATGTGGAGAATTAGCATGTCAATACAACCCAAAAATACGGCTTTTAATCATAAAAAATACCAACCCTTTGCATTTGCACCAAAGATGACCCAGCGTACTTGGCCCGATAAAACTATCACCAAAGCGCCCATATGGGCGTCGGTGGATTTGCGAGATGGTAACCAAGCCTTGATTGAGCCGATGAGCATTGAACAAAAAATGCGCTTCTTTGACTTGTTGGTGCAAGTGGGTTTCAAAGAAATTGAGATTGGTTTTCCCTCAGCGGCGCAGGTCGAGTATGACTTTACCCGCAAATTAATCGAAGGCGGACACGTACCCGACGATGTGACCTTGCAAGTATTGGTGCAGGCACGCGAGCATTTGATTCGCCGTACTTTTGAGTCGTTAAAGGGTGCCAAACGTGCCATCGTCCACGTGTATAACTCAACCTCAAAAGTGCAGCGCGAAAAAGTGTATCAAAAAGATTATGATGATATCATTGCGATTGCGGTTGAAGGGGCAACATTATTACGTGAGTTGGCGAAAGAATACCCTGAAACCGAATGGATTTTTGAATATTCTCCTGAAAGTTTTTCACAAACCGAGGTCGATTTTTCGGTCAAAATCTGTGATGAGGTGTGTAAAGTTTGGCGCCCGGACTTAGGTCAGAAGGTAATCTTCAATTTGCCATCAACAGTAGAAAGCTCAACCCCCAATATCTATGCCGATCAGATTGAATATTTTTGCCAAAACTTACCCATGCGTGAGCATGTGATTGTGAGTCTTCACACCCACAACGACCGTGGCTGTGCTGTGGCTGCCAGTGAGTTAGGTTTGATGGCAGGGGCTGACCGTATTGAAGGCACGCTTTTTGGCAATGGCGAGCGCACAGGCAACATGGACATCATGGTCATGGCGATGAATATGTATAGCCAAGGCGTAGACCCACAGCTTGATTTTAGTAACATGAGCGAAATCGCCCAAGTGGTGAGTGAGTGCAATCAGTTGCCGATTCATCCACGCCATCCTTATGTGGGCGAGTTGGTATTTACCGCTTTTAGTGGCTCGCACCAAGACGCCATTAAAAAATCGTTAGATTATAACGAGAAAAATGCCGAAACCACCCAAGGCTTATGGGATGTGGCGTACTTGCCGATTGACCCTGCTCATATCGGACGCGGCTATCAGGATGTCGTGCGTATCAATAGCCAGTCAGGGAAAGGCGGTGTCGCTTATATCTTGCAACGTGACTTTGGTTTTCATTTACCGCGCTGGACGCAAATTGACTTTAGCCGTGTCATTCAGCAAGAAGCTGAAAGTCGCCAGACAGAGTTGACATCAGATGATGTTATTAGCGTGTTTGAAAACACCTATTTGAACCAATCTACTTTGGCATTGCAAGATTATGAAATCAAAAACACGGCTGGCTCAGTAAGCTTTACAGGCTCTGTGCGCATGGGGGATGATATCATAGACGTCGTCGGTAATGGTAATGGTCCGTTGTCTGCCTTTATCAATGCCCTCTCCGCCAAATTGAACAAAAATATTCACGTTATCAACTATGCAGAGCATGCATTAACGGTTGAAAGTCAAAGCCCGCTCAACCAAAATAACAGTGATGCCAATGCCGTTGCTTACTTACAGTTGAATATTGAAGGTGAGATTTATTCAGGTATCGGCACTTGCTCAAGCACCGTATCAGCGATGTTAAAAGCCGCCTTGTCTGCGTTGGCACAAGCGCAGATTGCCGATACTGAGCATCATTAATTAGCTTTATAAAGCGTAAATTTATCAGTCGCTTTTATCCTCAAAAGAGCAATTGCCCTAGTTGCTCTTTTTTTATGGGCTAACATCTAACATGCCCAAGCTAATGATAAAAGCGACTGATAGCGAAAGGCGCTAATAGCAAAAGGGGTTTAATTTCAGACATACTATTTTATGGTATGATAGAGGTACTTTAAATTTTACAGTAATAATAGGGTTGTATGATGCATTGCGATATTTATAAATTTAGCAAAAAAGATGACCTGTATGTGTACATTGCTCGCCCAGATTATCCCAATGACACGGACGAGATTCGTGACTGGTTGTCAGTGTTGCCCAAGGATTTTCGTCAAGCGATTGGGCGCGAAACCTTTGTGATGCATTTGGATTTGGAGAATACGACAAAGCTTGCACGAGTCAATAAAGCAGAAGTGTTAGAAAAACTGCAAAGTCAGGGGTATTTTGTGCAAATGCCGCCTGAAGATGTGCTGTTACGCCAAGCAAAATTGAATATGGCAGAAGCACAGCAGAACAAGTGGCAGTAGCAAAATTTTAACCAAATGAGTTGAATCATGCTAAAATAATCTATCTATTTTTGGCAAGGCAAAATTATGTTTGCATTTTTATCACTCGACCAAATCGGTAATGTGCTAGGCGAAATCATCATTTGGTGGGCGCAGCTGGTTCAAGGTGTGCCGCCAGACAAATTACCCTTATATGCTTATGTGGGATCTTCCATTGTGGTATTACTGCTTTGGATTTTAGTGGTACGGATTTTGCCAAAAACGCTTGCAGGCTTGAGTTGGATTATTCTATTTGCGATTTTGCTCACGCCCACCACTTCCCTTGGCACCCCGCCTGACATCGCACCAGCGAGTATTTCCGTGGTGTATGGGATTTTACTCAAAGATCCAGCAATTATCTTTAATGGGTTGCTACCAATTATGGTTGTCATTACAGTGGGCTGTATTTTGGGTTTTATTTGGCAAATTCTTCGAATGGGCATCGATAAAACCAACAAAAAACATGCGCTAAATAACGCCAATATCAGCCAGCCTAGCCGCTAAGCTATGATAGTGATAAGCCAGCAAGCTGTAACCGCTTAACTTTTTATAGCTTAATCTTTTACAGCTTAACCTTTTACTTATAGCTTAACTTTCCCTAAAACTTATGATAGTCTGAAACTCATTTTTGACGATTATCATAGGTTTTTTTATGTCTGACCATCAGCAAAATGCTGCCATCCAAAACAGCGCAACCCAAAGCAGTTTTGCAAGCACCGATAGTTATATCGCCACTGACAACCTAAAACTTGCCGTCAACGCTGCGATTCAATTGCAAAAACCGTTACTCATCAAAGGGGAACCTGGCACGGGTAAAACGCTACTGGCTGAAGAAGTGGCAAAAAGTTTAGATATGCCACTGTTAACTTGGCACATCAAATCAACCACCAAAGCTGAACAAGGCTTGTATGAGTACGATGCGGTATCACGCCTGCGGGATAGTCAATTGGGCGATGACCGCGTGTATGATATTGCTAACTACATCAAGGCAGGCAAGCTATGGCAAGCATTTACCAGTCCTGAGCGTGTGGTACTGCTCATTGATGAGATTGATAAAGCGGATATTGAGTTCCCTAACGACTTGCTACATGAGCTCGATAAAATGTCATTTTATGTGTATGAAACTGGCGAAACGATTACCGCCGATCATCGTCCTGTCGTTATTATCACGTCAAACAATGAAAAAGAACTGCCTGATGCCTTCTTGCGTCGTTGCTTTTTTCATTATATTGATTTTCCTGACCAAGCAACCATGCGCGAAATTGTGGATGTGCATTTCCCCAATCTACAGGCAGACTTGGTGGATGAAGCACTCAAGGTGTTCTACGGTCTGCGTGAAGTCAAAGGCTTAAAAAAACCGCCATCCACCTCTGAATTGGTAGATTGGATTAGTTTGCTGATGGCAGATGAGTTGCAAGCGGGCAGTCAAAATGCGATTGAGCGGTTGAAAAATCCAAGCGATAACTTACCGCCCATGGCGGGGGCGTTATTAAAGAATGAAAATGACTTGAGTTTACTTGAACGTATAGGCTTTATGCTGCGTCGTAGTCGATAGGGGATTGGTGTGTTTATCAATCTTTTTTATACCTTACGTACTTACGGCGTGCCAGTTTCCACCCGTGAATTGCTAGACCTTTATGCCTTATTAGAAACAGGCATTGTGTTTGCCGACCGTGAACAATTCTACGAGCTGATTCGTCTGTGTATGGTCAAAGACGAAAAATACTTTGATAAATTTGACCGTGCCATGGCGGATTATTTTGAAGGTATTGATACACTCGATATTGACGAGCTGATGGCAAAATTGGGTGATATCCCCAAAGAATGGCTGGAACTCAAACTTGACCCCAACAATCTCACCGAAGCCCAGCGGCGCCTACTCAAAAAATATGGTTCGCTTGAAGCACTCATGCAAGCCCTAGAGGAACGGCTAAAAGAACAAAAAGAGCGACACCAAGGCGGTAACAAATGGGTCGGTACAGGCGGCTCATCGCCATTTGGGGCGTATGGTGACCATCCTGAAGGCGTACGAGTAGGCGGCGAAAGCCGAAAACGCTCAGCGGTCAAGATATGGGAGCAGCGCAAATACCGCGATTTGGATACGGATAACCAGCTAGAGACGCGCTCCATGCAAATGGCACTGCGAAAACTGCGTAAATTCGCCCGTGATGGGGCGGCTGATGAGCTTGATATTGGCTCAACCATCAAGAAAACCGCGCAAAAAGGGATGCTCGATGTACAGCTGCGTCCCGAACGCCGTAATCGTGTCAAAGTGCTCATGCTATTTGATATCGGTGGTAGTATGGACAGCTATATCGAAGCGTGTGAGCGCTTATTTGCCGCTGCAAAAAATGAGTTTAAGACGCTTGAATTTTTTTATTTTCATAACTGCGTCTATGAATATGTTTGGACAGAAAATGCCCGCCGTAATGCCAGTGCCGTGCCCACATTGGATGTGCTACACAAATACGGCAGTGATTATCGGGTGATTTTTGTCGGTGATGCGGCAATGTCGCCTTATGAGTTGTTATCTGTTGGCGGCAGCGTTGAGTATATGAGCCAAGATACGGGACAGGCGTGGCTAAAACGTATCACTAACCACTTTGATAAAGTCGCATGGCTCAACCCTGAGGCACAAAGCTACTGGCAATACACGCAGACTATCGGCTTAATCAAAGATATCATGCAAGGTCATATGTACCCGATGACCTTGCATGGTATTGAAGATATGACCAAGTATTTGGCGCGGTAGTATTGTTAAGGCAATTAAAAAAGCATGAATCAATTTCATGCTTTTTTTGTGCTGATGGGCTCATAGTCACCTAAAAGCTGTTATTAAGGTAAAACTACCTAATCAGCTAACATTAGTTTGGACCACCCACACGTTCAATAACAACGTTGCCTGTGCCCGTGCTTGCTAAGCCAATTTGTTTGGCAGCGGCATACGATAAATCTAATACGCGATGGCTTGAAAATGGACCGCGATCATTGACCTTTACCACAACGCTTTTGCCGTTTGATTTGTTGGTTACTTTAATATAACAGTTCATTGGCAATGAGCGATGCGCCGCAGTCAATGAATTGGCATCAAACGTATCACCGCTAGCAGTTTTACGACCTTGAAATTGGCGACCATACCAAGAGGCGACACCCGTTTGGCTAAAGCGATTGACCGTATTGGATGCAACGGCAGAAAGACGCTCTAACACGTCTGAATCTTTGCTAGCTTGTGAAGTGTCTTGGCTGATAAGTTGGCTGTCTAAAGCAAGGTTACGAGGTTGGCGGGCTGATTTGACTAAGTCTGATGCGTTGTTGTGCTGGCGGGTTAACTCATTAAGTACGTGATCTAAATTGCTCGTGGCTGCTTGAGTAGTTGAGCTAAGCGCCGTTACGCCACAAAAGCAAAGTAACGTCGCTACATTAGCTAAATTCGATTGACGCTTTGACATAATGACCTCTGAACAATCGCTCTTTACAATGAGCGCCTCATATTTGGGAGCGCATAAGCCTTGATATGTCATGCATACAAATCGCTTATAGGGCACCAAGAAAATTTATGAGATTTAACAATTAGTCTACAAATTTAACTTTGTTTCGGTATGTAATTGTTCAATCTTGATGACCCACAATAAGCAATTACGCGATTAAAATCACGATTTATTTAGATAAAAGGTATAAAAAAATAGATAAACGGTAAAAATTATTAAGTTTTACCATCATAATTGTTTAAAACTATTCATAAAAAAAGATATCTTTTATGCTAACTCTTTTACGTTTTTTACATTTAAAAATACCAAGTTACATAAAGAATCATTTATAAATAGCCTATTTACAAACAAAATATTTTCGAAGATAGTCTGATGGTTATTTAACATTATGCGAGGCAATTGACATCACTAGACCAAATCCTGCCATCAAAGTAATTAAAGCAGTACCGCCGTAGCTGATAAATGGCAAAGGAACGCCGACAACTGGCAAAATACCTGCTACCATGCCGGCATTTACAAACACATACACAAAAAATGACATGGCAATCGCGCCAGAGAGTAATTTGCTGTAGACAGCAGTATTGGAGTAAGCAATAAATAAGGCGCGGCATAGAATACAAAAATACAGGAACATCAGTAAACTAACACCGATTAAGCCAAACTCCTCAGAAAAAGCCGCAATAATAAAATCGGTGTGACCTTCTGGTAAAAAGTGTAGATGAGATTGTGTGCCTTGCAAGTAGCCTTTACCTGTGAGTCCCCCTGAGCCAATCGCGGTTTTTGACTGCATGATATTCCATCCAGCCCCCAAGGCATCGCTTTCAGGGTCTAGCAAAGTCAGGACGCGTCTGCGCTGGTAGTCGTGTAGCAGGTATTCCCAAGCCACAAAAACAAAAGGAATAAACAGCGCCACCGCAGAGCCAATCATCCACCAAGGCAAACCCGATAAGAACAGCACAAATAAGCCACTAGATGCCACCAATAAAGAAGTACCCAAGTCGGGCTGTTCAGCAATTAGCAGCACCGGAATACCAATCGCCACCAGCGTGATAAGCACTGTCGATAAACTTGGCGGCAAGTCGCGTTTGGATAAAAACCAAGCAGTGAGCATCGGCATACCTAGCTTCATAAATTCTGACGGCTGCACACTACCAAATCCAGGAATATCAATCCAGCGCTGCGCACCCAGACGAACCTCACCAATAATTTTGACCAGTATCAGTAATCCCACGCCACCCACATAAAAAAACGGGGTAAAATCACGGTAAAGACTGGGCGGGATTTGCGCCATGACAATCATTACCACAAACGCGATGGTAAAACTGATGGTTTGACGGATGACCATCCCCATGTCTTGAGTAGAGGCACTGTATAAAATCGCTAAACCGAATAAAGCCGTGACAAACAATAGCATCAATAACCAAGGGTCTAAATGCACGCGCTGCCAAAAGGAGGGTAGACTGTCATTACCAAAGTGATGAGCTTGCCTAGAAAAACGGTACTGTCCAATCTTATCTACCATACACACCAAACATCAAATTAACCCGGTGACAATAAGTCTGTAAAAAGACACAAAAATAGGCTCAATAGTTTATATGGCTTAATGTGATTTTGGTAGTCTTAATAATGTAATAGTTTATAACACTTGTTTCATAGAAATAAGTCACTATATTAAGTGAGCTATTAATTAAGCTTAATTATGAAGTGAACATAACTATTAAGTAAGTAAAAATTAAGTTAAGTGAAAATAATTATCAGGTAGGCATGATTACCTAAACATATCAAGCCCACTTTTTTGACAGTTGCTCATAAGTCCGTGGTGTTTTTCCATTTTGACGAAACGTGAATAGGCAGTCCATGACACATCAAAACAAGACCAAAAATAAACCAAGTATTATCGAAGACAACGCGCAAACAGCCCAGTATGCCAAGCCCGAGAGTGCCAATACCCAGAATATCAACACTACCAAGACTCAGAATACCAAAACCAAGATTTTAACAGGCATTGTTGGCTCAGGGATGATAATGACATTGCTTATCGCCTGTAATCATCCCGTCACACCCGTCGATAACCGAAAACCTACTACGACCATCGTTCGTCAAACCCAGCCAAATCCTAAAAATCCTACTGTCACGCAGACTGACAATATGCGCGGTCTTATTCTCAACCGTCAAAACACAACCCGACCTACCACAGATTATGGCGCCCTCAAAAATAGCACACGATACAATAGCAACGTTGTCTATACCAATGATGCAGATTTTAAGGATTGGCTGGCTAGCCACAGTTATCAGCAATCAGAAGTGTTGGCTTATCAAAATTATTTGCAAAGCCAATTAGGCAGTATTCCGCCGATGGATCAGTTAATCACGAGTGCCAGAGATGCACGGCGCTGCGGTTTTGAGCCGTATGAAGTGCCGCCTGCGTCACTATGGCAAAATATCGTGCCCACTCTGCAAATGCTGCAGCAACTGCAAAAACAAGGTTACTTGCCGTATTCGACAGTGATACGCTCCGTGTATCGAAACCCTGCATTGAATGATTGCGCGGGCGGTGCGGGCGAGAGTAAGCACATGACCAATGGCGCAATTGATATTTGGATACCTGAAAACGAAGCCAACAAATGGGCGATAGAAAGTACCTTTGATGGGCTTTGCCAGTTTTGGCAGTCCAACGGGCAAGCCTATAGCTTTGGACTTGGCTTGTATCCGACAGGCTCAGTGCACCTTGATACGCAAGGCTTTCGAAAATGGGGCGCAAGCCATAGCTCAAGCTCATCACCCTGCCGTTTTTAACCCTGTCGCAACTGTTAAGCTGTTAGCATTGGCTATTTAGAGGTTTTTGTTGTGTCTGGCGTGGCGTTACCAACTGTCAAAATCAAAAACTTGTTAGGGTCAATGAGGTCTTTATAGCTTTGATTAACAGCGTGAAGGTCGGCGCGCTGCACGCGCGTCACATAATCGGTCAAGTAACTATCTGGCAACTGATAAAACCCCATCATACCAATTGTGGCATTCATGGCAGCATTGCTAGCAAAGCTAGTTGGGAAACTGTTGATTAAACTGTCTTTGGTTAAAGCCAATTCATTTGGCGTTACCCCTTTTTCTAGCGTATTGTTGATAACTTGCTTGGTCGCCTCAATTGCTTCTTGCGACTTTTGGTTACGGGTAGAAAAACTAATGGTATAGCTGCCTTGGGCAAGCATCGGCGTGGTGCTGCTATAAATGCCATAGGTGAGCCCGCGTTTTTTACGGATGTCTTCCATCAATCTGGCTTGAAAATTGCCGCCCCCGACGATTTCATCGGCAATGGCAAAGTTGGTTTGACGCTGCAAGCCTAAGCTATCCACCACGCGTTTTTGACCCAATTGCCCCATCAATACGGTGGTTTGGGTGCTGTCAAATGGGATATGAATCGTTTTAGCGGCGTTCAAAGGCTTGGCATCGGCAAGCTTTGGGGCAGCTTTGCCAACGGGCATTTGAGCGGTTAGCTGATTGGCAAGCGCCCGCGCGCGCTCAAGACTGATATCGCCTGTAATGGCAATATTCGCGTTGTTCGCCACCAAAAACTGCTGGCTAAAAGCTTTGAGATCGGTGGCATTAATTTTGGCAATGCTGTCTTCCGTGCCTTGGGTGGGGTGGGCGTAGGGGTGATTCCCATAAAGCGCCGCAGCAAAGGCTTTGCTTGCGATGCTATCTGGGTCTTCTTTGGCTTGTTGCAGGCTGATTAAATACTGGGCTTTGGTACGTTCAAAGTTTTTGTTTGGAAACGTAGGCTGGGTCATCATATCGCTCATTAAACCAAGCGCAGGGGATAAATGCGCTTCATCGGATAGACTGCGCAAACTCACGATAAACATGTCTTTATAAGCACGGGCAGATAACTCAATCCCAAGCTGCTCACTGGTCTCAGCAATCTCATCTTCGCTTTTATGGCGTGTGCCCTGATCCAGCATACTCGCGGTCAGACTGGCAATCCCAAAACCGCCTTTTTTAATGGCTTCATCGCGAGCCGAGCCTGCATTAAAATACACACTGACATCCACAATCGGTAAATGATGGGTTTGTACCAAAGCGACTGGGGTGCCCGAATCCGTCGTAAAGTGGATGATATGCGGTAGGGTCACTTTTAACGGTGCTGTGGTTTTTAGGCTGGTTAATTTGTCTAAAGCGGCAATGGGTGCACTGGGGTCAACATTGCCACTACTGTGAGCATCGCTATGGGTGGCAGGTTCAGCATGGCCCCCTTGCGTGGCAATCGTGGTCATTAGTAATAAGATTTTAGCTAAGCGTGGTTTCATTTTTTTTCTCAACATTCTAAGGATGGTCTGACAGCAATGTGGGCAAGTCAAGTGAGCGCAACTTAAGTGATGATAAGTTAAGTTACTGGTTTTATAGTTATTTATTGGGTTTATTTTCTTTTACCACATTGAGCACGGTTAAATTGTCGTTAACCAAATATTTGCTAGCGGCAGCGTGTAAGTCACTTTCTGTGATGCTATCTAAGGTTTTGGGTAGGTTAAACACCATCCGATCATCAAGCCCAATGCTGTTTAGACTGCCAATCATCTGCGCTTGTCCGCTGATACTATCTTGGCTATAAATTAAGTTGGTCATGGTGTTGGTTTTGGCACGGGTCAGTTCACTTTGTGCAATCGGTTGGGTTTTGAGCGCGTCAATCTCAGCAATGATTGCTTGTTTGGCTTGGGCAAGCGTAACGCCATCTCGCGGGGTGGCTTGAATTAAAAATAGCCCATCGCCCCGACTAAAGGCACTGTAACCACTGCCGACGGAGGCTAGTAGCTGTTTTTCCCGTACTAGGCGTTTTTCTAGGCGCGCAGATAGACCGCCATCGAGCACATCGGCTAACAGCGATAGACTATAGGCGGTTTTTGGGTCTTTTGCTGTGGTAAGCGTAGGCACGTTAAACGCCATCATGACCATAGGCACTTGTACCGGCAATTGGGTGGTTTTTTCTTGATAACCACGAAAGCCTGGCTGTATCACACTGGGGCGTGTTGGCAGGGTTTGCGGTTTTTTATCGGCAAAGTATTTTTTGACTTCATTGATAGCCTGTGTCGGATTGACATCGCCCACGATTACTAAGGTCGCATTGTTGGGCGCATACCATGTTTTATACCAATTGGTTAGGTCTTTTAGACCAATGGATTCGATTTCTGCCATGGGGCCAATGACCGATTCGCCTTTGGGGCTATTGGGGTAAGCCATTTTGCTAAACTGCTCGTAGGCGCGGGCGTTTGGGTTGTCATCGGTGCGCTGGCGGCGCTCTTCCATCACCACTTGGCGCTCGGCGGTAAAGTCGCTGTCTTTTAGCTGTAAATGGGTCATCCGATCGGCTTCAAGCTCTAGGGCGAGCGCTAAGCGATTGGCAGGGAAAATTTCATAATATGCGGTGTAGTCATAGCTGGTAAAGGCATTATTGCTACCGCCAAACTTGGCGATGAGGCGTTCAAAATCCGCTGAGGACACGTTTTTTGTTCCCTTAAACATCATATGCTCAAGCAAATGCGACATACCGCCTAAGTTAGTGGGTTCATCCGCAGCACCCACGCGATACCATACTTGGCTGATTACCACAGGGGAGCGGTGATCTTCTTTAATTATCACCTTTAAGCCATTAGCCAGCGTATATTCATGGCGCGTTGCTGCCCTAGCGCTGTCAAAATCTGTGATACTCGGCGTTTGCTGGGTTGCATCAGTTACCGCGTTAGCAGTTGGGTGGGCATTAATAGGCGTATTGACTACAGTCGGGGTAGTTTTGGTCGGCATGGTTTTGGCTGCGATGGTCTGCACAGTGCTGCAACCTGATACACTGAGCGCATAGGTCAATGCGGCAGCAAGGATGGTAAGGTTAAAAAATGTAGGCTTTGACACAGGTTTTCGGTTTAACATGGTTTCTCTTTAACTTTTAATCTGGTTTTTTTGATTGTGGGGCAATGGGGTTTGCAGGCATTATAAAAGATAGACCATGATAACGGATGTTGGCATTGATTGCTATTTGAAAGCCCACTGCATAGTTAAATACGACTAAATACGAGCTTCTAAATATGAATAAGTACGAGCTGCAAGTTTTTAGCGCAGCAAGCTGTAAACGGACAGTTTTTCTCATACCACACATCCTATGGGTTTAAGGGATTGATAGTATGTTTATTTCAAACTGCGAACAAACACTGTTATAATTTTATACATCTCAATATTTTAATGACAAATTTAACCATAGGCGATGATATGAGTAGCAACCAATTTAATAACAATGCTTCTAATAAGGTGGTAATTAATTTTAATAACCAAACGACTAATTTTGATGATGCTACGATTCCCAATCTCCCTGTGCAAGATGTGCCAATTATTGAAACGCCGCGTATCGCTGAAGCCGCCCAAACGTCGACGCTGCAAACACCCGTGACAGCTCCGTCTGTGTCACCCATGCCGCAAAGCCAGCACCAAGGGCAGCCTGCACCCACACAGCAGCCATCTGCCAATACGGCTGAGCCAACCGCAGAACCTGAACAAAAAGGTGGCTGGTTTAGCCGCATGAAGCAAGGCTTGTCAAAAAGTCGTAAAAACTTGACCGAAGGCTTAACCAATATTTTGATTGGTGGTAAAGAAATTGATGATGAGCTACTAGAAGAAGTCGAAGACCAACTGTTGGTCGCCGACATTGGGGTGAATGCCACCAGTCGCATTATCAAAAACTTGACCGAAGCCACTGCCCGCGGCGATTTGATTTATTCGCATTCACTGTATAAAGCGCTACAAAAAGAACTAACCGATATCTTGACACCCAAAGTTGCGCCACTGGTGGTAGATGCTAGCACAAAACCGTTTGTTATCTTGGTCGTGGGGGTCAATGGCGTGGGTAAAACCACCACCATCGGTAAACTTGCCAAACGTCTGCAAGGTGAAGGAAAATCAGTGATGTTAGCAGCGGGCGATACGTTCCGTGCGGCAGCCACCGAGCAATTGCAAGTTTGGGGGGAGCGCAATAATATCCCTGTTGTCGCCCAAGGTCATGGCTCAGACAGTGCCTCGGTGATTTTTGACGCCATTCAATCTGCCAAAGCCCGTGGCATTGACGTGCTGATTGCCGATACTGCAGGGCGTCTACAAAATAAAACCAATTTGATGGAAGAGCTGAAAAAAGTGATTCGCGTCATGCAAAAAGCCGATCCGACAGCGCCGCATGAATCCATGATTGTGCTCGACGCGGGTACAGGACAAAATGCCCTAAATCAAGTAGAAATCTTCAATGAAGCAGTGCCACTGACAGGCGTGACCGTCACCAAATTAGATGGCACCGCAAAAGGCGGCGTGGTATTTAATATCGCTGAAAACACCAACGTGCCGATTCGTTTTATTGGCGTGGGTGAAAAAATTGATGATTTGCGCCCATTTCAAGCCGATGATTTTGTCAAAGCGCTATTTGAAAAAGATGAGTAACTCATGTATCACTTAAATATTGCTAATAAGCAGATGACTAATATTGATAAAATTCAATTTAGTGAAGTGGGTTTTAGAGAGCGCCAAGATTTGCAAGAATGGATTGTGAGCAATCTAGAATGTCTTGGCGAGCCATTATTAATTATTCAAAAAGAATTTAACGGGTTTGACAATACGTCTGAAAGATTAGATTTATTGGCGTTAGATAAAAGTGGTAATTTAGTCATTATTGAAAATAAAACGGATAGTTCTGGTAAAGATGTTGTATGGCAGTCTGTGAAATATGCATCTTATTGCTCTCGACTTACAGATGAGAAAATCATAAATATTTTTGCTGACTATCTTAGAAAATATGATAGCCAAAACTCTGATGATTATATTGCAAGCGCTAAACAAAAAATAAATGAATTTCTTAGCGATAGCCCAGAAGATGATATTGGATTAAATCCCAATGAAACTTCGCAACGAATCATTTTAGTCGCTGCTGAATTCCGTCAAGAAGTAACATCAGCTGTATTATGGCTGATGAATTTTGGTATTAATATCCGTTGTATAAAATGCCAACTTTTTAAATTTAATAATGACTTTTTCTTTGATACTCAGCAAATTATTCCTGTACCCGAAGTTGAAAGCTTTATGATAGATATTGCGGAGAAAAAACAAGAAGACATTCAAATCAAAAATAATAAACAAAGCGTACTAATGAGTTTTTGGTCGCAATTTATCAATGCGACTTTATCAAATGCTGAAAATTTATATGCTAATAGGACACCAAGTAAAGATAATTGGTTAGGTACTAAATTAGGAAATGGTGTCGGAATAAGTGTTGTAATTACAAAGGAATCTGTAAAAATTAGAGTTGAAATAAAAGGTAATAATAAAGAAGACACTTTAAAAATATTCGACTATTTATATCAGCATAAAGAAGAAATCGAATCAAAATTTCAATATCCTATTAATTGGGAGCGTTGTCCTGAAACTGTATATAGTTTTATAATTATCACAAATGAAGCAGTTGGATATTCAGACAAGTCTGAATGGCGGGGTGCAAATGAATTTTTGATTGAAGAAAGTTATAAAATGCAGAAAATTCTTAAATCACTTCTAGATAAATTTGTCTTATAAAATGCTTACCACAAACTACCAACTATCAATCAAATTACCAACAATTACCCTTGTCGCACATAAGGGTTGTCTTATCGCGCTTGATTGGCAAACCCAAAAAACGCAAAAAATCCTACAACAATTAACTGCACAAGCGCACTATATACAAAGCAAAGATTTGGCTGACTCAGTAGATGACGATGCCAAAGTCTTACGAAATACCATCAGTCAACTTGACGAATATATTAATGGTCAGCGACAAGTGTTTGATATGCCCATCGCCATTTGCACAGGCACACCCTTTCAGCAAAAAGTATGGCAAGCATTACGACAAATTCCTTACGGTCAAACAATCAGCTATGCACAGCTTGCGCTACAAGTGGATAATCCCCAAGGCTTTCGCGCAGTCGCACAGGCCAATGGCCGCAACCCACTAAGTCTCATTATTCCTTGCCATCGCGTGATTGCCAGCGATGGCAAATTGGGCGGTTATACCGGTGGGATTGAGATTAAGCAAACATTGCTTGATATAGAGCAAGCAAGTTATCAGCGATAAACAATAACCCAATGAGGCATTATTCTTTGTCATCTGCGTCTTTTTCTTCCCAAGTTTCTAAGCGTTCATAAATACGACCATAAACGGTATTTTTACGGTATTTACCTTTTTTGGTCATCTCATCTGGCGCTAGACCGGTCAATAGATACATGGCTTCATTGACATGCTCTACGGCATAGATGGTAAATTTACCTGCCGTCACGCTATCGATGATATCTTGACGCAGCATCAATTGCGCCAAATTGGCTTTGGGCACAATCACCCCTTGTTTACCCGTCAAGCCTTGCTCGACACACGCATCATAAAACCCAGCGATTTTGGCATTGACGCCGCCGACCGCTTGGACTTGACCAAATTGGTTCATCGATCCTGTAACCGCCAAGCTTTGATTAATCGGGGTTTGCGATAGGGCAGACAGTAGTGCACAGGTTTCGGCTACTGTCGCACTATCGCCATCGATACCGCCATAACTTTGTTCAAAAGCCAGCGATGCAGTAAAGTTGAGCGTATGATCTTCTGCAAACAGCGCTTTTAGGTAACTGCTCATAATCAGCACGCCTTTGGCATGGATAGAGCCGCCTAAATCCACATCGCGCTCGATATCAACAATATCGGCGTGCGCGGCACTGTGATGCACTGACGCGGTCAATCGCGCAGGCATGCCAAACTCACTATCTGCGTAGCTGATGACTGTCAGCGCATTGATTTGACCAATCGCTTTGCCTTGGGTGCTAATCAGCTGTTGCCCTTTTTCTAGTTCTTGCCAGAACAATTGCCGTAAATAACCCGAGCGATGGCGAATATCTTCAATGGCTTGACGGACATGGCTAGCGGTCACTGTGTTTGCAGGGCTAAGCTCTGTTTGATTGATGACCGCGTGACGATTGGCTTCGAGTAATAGCTGCGCCAATCTGTCGCCATGTAGGCTTAACTCATGCTGGTCTTCTGCTTGCTCGCTGAGATAATCCAATAAACACGCCAACGCGGTGTTATCAAACGTTAGCAATTGGTATTTGCTTATCATATCAGCAATTTTGGCGGTCATCGCTTGTTCATTGGCGTGACTGCGTACCACGCGATCATGAAAATCTGCACGGATTTTGAATACGGCATTAAATTCAGGCTCAAAATCTAGCAGGTCATAATATAAATCTGGCTCACCGAGTAAAATAACTTTGACATCAAGCTTAATCGGTTGTGGCTCAAGGCTGATACTGCCTGTTAGTGTCAGCATTTGCTCAAGGCTCGACATCTTGATTTGGCGGCTTTGCAGCGCGCGTTTGAGACCTTGCCACGCATACGGATATTCAAGCAAATTAGTTGCTTCAAGCACCAAATAACCGCCATTCGCACGATGCAGTGAACCGGCGCGAATCAGGCTGACATCCGTTGACACAGTACCCAAATGGGTGATTTGCTCGACATGACCGAGTAAATTTAAATGGGTAGGTAAGTCTTCAAACACAATCGGTGCGCCTTGATCGGGCGCATGGCTTGCAATCACATTGACAAAATAGCGCGCAGGCAATGGCGAAAAATGGCTGGGCAAAAACTCTTCATCATCTTCATTGATGATTCGTTCTACATGATTGACGATATCGTCATGCACGTCTTGCAAATACTTACGAACCTTTGGTAAGTCTTGATACTTGTCAAATAACGGCTCAATCAATGGTTTTAAGGTACGCCGAGTCAATGAATGGTGTAGCGCTTGTAGGGTCTGATTGGCTTCATCTTCAATTTGCTCAAGCTCAACGGTCAGTTGGCTTAAGCGTTTTTGCATGTGGTTTTTATCTTGATAATTGGCAACATACGGCGATTTTGGGGTTAAGCCAAAGCTAGCTTGATTGGTTGCGCTCGAGGTATTATTAGAGGCGCTAGTTGTGGTGCTAGACGTTTGATTGGCTTTAAGTGGTGAAACTGGCGCTTTACCACTGGCTTTTTGGCGACCCCATTTATTAGCAGGTTTGATTGATAAATAACCATCGCTTGGCTCAATATCATTGTAACTGTCATTGTCATTGCCATCGGCTCGGTTGTCACTAAAATCTGATTTGATAAAAATCGGTTTGTTGTCCGAAGGTCGCAGCGCCAACGCAAGTGAATATTGTTTGCCTTCTTCATGCAGCGCATGATAGACCTGTTCTTCACGAAGGCTAATTTCATTCTTTATCGCTTCTACCTTACTTTGATAGTGCTCACTGCGAAAACGCTGATTGAGCTGACGCTTGGTGGTTAGCCAAAAGGTTTTGACATCTTCCGCTAATTGCTTGCCCATGCCAGCAGGCAGGTCAAGCGCAATCGGGGTACGCGCATCAATAAAATTATGCACATACACCCAGTCATTGGGTGTGGGTTTTTGTTTGGCGTGTGCTTGTAGCAGGCGAGTGATTAAGGTGCGTTTGCCCAGTCCGTTTTCACCTGCAGCAAAGATATGATAACCATTGGCATTGATGTCAAGTGCAGTGGCAATCGCTTTACAGGCGCGCTCTTGCCCAAAGCCAATCTCAAGGGTTTTGGTATGGTGGCTATCTTTTGGCAAGGTCGCTGGGTCGGTATAACGGCGCAAGTGCGAGATTGCAACAGGCTGTAAATTGTCAGATTTGATGGTATCGGTAATGATAGCGGCGGATTTTGAAGTCACAGCGGTAGTACGAACAGATTTTGCAAGGGTATTTTTCATAAAACAAGTTTCATCAACGCATTAAAAAGCGGTAGTGGGAAAGATAAACAATGACAGTGACAGTTAGAGTGACAGTGCTTAGGGTCTAAGGTCTAGGGTCACTTATAGTTAACAGATAGGTTTTGGTAAGTGGTAATAAAGTATCAGTATGATGTGGTTTTTTGTTGATAAAATCAATGGCTATTTTTTCGCGAATCGTTGCCTTAAGGTTTCAGCCGCAGTAATATAAAAAAAGTTGATGGGTAAGTATTTGCTAAGATAACATATTGACGTTTAACACAATCGTTTGAGACAACAACATGGCTAAAACAGAAAATGGATTTATTTTAGCGCTGGATCAGGGCACTACCTCAAGCCGCAGTATCATCTTTGATAACCAATTAACACCCATCGCCATCGCCCAAAAGCCGCTGGGTATCATCACCCCAAAAGCCGGGTTTATCGAGCAAAATGCCAATGACATCTGGCAAACCCAAATTAGTACCGCCCAAGAAGTGATTGCCAAAGCAGGATTATTGGCGACAGATATTTCAGCCATCGGTATCACCAACCAACGTGAGACCACCATAATTTGGCATAAAAAGACGGGCAAGCCTGTCGCACCCGCCATTGTCTGGCAAGATAGACGTACCCATCAGTGGTGCAGAGACTGGCGTGATAAAGGCTTTGACGCCAAAATCCAGCAAATTACCGGATTACGTATAGATCCGTATTTTAGTGCTAGCAAAATCGTGTGGCTGTTAAACCAAAACCCTAAGCTTCGCCAACAAGCGCTAGCAGGTGAGTTAGCTTTTGGTACCGTGGATAGTTGGCTACTGTTTAACATGACAGGCGAGCATAGCATTGATATCACTAACGCCTCACGCACCATGCTGATGTCTTTGCAAACAAGCGACTGGTCTGATGAATTATTGGATTTATTTGATATTCCCAAAACCATGTTACCTACCATCAAGCCATCGGATGGTGATTTTGGGGTCACCAAACAAGGGATGTTTGGCAAACAAATCCCAGTCACGGCGGTGCTAGGCGATCAGCAAGCCGCCTTGTATGGGCAAGGCTGTAACCGGGCTGGCATGGCAAAATCCACCTATGGCACCGGCTGTTTTTTATTAATGAATACCGGAGATAAGCCGTGTGTCAGTCATCAGCAATTACTCACCACCGTCGCTTGGCAAACCACAGAGGCGAATCACGCTCGTCAACCTAACCGTCATGAACCTTCAGGTAAATTGCCCAACTTGTTAAAACCTTTACAAAATTTACAACGACATAAAAAAACAAGCGCCACGCAAACACAATATGCGCTTGAAGGCAGCGTGTTTATGGCGGGTGCCATCGTGCAGTGGTTACGCGATAACTTAGGTATGATAGCGCGCAGTGAGGACGTTGAAAACTTGGCGGCGCAAGTACCAGATAGCCAAGGAGTGACCTTGATTCCTGCCTTTACCGGGCTTGGCGCACCTTACTGGCGAGCAGATGCCACCGCAAGGCTTATCGGGCTGACACGCGGCACTACCAAAGCGCATATCGCAAGAGCCGCCTTAGAAGCCATTGCGTTACAAGCTTATGATGTGTTAATCGCCATGCAAAAAGATAGCCCTGTGCCACTGCACGAACTGCGCGTGGATGGGGGCGCTGCCAATAACAATATCCTAATGCAATTTCAAGCCGATATACTCAATGTTCCTGTGCTGCGACCGACGACCACTGAAAGTACCGCAAAAGGGGTGGCATTATTGGCAGGGCAAGCGGTGGGGCTATATGATGACACTAGCATTGGTGAAAGTTGGCAGTTAGACCGTATCTTTGAACCTAAGATGGCATTGTCTGAACGCCAAGCCATCGTTGAGCGGTGGCAGTTTTATATCAATCAACTATTAAATGAACAAAATTAAAGCAAGAAAATCATTAACATAACTCTAAAAAAATAAAAATAATGTAAAAACAAATAGTTAACTATACGAAAAATTTTTTAAAGACTCGACACGAGAGTGATTTTCGTTAGCAATTAAGTGCATTAAGTAAAAAAAAGCACTCTATGTACCCAATTTTTAAACCCTGCTTAAAAATATCAGCAAATTTTGGCTAAAAATAGTGATTTTTTGTGTAGAAATTGACTAAAAAAATGTATAATGCTGCAAAATTCGACACTGTGTTGGCATTGATAATGCTAATGACAGTTGCGATGATAAAAGTTACGAAATTTTTTTGGACAAGGTTGGCGAAAAGCAGGGATAACTGGTAACTCAACATTAAGGATATGACAGTGGACAATCAATTTGTTATCGCTACGGCAAATTTACTTAACTTTGCACTGCCCAATCGGGTTTTTTATCGAAACCAAGATGCGTATACGCCGCAGCAATATCAACAAAAGATTAATGCACTTGCCCCCATTTTTCGTCAATTGCAAGCTGATATCATTGGTTGCCAAGAAATTTGGGATGAGCAAGCACTCATTGACTTATGTCATGCAGCCGGTCTCAATGACTATCATGTCACTGTGCCACTAGCCAGTAATCAGCCAGACAGTCCATTAACCCAAGGGCGAGGCGCAATTGGTACCCCGAGCGTAGGCTTGGTATCGCGTTTTGAGATTATTAACACGCAATTGCTCACGCAGATGCCTGCGATTGCGTTGTTAGACGTTCCTGATGTTGGGCTTTATCAACAATTTAATCGTCCCCCGCTGATTGCCGACATCAGATTGCCAAATGGCATGGTGGTCACCGTGATTGTGGCGCATCTAAAAAGTAAACGCCCTGAGTTTTTAGAAAACGCGCAAGGCGAGCCGTTAGAAGATCGCAATGATCCGCTAATTCGAGTCCGCGCCAAGCTGCGCAGTCTTTGTATGCGGGCAGCAGAAGCGGCAGGCATTCGCCAAGTGGTCATCGAAAAACTGTCACACAACAACCATCCGCTGATTTTGTTAGGGGATATGAATGATGTGATGCAAAGTGTCACTTGTCAGCTTTTAAGCGAATCGGGCGAAGTATTTTATGATAAGTCGATGCGGGATATCGTGCTGTATGATGCCTCTACGGTACAAAGCCGTATGCACTGGCTTAAAGACGTGGCGTACACCCATATCCACCAAGGTATGCCAGAAGTGCTTGACCAAATTTTGGTATCTGAACAATTTTTAGCTGATAGTAAATTTAACATCGGGGAAGTATTACAAGTTGATTATTTTAACGATCATCTCAAATTTATTGTAGAACAACGCCCAACCGATCATGGATTGGTACGGGCACAAATTAAACTTTATTCATAATCAGTCGATAGAGAGGAAATATGTCAAGCGCTTATGATGAAAAAATTGAGGATGTGTTGGTGGACTCTGAGCTCGCTCGCCGCTTAGTCCCTAACAAATTCAAGTTCACTAGCCAGCAAGGTCGTTTGCGTCGCCAAAAATTATTAGCCGCTGCCAAAGAGTTGAGCGCGACCCGACCTGTCAGTGAGATTAGTTTGGCTGATGTGTGTGAAAGAGCGGACATTCCCAGAGCTTCGGCCTATCACTTCTTCCCAAACGTTGAAGCGATTTTTTTGGCATTACGTTTTTTAAATGCGATAGAAATCTTTAACAAGCTTGAAAAAGTCGATGCCAAACAATTTAGTCGCTGGCAGGCTTATATCACCACAGTCATTGAGACAGGTGTTGATATTATTCAATCTGATTTAACGGTTGCTCGTTTGATTTATGAGACCAATACCCCAGATTTTGAGGGCAATGCGTTTGGTAGTGAAATCGAAAAAAGCCTCGCCCAAATGGTGTATGATAAGTTGTCTGAGCATTATAAAATGCCGGCTTTAGAAACCATTCATCAGCAATTGTTAGTCGCATACGGTATTATCAATGGTATTTTTATCTTAGCTTATCGCTCAGAAAAAGAAATTACCGATACCTATCGCCAAGAAGCGATTACAGCGGTGATTGCTTATCTACGCTGTTATTTACCTGAAAATTTGCCAAAAAACGGCTAATTTTATAACCTGCTAGGGTTATAACCGATGGCCAATAAAATAGGCAATAAAAAACCCATCAGCGAGATGGGTTTTTTTATTTAAACAGAAAATCTACGATTAGATTTTGTTTTCAGTTTTTTGTGCGGTATTGGTTACTGCGTCACCTGTTTTTGATACGTCTTTACCAAAACCTTTGACTGTATTACAACCTGTAACAGCAAACATAACAGCGATTGATGCAGCGATTAATTTTTTCATTTTAAATTTCCTCAGATATATCCATTATTTTTTAACAGTTTTTAGCTACCAGGTTAAATCATGCGACTTTATTGATTCATAGAAGTTAAAATGATTCACAGAAGTTAAAATAAAGTAAAACATGCTTGGTAGAGTCATGGTAATGCAGGTTAGTCTAACGTCGCTATAGCGTTAATGTAACCAAAACTATCAAGTTGTAAAAAAAACTTAAATTTACGCAATAAGTATAGGTTTTTTGTAAATTAATCTTCGCATTTAGCGTTTTTTTATTTCAATCTGTTTTATTTTAATCTAGTTAAGGATGTCGACATGATTCATGTAGTATTAGTTGAACCCAAGATGCCAAGCAACACAGGCAATATTATTCGGTTATGTGCCAATACGGGCGCAACGCTACATTTGGTTGAGCCATTAGGGTTTGAGTTAGAAGATAAAAAATTACGCCGAGCAGGGCTCGATTATCATGAATGGGCAAATGTCAAAGTACATGCCAATTGGCAGGATGCACAGGACAGTCTAAGCCAAAGTGGGGTACAAAGAATCGTTGCCTTGACCACCAAGCTCAGCAAGCCTTTATATGATGAAGATTTCACGCAACTGGCAAATACCGCTTTGGTATTTGGGTCAGAGACAGCGGGATTACCCGAGCCAATTCGCGCGGCAATTGGGCAAGACAACTGGTTGCGTTTGCCTATGTTGCCGACATCTCGCAGTTTGAATTTATCTAACAGCGTGGCAATTACATTATTTGAAGTTTGGCGTCAGCAGGGGTTTGGCGGTGATAACGGTCACAGTATCGGTTATGACAATCTCGTCCCTTATGACCCAAAATAATCTCAAAATTTATAAGCAATTTGCAGGTTTTGGCAACCCTGCAATGCGGTTGACATGACGCGCGACAAGACCCGTGTTAAACATGGCTTGCAATTTGGCATTATCAACCGCCAATGAGGGCAATTGCTTGGATAAAAACTTGATTAAAGGACGGGTCGTCGGTGGATGGCTGTATAAATCATAATATTGACGTACCGCGTCTATGATTTGATAGTGCTCAGGGGTTAACGTGACATCCAGCGTGTTCGCCAATTGTTGCGCGATATCTGGTGTCCAGGTTTGATGAGCTATCAAATGACCGTCTTGGTCAAGGGCGGCTTGGTCAAGGTGGGGAAGTTGGGTCATAGTGTTTATAAGTCAAAAGTGGTATCAAAATGAGGCGGTGTGGTTGGCTGTAGCGCTACTTGAGAATACCAATCAAAGTCTGCTGATAGATTAGCTTGCCACGCTTTTAATCTATCAAAATCCGCTAGCGCCAGCCAAGCGGGCGGCATATCATACATGTCAAGGGATGCCAGCATATGGGCAAGCTTGCCCGTGGGCGCATCAAGTAGTAAGTTTAGCATGCCATCACCGATAGTTAGCTGAATTTGGTGGTCAAACGCCGCCAGCGCAAACGCCATTGATAAGGCTTCATGACAAAGCAAAAATGTATCAGCGTGAATATTAATGATAATTTTCATAGTAAATCGCTATCGCTAGACCCATCCCAATTAAAACTGATAAACCGTTTTTGCCCTGTGTAGATGCATGGCTAATTCACCCAAACCAACCAATTCAAAGCCATCTGCCAAATTGTCACCTTGTAGCTGATGTCTAGTCGCATTGTCAGCATCTGTCACCCCGCGAGCCAAAGCGGCACTCACACACACTTGAATGGTTAAATGATGACTCATAGCAAAGTGTTGCCAGTTTTTTGCCATATTTTCGATATCATCTGGCAGCCAAATTAATCGGTTTGCCAACATCACCGCATCACTATATAAGAAAATTTTAAAATCGGTAGTAGTCAACGGGTTTTGCTCAACGGTTGTTTTACTATCGTTTGCCCATAGCGATTGGGCACATTCAAGCGCTTGTTTGGTGAGCGGATGACTAGGCGCATGTGTCATTAGCATCACAATCGGTGTATCCAACGTCGGAGTATTGGGCATAGCGGTATTATTCGATGTAGTTATCAAATCAGTCATTTAACCATCTATAAGGCATTAATCTATAAAGCTGCAATCTGCTCGCTATTTTAGCAAAATCGACCCCTATTTGCGATGCAATTGTCATCAAACTGTTATCAAATTGACATGAGGTTGTCAATGGCGGCTTATAAGCTTAACCCATACAAAGGATTGATTTAATTTACCGAAACGGCTTTTGTAGTCAAATAAAGCAGTCGGTTGTAATGGTTGATAACATACTATGAGTGACAACACTGTAAACACTAATTTGTACCAGGCTTCGTCTGACACTCAGACGACGTCAGCAAATCGCATGAATCCCCCAACTCAAGTTGCAGGCACGCCTTTTCATGACAATAGGCCATTATTGCATATCGCTTTGGTGACTGAAACTTGGCTCCCCGATATCAATGGGGTAGCCTCAAGCGTTTATCAAATCATGCGCGAACTCAAATCGATGGGGCATCGCATCACGTTGATTCGCCCCAAACAAAGCGATGAAGTCGAACAACATACCCTAACGACAGGGCTTAACACGGCGGCTGTTACCACTGATTTACAAGTGCCAAGTTTGCCCATTCCTTATTACCCGCATCTGCGCATGGGGCTACCTTGTTACCGATTTTTAACGAAGCAGCTGCGCAAGCTTCGTCCTGATATTGTACATATCGTGACGGAAGGTCCTTTGGGGCTTGCGGCGTTGATTGCTGGCAAACAGCAAAGCATTAAAGTCTCTTCAGGTTATCACACCGCGTTTCATGATTTTAGCCGATACTTTGGCTGGAAAGTTGTCTCAGTGCCTTTGCTTGCGTATATGAAGCGTTTTCACAACCAGTGCAATGCTACATGTATTCCAAGCCAGACCACCCAACACCAGCTGGCTGAATTTGGTTTCAAGCATTTGTACCAAGTCGGTCGTGGCGTTGATACAGCGCGCTATGCACCGAGCAAACGTAGCCAAGCATTACGGCAGAGTTGGGACGTGGGCGAGGGTACCACAGTGCTAATGTGTGTGAGCCGTGTTTCCCCTGAAAAAGGTATGGATACCGTCATTAAAAGCTTCAAAGCGCTACAATTACAGCAGCTGCATCGTCATGTTAAATTAGTGATTGTCGGTGATGGACCATACAAAGAAGCGCTCGTTAAACGGTATGCCAATGATACAAGCATTATTTTTGCAGGCTTTAAAACAGGCGAGGTGCTGGCAAGTTATTATGCCAGTGCCGATGCTTTTGTCTTTGCTAGTCAAGTAGAAACTTTCGGTAATGTCGTCACCGAAGCGATGGCATCGGGTTTGCCAATTTTTGCCTATCATGACGCGGCTGCGGCGCTGTTGGTGGATGATAGTTGTGGTAAAACCGTACCGCTTGGGCAAGAACAACGCTTTGTAGAGATGATCAGTGAATTGCCCAAACAACAACAGCTTGATCAGATGCGACTAGCCGCACGACAAAAGGTGGCTGCTTTTTCTTGGCAAAAACCTGCCCAAGAAATGTTGACCATGTTTTATGAAGTGCTATCAATCCAGACCAATACCCTAACAGCCAGCACAGTGACACCAACTATTTTGTCTTCTCAATCAATAACTCAACATCCGCTAGCGGATTTGACAATCGCCCCCACACCTGAGTCAGTTCACCCGGCTGTCGTGGCAAAAAACCACCCACGATATAGACATTCACCCCAAAATAGTCACTCACCCCAAAATAGCCACTCAACCCAAAACAGTCACCCAAGCCAAAGACCCGCTGAATCTGCCGCGTTTTTCTCCAAAACGTGATGTTCAAATAGGCAAAAAAAGGATGGCGCCATGAATCAACCCATAAAAAAATCCAATCTGTCACTTGCCAATTCAGAATTCACCTGTACCTCTGTTAGCCCTGTCGAAAACTTACCCAATTTAATGCGCAATTATTATCAGTTTTTACACAGTAAACCTAAACTATATCATTTGCAAAAGCGGGTGCTGCAGTGGGATACTCTCTTATGTTTACGGGTAAATTTGCTGTCGCAATTGAAGTTTTTTGCGCAGTTTTTCAAAACCATCAGCCGCTTAGGGGATGGTTGGTTTTGGGCGCTATCGACGGTAGTGATGTTGGTGATGTTACTATTGGAAGGACTGGTCGCTAGTATCGTTGCTGTTAAAGTGTGTGCGGTGTTACTCAGCAGTTTTTGTGGTTATTTGCTGTATAAGTATTTAAAAGTGCATACAGTACGTCCACGCCCTTACCAAGTACACCAAACCATTACTTTAGGTGAACGGCCTTTAGATATATTTAGTTTTCCATCAGGGCATACACTGCAAGCGGTATTGTTTACTACCATGATAGGGCATCAAGTGCCGATGATGTTATGGGTATTGCTGCCATTTACGATGCTGGTGGCATTATCGCGCTTGGTGTTAGGATTACATTATCCCACCGATGTGTTGGTGGGTGCAGGCATTGGCGCAACATTTGCGACCCTCGGTAGCAAAGTGAGTGATTACTTGGTTACGTAAAGGATGTCGCCAAATAATAAAATCGCTAACTATTAAGGTAAATGAAAGCCAAACTGCGCACACATCGTTAACCAATCTGTATCCACAGGTGCAGTGATATCAACACGGCGATTGTCGGTCAGTCTATTAAAAGCCAAGGTATGTGCATGTAACATCAATCGATGCACGCCGATATGTTGACGGATAGCACGATTTTGGTGATGATCGCCATAGCTGGTATCGCCAATAATCGGATGAAACACATGCTTCATGTGACGACGTAGTTGGTGTTTTCGTCCGGTAATGGGTGTCAATCTAGCCAGACTAAAGCGTGAAGTCGGATAGCGTGCCCGCGCTTGAAACGGCTGCTCAGTTGTTGCCAAGCATTGCCAATGCGTTTGCGCAGGTTGCAGTAAGGTTAATTCAGCAGGGCTGCTAAGGGCTTCATCAAACATGTCTGTCGAACTAAGCTTTCTTTGTTGCAATGCCTGCAAACTTGGTTTATCGCCAATTTTATCCAAAATTTGTGTGAGTGGGTAATCAATCAGCCCAGATGTCTGCTGGGATGTCTGCGCATTAACTGTCAAATATCCGCGCACGATGGCTAAGTAAGATTTTTGCACTTGCCTGTTTTCAAATTGCTCACACAGTTGCCGCGCTGATTCGCTTGATAAAGCAAACAGTAACACCCCTGACGTCGGTCGGTCTAAGCGATGAATCGGATAAACATATTGACCCAATTGATCGCGTAGGGTCTGCATCACAAACTCGGTTTCATGACGGTCAAGCCAGCTTCGATGCACCAGCATACCCGCAGGCTTATTGACTGCCACACAATGTTCATCTTGATATAAAATTTCTAACATAGCGTTTTCCCAAAATCCACAGACACAAAAAAGGTCAGAATCGTATCTGACCTTTTCACCACCTTAACCATTACTCATGTTCATTGTGCATCGGTGGGTGACGCTTAAAGCCACCGGTTTTAAACGCCAAGTAAATTAGACCGATGACTGCCCAGGCTAAGCCCATTTTGATGGCGATTGGCTCACTTTCTTTCCACATCAGCGCAACACTGATAAAGCCCAACAGCGGCACAATCAAATACATAAATAAATCATACGCGCTGTGGTAGCGTTTTTCACGGATGATGTAGGTCGCAATCACGGATAAATTAACAAAACTAAACGCCGTTAATGCCCCAAAACTAATCAAATGCGCGATAACATCAAACTCAATAAAACCTGCAGTTAACGCAATCACACCCGCGATATAGATATTGTAGGTCGGGGTCAAGTATTTTGGATGAATATGACCAAAAATACGTTTATTAATGACCCCATCACGCCCCATCACATACATCAAACGAGAGACACCGGCATGCGCAGAAATACCTGACGCCATCACCGTAACAATTGCAAAGCCCAGTACGGCAGCTTGAAACGCAGAACCACCGACCAACATCAAAATATCTGGCTGGGTAGCAGCCACATCTGGGAAATATTTATCAGGGGGTTGTGGGAAATAAATCTGCATAAAGTAAGTGCTAATGATAAACACAATACCTGCAATCAATGCGGTCAAGAAAATTGCTTTTGGTAGGGTTTTTTGCACATCTTTGGTTTCTTCCGCCAATGAGCTGAGTGAGTCAAAGCCTGTGAAAGAGAAACATAAAATCGTTGCACCACTGATAAGTGCCGTCATGTTGGCCATATCACTCCAAAACGGCTTTAAGCTCCATAATTGGTAAGCTGCATCATTGATAGTGCCATCCGCATTGGTGCCCGCCATCAATTTGCTATACACCAACCACGTAAATACACCGATAATCAATAGCTGAATAAACACAATCCAACTATTAAAATAAGCCACGACTTTGGAGCCATGCACATTAATCCAGGTCATAAATCCCGTCAGAATAAATACCCAAATCCATTTGTTGACATCAGGGAACAGCGCTTCAAGATAAATCACCGCTAGGATAATATTCACCAAAGGTGACAATAAATAATCCAACCAAGAAGACCAACCCACCATAAACCCGACATTGGGATGAATCGATTTTTGCGCATAGGTATATGCCGAACCCGCCGAAGGATAACGACGAATCATGCTACCGTAACTTAGCGAGGTAAGCAAAATAGCAATCAATGCAATAATATAAGATGTTGGAACGTGCTGATGACTGGCTTCAGAAACCAAGCCGAAGGTATCAAATACGGTCATGGGCTGAATATACGCCAAACCAATAATGATAATGTGCCAAAGGGCTAAATGACGTTGCAATTTAGCGGGCGAATTAGTCGCAGTGGGGGTATTGTTCAAAGCTACCTTTCTCCTATACCCAGTGGTGTTAAAAACAGTCAGCTGTCAAAAGACAAATGGGCGCTGTTTTTAGCCAGTTGAGAGTAGATTAATGCAGCGCATTTAATCCATGAAAAAAAACAGTCTATTATAAACAAAATCTAAGAATAAACTATGAACAATTAAAAAATCCTGTTAAAAAAATCATGCATGGATTGTTTTATGCATGATTTCGTAAAATTTAACCTATAGTCAAAATAGCAGTACAATGGTTATTGGTCGCGATTGGCTTTTTCACGTTTTTTGAGTAACACCAACACTGCACCATTGCCACCTTGCGCCGCAGGTGCTGAGCAAAAAGCAAGCACTTCAGGAATCTGACGCAACCAGCCATTGACGCAAGTTTTTAAGATACTATCAATGCCTTTGCCATGAATGATTTTCACGCAATTTTCATTGTTTTTTTGAGCCTGCAAAATCAACTGACTCATGGCTTCACGGGCCTCTTCAATGGTAGAACCGTGTAAATCTACGGCATCATACCAGCGAATCTTGCCTTGTTTGAGCTCATTAAACACTTTGTTTTGTAGCGTTGCGGTTTTATAACTTAAATACGCATCGCCAGAGACAGGATTAAGCAGCGCTTGCATATCAGACAATACATGCCCGCTATCATCGTCACCACCGACCGCCGCCGCGCGTTTGGCTAGCGTCGTCGCATCAAGCTTATTGCCAGTGTTGTTTTTATCCGCCAAGTTTTTATCTTTGATTGGCTGCACGCCTGACATGGCTTGCATAAATAGCAATTTATCATCATCCAGATGTTCGCTATTATATTTTTTAACTTGCTTGGCGACTTGTTGCTTGCTCAATAAACCCACGGTTTCAGTCGGTTTGCCGTTTTCATCGGTCTCTTTGGTTTGGCTGCGACCTTTACCCAGTTCGGTTTTAAGCTGCTTTAACTGGTCTTGCATTTCTTTTGAAAATAAATTTGCCATACAATAACTCTATAAATCGGTATAAAAAATAGGGCGTTTATCGATGAAACGCCCTAACATCAATCATTTAACTTGACTATTTTACGCATTTTGTTGCGATTGTGCCAATAACTTTGCTAATGCCGCGCCCGCATCACCCGTTTTCATAAACTGCTCGCCAATCAAAAACGCATGGATGTCATGGTCGAGCATCAATTTTACATCCTCTGCCGAATGAATCCCGCTTTCTGTCACCAATAAGCTATCTTGGGGAAACAGTGTTTTTAGGCGTAGGGTAGTGTCCAAACTCACATCAAAGTTATGTAGATTGCGATTATTAACCCCATACACGTTTTGGCGATGGGCTGGCAAGCGTAACGCCCGTTCCACTTCTATCTCGTCATGGCACTCAATGAGCACACTCATGCCAAGTTTTAACGCCAATTCGTTCAGTTCAGCGGCTTGCGCATCCGATAAACACGCCATAATCAGCAAAATACAATCTGCCCCAAGCGCACGTGATTGCAAAATGTGATACGGCTCAATTATAAAATCTTTGCGTAGCACAGGTAGGCTGACCGCTTGGCGCACTTGCAATAAATACTCATCCGAGCCTTGGAAATAATCCGTATCCGTCAATACCGATAGGCAAGCGGCACCCGCTTGTTCATACCCGACTGCGGTGGCGACAGCATCGAAATTAGGGGCAATGATGCCTTTGGATGGCGAGGCTTTTTTGACTTCCGCAATGACACGGATACCCGCTTTGCGCAAACTGCCGGCAAAATCACGGATGTCTTCGTGGTTCGTTGCGGCAATTTGCTCAAGGTCGTGCCAAGATTGTTGTTGTTTGGCTCTGACTAGTTCTTGACGTTTGGTGTCGACAATTTTTTGTAATACCGAGGGGACTGGTTGATGAGGCATGGTTTTTCCAAAAATTTAATGAGAGGTGAATTGCTGAGTAAAGCTTGCTAATGCTGCCATTTTTTGCAAGGCTTTGCCACTGCTGATGATATCTTGTGCCATGGCTACGCCTTGTTTTATGGTATCTGCTTTACCTGCTACATAGATGGTCGCACCGGCGTTTAAGGCAATCATATCCGCAGCTTTTTTGGCGATGGGGGTTTTATTGGGATTGTTAGCCAGTGCTTCACGGATGAGCGCTAGGCTTTGTGCTGGACTGTCAATGATTAAGCCTTTAAGCGTTTGCGATTCGATACCCGCATCTTCAGGTTCGATATCATATACACTGACTTTGCCGTCTTTAAGTTCAGCCACGTGGGTATAAGTCGCCAGCGAGATTTCATCAAGGTTATCCACTGAGCCGACAACTAGCACATGCTCTGCGCCAAGGTTTTTGAACACATTGGCAAGCGGTTCGCACAGCGAAGGATTAAATACGCCAATCATGGCATTTTTGACGCCCGCCGGGTTGGTTAAAGGTCCCAAAATATTAAACACCGTGCGCGTTTTTAGGGTGCGGCGAATGGGCATCGCATGTTTCATTGCCACATGGTGATTGGGCGCAAACAAAAAACCAATACCATGCGTTTTAATCGACTGGGTAATCTGCTCGGTATTTAATGCTAAATTAATACCCGCTTGCTGCAGCAAATCGGAACTGCCCGATTTGCCGGAAACGCCGCCATTACCATGCTTGGCGACATGACAGCCAGCTACTGCTGCGACCATCGTAGCGGCGGTAGATACATTAAACAAATTTGCGCCATCGCCCCCTGTACCCACAATATCGACGACATAGGGCACATCCGACAAATCCACTTTAATCGCCAGCTCCCGCATCACTTGGGCGGCGGCGGTGATTTCTTCGATGCTTTCACCTTTCATACGCAGCGCGGTGAGCAGCGCGCCCATCATGGCATCGGGGCATTGACCTTGCATGATGGCTAGCATGACGCCGCGCATTTCTGCATAGGTCAGGTCAATGGTATTGATGGCGCGATCAAGTGCCGTGGTAAGCAGTAGTTGGGTTTGCTCTTGCGTTAACGGTTGGTTGTTCTCTATGGCCGTGGTAATGTCACCAAGATAGGGCGTTACAGTATGGGTCATGTCAGTCTCGTATGAGTTTTATGGCTTACACTTGATATATCATTGTACTAGTATACTATAACAAAGCCGAACTTAAAAGCCAAACTTTAACCCGCAAAACGCAATTATCCCAGTCTAAGGGTTAGCGTTTTGATAGTTTTCATAGTTAGCTAAAAAATTTTTCAAAATCGCATACCCATGCTCACTCAAAATAGATTCTGGGTGAAACTGCACCCCTTCAATCGGCAATGTTTTATGCCTAATGCCCATCACCGTAGTGGATGGCAGCAAATTATGTGGGTGAATATCATCACACCATGCGGTCACCTCTAGACAATCAGGCAAACTGTCTGCCGCAATCGCTAAAGAATGATAGCGAGTGGCGTTAAAAGGTGAGGGAAGTCCGGCAAAAATCCCTTGATGGTGATGAAAAACTTGCGACACCCGCCCATGCATAATCGTTGGACAACGCATGATATGGGCGCCAAATGCTTGCCCAATCGCTTGATGACCCAAGCAAACGCCTAATATAGGAATAATGCCGGCACAGTCTTTGATAATATTCAACGTATTGCCCGCATCGCTTGGCGTGCAAGGTCCAGGGCCAATGACCAAATAATCAGGATTTAAACGAATAATGTCTTCACTGCTGCAAGCATCATTGCGCCAGACTTCAACGGCTTGTCCCAATTGCTCAAAATACTGCACCAAGTTGTAGGTAAAACTGTCGTAGTTATCAATAAAAAGTAGCAATCCAGAAACCCTATGCTGTAATTGTTGGACGATGGTTAGCCAATGAAAAAACTTCACCGTTATTTTAGCTAATTATTTTATCACAACCATTCTGCAAGTGACTGACAGCAAGTGACTGAAACCGAATAAATAAATGAAGCCGAGTCACAGGCAGTAATATTAATGATTTTCACTAAAATAGTTAAGCGTATATTTTATGCACTATAAAAGTGAATATGAATGAAATTCTAATTAAAATGGTGCAAATGCTCCAGCCACATAGCGATTTTAAGGTTATCTAGGCAGATAGTCATATCAGCCAACTTCATCAGTAAATCAACCTACAAATAACTCATTGAATTTGATATAAAAATTTAATCTTTAGCATGATAGCGCAAAAGTTGGCACATAACTTGAAAGTTTAATTTCAACAAGCACCACTTTGTTTATCTCTTGTCACAGCACCAAAAAGAGTATAAAGTGGCGTAACGTTTTTTTAATCATTTTTTGCGTAAAAGGAAACGAGCAATGTCGAATAAATTTTTAGATTTAATCAAATCTAGCGAAGCAAAGTGGGTAGATTTTCGTTTTACCGATACTAAAGGTAAAGAGCAACATGTAAGCTATCCAGCTGACAGCATGGACGAAGACATTTTTGAAGAAGGTAAAATGTTTGATGGTTCATCAATCGCTGGTTGGAAAGGCATTGAAGCGTCAGATATGATTTTGATGCCAGATGCTGATACCGCATTTGTCGATCCTTTCTTTCGTGAAACGACAGTTGTTGTGACCTGTGATGTTATCGAGCCATCAACCATGCAAGGTTATGACCGTGACCCACGCTCAATCGCGCGACGTGCTGAAGAATACCTAAAATCAACGGGTATCGGTGATACCGCATTCTTTGGTCCAGAGCCAGAATTTTTCGTATTTGATGATGTAAAATGGTCAATCGACATGTCAGGTGCCCGTCACACCATCTCAGCTGATGAAGCCGCTTGGTCAACCGATAAAGAAATGGAAGGCGGTAACTATGCGCACCGTCCACGCGTCAAAGGCGGTTACTTCCCAGTACCACCGGTTGATAGCTCACAAGATATGCGCGCTGATATGTGTGCCGCGGTAGAAGCGATTATGGGTGAAGGCCGTGTTGAAGTCCATCACCATGAAGTTGCTTCCTGCCAGCTAGAAATCGGTGTATCATTTAATACCCTAGTTCGTAAAGCGGACGAAGTACAACAGTTCAAATATGCAGTACACAACGTTGCACACGAATATGGTAAGACTGCGACCTTTATGCCAAAACCAATGGTTGGTGATAATGGTTCAGGTATGCACGTTCATTTGTCAATCCAAAAAGATGGCAAAAACACCTTTGCCGGTGATGAATACGCAGGGCTGTCAGAAACGGCGCTTTTTGCAATCGGTGGTATCATCAAACATGCTCGTGCACTAAATGCCATCACTAACCCATCAACCAACAGCTACAAACGCCTAGTACCGCATTATGAAGCGCCTATTAAACTGGCTTATTCAGCGCGTAACCGCTCAGCGTCAATTCGTATTCCATACGTGGCAAGCCCGAAAGGCAAGCGTATCGAAGCGCGCTTCCCAGACCCAGCAGCTAACCCTTACCTTTGCTTTGCCGCATTGTTGATGGCAGCGCTTGATGGCATCCAAAACAAAATCCATCCAGGTGAAGCGGCGGACAAAAACTTATACGACCTGCCACCAGAAGAAGAAGCATTGATTCCAACGGTGGCGGAGAATTTGGAAGTTGCGCTTAAAGCGTTAGAAGACGACCATGAATTCTTAACCAAAGGTGGCGTATTTACCAAAGAAATGCTTGACGCTTACATTGCCTTGAAAAAAGAAGAAGTAGAGCGTTACAACGTATCAGTTCATCCAATCGAATTTGATATGTACTACAGCTGCTAATAAGTTCGCTTTTCAAAAAACCCAACTTCACATTAAGTTGGGTTTTTTTATAGGAAATTTTTAGGCTAATAGGCAAAATTATTTAGGGATTCATTATCAAGCTTGCTAAAATAGGCACAATAATGGGTTTTGAGGGAAAGGCGTATATGATTTTGACAAAATATAGTAGGGATAATAAATATACTACCGATAATAATAGCAGTTTACGGTATAGCTTTATACTCACGGCTGTCGTGTTATTGCTGTCACCGTTAAGTCATGCTGAAGTGTATAAGACGACAACCTCAGACGGTCAAGTGGTATATACCGATAATATCAATACCGCCTATCAATACAATAAAAATAGCAAGAATATCAGCGTATTAGATAAATTACCCACCCAATCACAGGTATCTTCGACGACTCAACCGGCGACAACATCCACTAGCTTGAACAATCAAGTTAATAACGCAGCGAGTAAGGCTGCTGACACTCGCTTGCCTGATAGCTTATCGACACAATCCATCTCAGCAAGCCAGCAGGGCGATTATGTCATAAAAATTGTATCGCCTAAAGCCGGGCAAACGCTGCGACGGGGTAGTCAACCAATTGAGATTAATGTTGCCTTGACACCGAGTTTAAAAACAGGGGATAGAATCGTCTATCAACTCAATAACCAAACCTTAGCAACCATAAAAGACACTAGCTATACTATCGCAACTACCACGCTCGATCCTAACCCTTATACCATTACCGTAGGCGTTGAAAACGTCTTAGGGGAAGTCATCGCGCAAGACACTCGCACTATTAATCTCATCAGTAATAATGTACTGTATCAAAAAAAACGTAAAGCGATTACGCAAGCACAAAAGAAGCAAGCCAATCAACCTTGGTATAAAAAAATACTTTAATACTTTAAGCTATTGTTAAATTTGCTTATACCATAAGGCACTATTCTAACCGATGCAACTTTATCCAATCGAACACCATAGCTGGGTGGCTATTGATATTCATCATAATTTGGGTGAACAGGCTACGCTATTAACCCATAAAACAGGGTCAATGTCTTGTCGTCAATTGCTAAAAAAGCTACAGCAAGCGCTCAATGTGACAGGCGAGTTAATGGAGGCAAACTTTCCTTATCATTTTATAACCGCTGATGGTTATACTTGGTATGTCAGTTTTAGCCATAGCCGCCAACATGCCGCAGTGTTGATTTCACCCTATACAAATATCGGTATTGATGTTGAAGACAGCGCAATTAGTCATCACGTTGCTTCGCGCTTTTTTTCATTCCATGAATATCTATGGTTGAATCAAAAGCCTGCCGTCAATCAAGCAGTTTTACGAAACTTACTATGGCGACTTAAAGAATGTGCCATCAAAGCCCATCAACATGCCGATAAGCAATTAACAAAAGAATTAAAGCATGATGTGCTAGATGAATTGGGTGAGGAAGTTATCAGGCAACTTATTGGCGCCGATGAGTTAAATGATAAAGATAAGCCCATACAATGTGTGCAAACCGACGCTAAAATAATTGGCAATTTTAGTAGCAAACCCTGCAGTTTTATTATCGTAAACCGTTAAATGAGGCTAAAAAATCGTTGTTTAAGAAAATAACCAATTCTTACGAAATTACTTTTTTTTGTAAAAAACCCATGCTATGATTGCTATAAGAAGAATTTACTATGTAAGCGACATTGTAGAGAAATGTTTTAACAAACTATTACAAAAGCTTAACTAGTACATTATTTAGCAGGCGTAGGTAGCGAGTAACTAAACTTAACTAGGCTTAACTAGCCTTGGTTAAAAAACTACTTTAAAAACCTACCATTAATAGTGTTAAAGGAAGTTATAATATGTCAGTTCGTGAACAAGGCATTGTAAAATGGTTTAATGATTCAAAAGGTTTTGGATTTATTCAACGTAACAGCGGTGAAGATATTTTTGTTCATTTCCGCGCGATTCAAGGTGACGGCTACCGTTCACTTCAAGATGGTCAAAAAGTTGAATTCATCGTGGTTGAAGGTCAAAAAGGTCTTCAAGCTGAAGAAGTTACCAAAGTCGAATAAGTTGAGCCAAAAAGGGGTCGAAGTGTTATTTTGACCTTTTTGCAAACCAAGTTGATGTAATTAACTTGGTTTTTGTTGTTTCTCATAGCCAATGATTGATTGGTCAAAATAGGTTAAATCTCTGTGTTTCAAACTTTCTCACAATTACCCCTTCATCCAGCGCTCAAGCAAGCGATTGACCAACTAGGCTATCAAACGCTAACCCCTATCCAAGCGCAGATATTGCCCAATACACTCGCTGGTCAAGACGCCATTGGGCAGGCACAAACAGGTACAGGTAAGACAGCAACGTTTTTACTCACCATCATCAATGAATTGCTAAATAATCCTATAAACCCTGAGGTTGATGGCGATCGTTTTTTGGGTGAAACCCGTGCGCTAGTATTGGCGCCGACTCGAGAACTGGCTCAACAAATTTATCAAGATTGCCTTGAGCTCACCAAATTTACCAAACTGCATACTGCTTGTTTGCTCGGTGGCACAGACTATGAGACGCAGTCAAAGCAGCTGCATCAAAAGTTTGTCGATATCATCATCGCCACCCCAGGTCGTTTGATTGATTTTTGCTTTCATCACCATGTGTATCTCGATCGTCTTGAAATTTTGGTATTAGATGAAGCAGATAGAATGCTGGATATGGGGTTTATACCTGATATCAAACGCTTGATTCGTATGATGCCTGCCAATACGCATCGGCAAACCTTGCTTTTCTCCGCTACCTTTAACCAAGATGTGATGAATTTAGCTTATCGCTGGTTATATCAGCCGATTTTTGTAGAAATTGCGCCTGAGCAAAAAACCAGTCAAAACATCGAGCAGTTATTTTTTACCTTGATGGAATCGGATAAACTGGCGGCGTTACAGCAAATTATTGAAAAAATTTCTCCCAAAAAAATCATTGTCTTTGCCAATCGTAAAGACCAAGTCAAACGCCTTTATGACAAACTTAATCGTCAGTATAAAGTAGTGATATTGTCAGGGGATGTCATACAAGCCAAACGGGAGAAATATTTGGCACAATTTCGTCAAGGTGATGCCAATATTTTAGTGGCTACGGATGTCGCAGGGCGAGGTATTCATGTGGATGATGTGGCTTGTGTGGTCAATTATACGCTGCCAGACAGTCCTGATGATTACGTTCATCGTATCGGTCGCACCGGTAGGGCAGGTAATAAAGGTATGAGTATTAGCTTTATCAGTGAAAACGACGGGTTTAACTTGCCGGCTATCGAGCAATATTTGGATGAAAGTATCAAAATGCAGCAATGGTCGAATGATACGCATTTTTTACAGAATTAAACTTCTTAATTGATAAAACATTAAGGGCGCTATCAATTAATAGCGCCCTTTTTTACGGCAAAATACATTAATAAAAATAACGCTATAATCTAACGATATCGACTTTTGCAACACCATTTGAAAGATTAGCAATTCTGCTAAAAGCACCTTTTGACAAATCTAGCGTACGGCCATATTTGCCAAATCCCCCTGTGTCAGTCACGCGTACTACCACACTTTTACCATTGGCTTTGTTAGTGACTTTAAGTAGGCTACCTAATTTGTGCACGTTGCTGGCAGCAGTCAGTGCATGTTGATTGAATTTCTCGCCAGACGCCGTGGTACGACCATGATGCTTGCCACCATACCATGAAACAACAGCAGCGTTGGCTTGCTGGGTGACCAAAGTAGTAACAAACAAACTGGCAATGATATATTTCATCGGATGTTCCTTTTATCAATTAAAGCGGTCAATAATCTGACTACTTAAAGGTATCAAGGGGCATTTCCCGTGATTTACATAGTAAAAACAAAGTAATATTGTTTAATATCACTTAAGGGATGTGTATTCTAATTACAAAGTTATGTTATTTCAAACATTTTATTGTAAACAAAATCTTTAATATCGGATGTATTTTGCTAAACATATAAGTTGTGTAACTTTATCGGCTAGTTTTTCTAACCTGTTGATTTTATGTAAAAATGATATTTTGAGTAGCTCATTGGATATAAAAAATACAAAAAAAAGAGAATGCAGTAATCTGCATTCTCTTTTTTATATATGGTGGAGATGGCGGGAGTTGAACCCGCGTCCGCCAGCACTACGCCCATGACTCTACATGTTTAGATTCTGTCTATGGCTTTAATGGTAGGCGAACCGACAGTCAGGATGCCAACCACGAGCCTCTTAAGTTTTGCTCAAATTGGCGAGACAACAATTTAAGCTATCCATCGTGCGTTCGCTTCAAGGAGAGCAACCAGACCAATGGCAATCTGTGCCGTCCCAAGCAGCCCTTAGGCTGCTAGAGCGTAAGTTTCGTCGTTTGCGACTAGTTTAAAATGTATATTTTATTTACGAGTGGACATACTCACTCGACATGCATCATTGAGTTTCATTACCAGCGTCGAAGCCAGAACATCCCCAAATGAACTGTGAATTATATAAGGTTAGTAGCTTAAAATACAAGGCTAAACGTCATAATAGTCAGATAAATTACTAAAAACACACACATTCTTCAAAACCGTCCAAATTATTGTCATGAATTTGATGTATTGAGCTGATAAGTTAGCGTGTTAAATTGGTTAAAATTATTTTGATAAAATTTTATTCAAAAAACAATAGAATGAGTCAATTGAACAAGCTACAGGTAATTAATGGATGACAGGAAATAAAAAAAATTCGCCAAGCATCATGCGGATGTCGCAAAATCAGCTCAAACGCCAGCGCGAGTGGGTATATTTGGTACATTTTTTAGCCATGCTGCATTTACATCCTGCCAAAACCATCTCAGGTACGGATGATGGTAATGAGCCAGATTTTACCTGTATTTTTTATTGTGACAAAGGTGAATATGCAATTGGCATCGAATTAACCACTTTGCCAAGACTACGCGATAGACTCGGTAATGACAATTTAATGTTAAAACGTTGGTACTGGCAGTCACTGCTACAGATGTCAACCAAATTTACCCCGACGCAGTTTAATTGTCACGGTGAGATATTAGGTGTCAAGGCTAATTGGGCAAATTGGGTCAATTGGCAAAAGATTGATAACCGTAACATTTCGAGTATATCGCAGCAATTTATCGAGCAATCGAGTGATTTGCCACATCCTACGCTCAGTAGCAAATTACAAAAAGGTATTGCCAAAACCATGCGTTGGTTACCCAGTGCGTTTTTTACCGATATGGCAGATGAAAACGAAGATTTACCGATTGATTCCTACGTCAATCAAAGTGATATTGATGCGGTGATGAGCAAAAAAGCGCATAAAGTCCAAGCGTACCGCAAAAAAAGGGCGTTGGATGAAGTCTGGTTATTGATTCATACCAATGAACAGCAAGAAAAGGGCTTATTAACTTTTGACACAAGTGAAGCCTTGCATCACGGTAGTGAGTTTAATCGAGTATTTTTAACCTTATATCCCACCACGACACTGCTACAAGTTGCTAAATAAAAAAGGCTAAATCTAAATTTAGCCTTTTTATGCTGAAAAATTTCATTTAATCATCGAGTTGTTCCATGACATCATCAGTAAAGTTGACGTTGGTATAGACTTCTTGTACATCGTCCAAATCTTCTAGCATATCAATCATTTTCATGATTTTTTTAGCGTCTTCGACATCAGTGACATCCGCCATGGTTGAAGGGGACATAGTCACTTCTGCGTTGTCGGATTTTAAACCGGCTTTTTCTAAGGCATCCATCACGTCACCGAAATTCTCTGGCTCAGTGACCACGGTGATACTATCACCGTTATTTTCAATATCGGTTGCCCCTGCTTCAAGCGCGACTTCCATGATGGTATCTTCTAGCGAAACATCATCAAAGGTAATTTCACCGCGTTTGCTAAACATATAAGCCACTGAGCCTGATGTACCCAAATTGCCACCATTTTTGCTAAAAGCATGACGCACTTCGCCAACGGTACGGTTGAGGTTATCCGTCATGGTCTCGACAATCACCGCAACACCGCCCAAGCCATAGCCTTCATAGGTGATTTCTTGCATGTTGTCATTGTCACCGCCGCCTGCACCACGTTCAATCGCCCGTTTTACAGTGTCTTTGGTCATATTAACTGAGTTGGCTTTTTCCACCGCCGCACGCAAACGTGGGTTACTTGCTGGGTCTGGGTCGCCTTGTTTGGCAGCGGAGACCAGCTCACGAATGATTTTGGTAAAGACTTTGCCTTTTGCCGCATCTTGTTTGGCTTTACGGTGTTTGATGTTTGCCCACTTGGAATGTCCGGCCATGAGTGTATCCTTTATCTAACTTAACCTATATAACTTGGTAATCTGATTTTCAAAATTTTGCGTGCGCTATTATAAACGAGCAACCCCGATTTTTGATAGGGGGTTGTACCTATGTCATCGCAGGAAATGTTATTGAAAGTGAAAATCAAACCTAAGGGCGAGGCGAGTCGTCAGGTCGTGGCAATGTCGGCAAATCAATATAGCGGTGTATCAACTCACTTAAATCAATGGTTACTTTTAAATTCACCAAGTTCCAGTACTGTCCAGAAATGGTTCGATCAAGCATCATGGTAAGTGGGGCAGGTTGAAAGCTTTGCCAGTATTTAAGCGACTCTTTTGCTTTGGCAATCGCTTGAAAATGGGTCTGGCTGGTGGCAAAGTCATAAGGCGCGTGTTTGGATAAATCAAACAACTGCGTAAAACCATACGGGGTCAAACCAATCTGCAACCAATCGTTATAAAAGTCTGTGGGCAGGGGTTCATCATTGTCTTTTTTGATGCCAATGCTGACCAAATCTTGCTCAAGCCCTGTCACATCACCGCTCAGGCAATGAATGGCAAAGCGTTTGAATAACGCAACTTCGTGATGACTGTAAGATTTGATACCACCAAAGTCATAGGCAATGACTGAGCCATCGGGGCGAAACGCAAAGTTACCTGGATGGGGGTCACAATGCAGACGATACAGTTTGAACAATTGACCGGCACTAAAATCAAATAAGCGAGTGGCGATCTTTTGTTTGATGTCATTGTCCCAAGTGGCAGCCACTTCGAGCTTTTCACCCAGTTCTTGTGATAGGGTTAAAATCCGTTTGGTCGAATGGCTATGAAAAACTTTGGGGATAATCAGCCCATCATCATCACTGTGAAAACTGCCAAAAATTGCCAAATTATGGGCTTCTTTGCTGTAGTCAAGCTCGTCATACAGGCTATCACGGATTTCTGCAAAAATTTTATCTTGCAAGGTTTTATCCATATTGAGCACGCCAGTTATCTTAAGCGCCAAGCGAACGTGTTTTAAATCACTATCAATACTGGTATCAACGTCGGGATATTGCACTTTGACTACGACTGCTTCACCCGTTGGTAACACCGCTTTATGGACTTGACCGATAGAGGCTGCCGCAAACGGTGATTGCTCAAACTGGGCAAACAACGTCTCAATCGGTTGCCCCAACTCTTTTTCAACCTGCTGTTTGATGACGGCAAACGGCATGGGCGGTGCGTCTTTTTGTAATTTCTCCAGCGCTTTTGATACTTCAGGCGGAAACACATCCTTATACTGCGAGGCAATTTGACCCACTTTCATCACAGCGCCTTTCATTTCGCCTAAGGTGTCGGCGATTTGCAGCCCTACAGTTTGCAGCATTTCGCTACGGGCTGTGAGTTTATCTTCTTCAGAGCCTGCAAAAGACTTGATAGAATTTTTAGCTGCTTTTCCTGCGATACTGGCAGTCATACCGGCAAGTTTTAAAAAACGTTTTTTTGATGACATAGTGGTTGTCTTATAGCAGAATTTTTAATTAATTTATCAGTGAAACTATCAGGTAAATTATCAAGTTTTAAGTATTGAGATTAGCAGAAAATGGCTATTTTTGCTATGTGCCGTGCTGAAATTTAGCGAATTTTGTGCATAGCTTGGCATAAAAAACTTGGCACAAAAAAAGGCGCCACGATGACACCTTTTTTATCCAAACTGTTAAAAATTATTGTAAAAATAAGCGATAACCCAAGTTATCAGTGAGGTTTTCGCACTCATAGCCAATGTCTTGTAGTTTGGCAAGTAATTGCTCGGCGGTTTGCTCACCCATTTGAATGCCCGCTAAAATACGCCCTTCAGCCGCCCCATGATTGCGATAGTGAAATAAAGAAATATTAAACTGTGAGCCCAGTTTTTCAAGGAAGTTAAGCAGCGCGCCAGGACGCTCGGGAAATTCGATGCGAAATAATTGCTCGTCTTTTAATCCCGCGTGTCCGCCGATTAAATAGCGAATATGGGTCTTGGCGACTTCATCATCGGTCAAGTCAATCGCGGTATCATCGGCTTCATTGAGTAGCTGGTGGATTGCTTTGCGCTCTTTTTCGCCTTCTTTAAGGGCGATACCGACAAAAATATTGGCAGTGTGATGGGCGTAGTTGGGGTTGGTGTTGATGCGGTAGTTAAATTCGGTGATGTTGCGACCTTTGAGTGAGCGGCAAAAATCCAAGAAGGCGCCTGTGCGCTCAGGAATGGTCACCCCAAAAATCGCTTCTTTTTTCTCACCAATTTCGGTACGTTCAGCGATATAGCGTAACCGGTCAAAATTCATGTTGGCACCACATAAAATCGCCAAGCAGTTTTTGCCCTGTAGATTATGATCTTCGATGTATTTTTTCATACCTGCGACCGCCAAAGCGCCTGCAGGCTCGACGATAGTGCGGGTTTCATCATACACGTCTTTAATCGCCGCACACACTTCATCGTTGCTACAAGTGACCACATCAGGCTCGACCACGGGACCTGAATTATCGCTTTTTGGCATACGGCAGACGTCAAACGGTATTTCACCCAGCTGCGCGACTGCCACTCCATCGACAAACAACCCCACTTGGGGTAGCCGCTTGCGTTCACCGGTATCAAGCGCGATTTTTAAACAGGCTGCTTCTTCTGGCTCGACTGCCACGACTTTGACATGCGGTGCAACTTCCCCCAAAAACGCCGCGACACCTGAGATTAAGCCACCGCCACCAACGGCAACAAACACATATTCCATTTTACGCCATTGTTGTACTAGCTCCATGGCAATGGTACCTTGACCTGCAATGACCAATTCATCGTCATACGGCGGGATAAAGGTCAAGCCATCGGTTTGGGCGCGTTCAATCGCATAGCGGTTAGATTCATCAAAACTATCGCCATATAGCACCACATTACCGCCCAAAGACTTGACGGCACTGACTTTGATATCGGGTGTAGTTGTTGGCATCACGATAATGTTATTGAGTCCCAAGCGGCTAGCCGAGAAGGCGACGCCTTGCGCGTGGTTGCCGGCAGAGGCACAAATCACGCCTTTGGCTTTGTCTGCTTCGCTTAACTGGCTAATTCGATTGTAGGCACCCCGCAGCTTGAAAGAAAACACTGGCTGAAAATCTTCACGTTTAAAACGAATATCGTTGTGAAACCGTTCACTGAGTTTTTTGGCGGGTTCAAGCGGCGTTTGAATAGCAGCATCATACACGGTCGCTTGAAGGATAAGGCGTACCCAATCTGATAACATAATAATGACCTAAGTTTGAAAAATACGTTTGAAGATTTATTTTTACCCTCTGTGTGCTTTCATAACCAAAACACAGCAAATCGTTAGAGAAGTAAAAAATAAGTGATTAGATTAGGACTTTAGGGTTTAGCTTGCAAGTGCTTTTACGGTAAAATAAGTTGGGTAATTGATAGCATTAAGTTTTCTATCTGTTTTTTTGATAAATTCCTAACAAGGCTGGGTCTATGAGTACGATGAATGCAAGCACGCAACAACAACAAAAACAAGCCGTGGCAGCAGACGCGTTAAAATATATCGAATCAGGCATGATTTTGGGCGTGGGGACGGGCAGTACCGTCAACTGCCTCATTGAATTATTGCCAAAAGTTAACCTAAAGGGCGCTGTGGCAAGCTCAAAGGTCACCGAAGATAAGCTCAAAGCGCTCGGTATTGAGGTGATGGATTTAAACTTCACAGGCGAGTTAGATTTATATATTGATGGTGCCGATGAAGTAAACGAGCACTTACATCTAGTCAAAGGCGGTGGCGGCGCTTTAACCCGTGAAAAAATTGTTGCCGCCGCATCTAAGCAGTTTATTTGCATGGTTGATGAAAGTAAATGGGTGCAGCAATTAGGCGTTGGTTTTCCACTACCGATTGAAGTATTGCCGCAAGCGCGTTCGTATGTGGCGCGTGAGTTGGTGCAGCTTGGCGGTGAGCCGGTCTATCGTGAAGGATTTGTCACCGATTATGGCAATTTAATTTTGGATGTCTATGGCTTAGATATCGGCTTGGACATTAAAAAGGTAGCAGCGTTTGAAGCAAAGTTAAACAATATTGTAGGAGTAGTGTGTAATGGGTTATTTACCGCACAGCATGCTGATATCTTGCTGATGGCAACGGCAGATGGCGTAAAAAAATTGACAGCCAAGTAAGTTGCCAGTAAGTTAACGGTTATCAGAAATGTTGTCATAAAACAAAAAAGACCAAGTCACGATGACTGGTCTTTTTTAGTTCATAACCGATTTAGTTTATAAACGATAATGGCAAGCTTGATGGCAGGCTCATTAGTGCATGTATTGACCGCCGTTTACGTTGATGGTCTCACCTGTGATATAAGCAGCGCCATCGCTGACCAAATACACCACGGCAGCGGCAATCTCTTCAGGTTGGGCGATACGACCCATTGGGATGCCTGCTTTGATGCTTTCCATCACTTTTTCAGGCACTGCCATCACCATCTTAGTACCCGTATAACCCGGTGCAACCACGTTAACGGTCACCCCAGATTTAGCGCCTTCTTGTGCCAACGCTTTACTAAAGCCGATGATACCCGCCTTGGTGGCTGAGTAGTTGGTTTGCCCAAACTGACCTTTTAAGCCATTAATTGAGCTGATACTCACAATACGCCCAGATTTTTGCTCAAGCATTTTGTTAAATACGGGTTGGGTGACCGTGAATAGTGATTTTAAGTTGGTATCAATCACCTCTGACCATTGCTCATAAGTCATTTTTTTGAAAGTCGTATCACGGGTGATACCTGCGTTATTTACCAACACATCAATGTGACCTGCTTTTTCAATTGCATCAAGGATGGCTTTAGTGGCAGCTTCATGGTCGGTGAGATTGGTTTCAACAAAGGTGAAATCGCTGGCATTCATGCCTTCTTCTTTTAACCAAGCTTCGCCGCGGTTGACCGTGCTATCCGCTTTATGGGTGTAGGTTGCAATGATGTGATAGCCAGCTTGGATTAGCGCATGACAAATAGCAGTGCCAATACCACCTAGCGCACCTGTTACGAGGGCAATTTTTTTGTTTGCAGTTGAGTTGTCCGTTGTCATCACAGTACGCTCCTTGTTTGTTGTGATTGTTGGTTGTACTAAAAAATTCAATGATTTGGATAATTTATAAGATAGATGTGTTGGTTTTTTTACAATTGAACATGCGGCTAAAAAATCAGTCACACGTTAATGAAATCAGGCTCACAAAAAAATATAGACCGAATATTCACATAAATTTATTGACTTTTACTTCCTTGTTTTTTTCATCATATATGAAAATTTGATAATTACCAATATTTTTTACATTTTTATTTCTATGACAAACATTTTGCTACGCGCAAACGAGTATTTATAGGTTTGTGTGCTAAAAAAATTTGCAACAATAGCGGTTTGTGCTAGGCTATAAGGATAAGTTTAAGCAATGTAAGGTTGAGTAAAATACCCTGTATCAACTGTACTTAATCAAGGCTAAGTGCTAAATTTCTTGCTTGACGGTACAAAGTTGGCTTAATTGTACAAACTTGATTGGACAAGATTGATTGTATAGATACGCAAGTGAATGCTTAGTAATTATATATACCACGATGAGGTGGGTCTGTTTATTTAATCTGTTTATTTATTTGCCACACGGAAATTAGAATGCCGCAACTCTTACCGACGATAGAACAAATCGCTGTATTACAGCAAGCTAGTAATTTTGGCTATCAGTATTGGCAGACTAAAACAAACGTTGCACAAAGCTTTTTAAAAAGCTATCCGCTTACCCAAACGCTCGATGTCCAACATATCAAAGATTTAATACGCGATTATACGCTGGATGAAGATTATCAATTGGCGGATGAGGCAAGCGTGATGCGAGGACTGCGTCATCTACGCAATTTGTTGATGGTGCGCTGGATTTGGCAAGATGCATTAAATCTGATTAGCCTAGAGCAGCTGACATGGGAGCTATCAAAATTTGCTGATTATTGTCTCATCTTTGCCAAAGACTATGTGTATCAAGATTTAATTAGTCGCTATGGCGAGCCGTATTTTTTTGATGAAAAAAATAAACCACATAAGGATGATTTAGCCATCATCGCCATGGGTAAAATGGGGGCAGAAGAGCTCAACTTATCAAGCGATATCGATTTGATTTTTGTTCATCAGGGGCAAGGTGAGACGGTGGTTGACCCATTAAAACAACAAGGGTCAAAAGCGGCTAAATCCATTGACAACAAGAAATTTTTTACCAAATGGGGTCAAGGCATCATCAATCTGCTTGATAAAAACACCCAAGATGGTTTTGTATTTCGCATTGATATGCGCCTGCGTCCTTGGGGCGATGGCAGTGATTTGGCAATTCATTTATCGGCACTGGAAAAATATTTTGCCCAACATGGACGGGCGTGGGAGCGATTTGCTTGGCTAAAAGCCAGAATCGTCAACCCTGTCACCTTTAGCGATAGCTTAAAAGCCCTTATCAAGCCGTTTGTATTTCGTTATTATGTTGATTATAGTGCCTTTGCCGCACTACGTGAGATGAAATCGCTGATTCAAAACCAAGTCGAACAACGTCAAGATACCGACAATGTCAAACTGGGTGCGGGGGGTATTCGTGATATTGAGTTTATCGTGCAGTCGTTTCAGTTGATTTATGGCGGGCGTGTCAGTGATATCAGAGTAAAAAACTGCCTACAAGCGATGAGCCAACTGGAAAAACATGGCTTTATCGATGCGGTGACCCATGAGCAATTGGCACAAGCCTATCGTTTTTTACGCAGATTAGAGCATGGTATCCAAGCCATCAATGATGAACAAACCCAGCGACTACCACAAGATGCCATGCAGCGACATCAGCTTGCCCAAGTATTGGGGTTTGCCGATTGGGCGGCATTGTTAGCCAAACTCAATGAATACCGCCAAACGGTAAAAATACCTTTTGACGAGCTGGTCAGTGATCGTAAGCAGTCTGATGAACAACTGCAAGTGGATCATCAGCACAATCTATCTGAGCTTGAGCAAAAATTAAGCGCTGACAATAAAGATAAATTAAGCCAGTTTTGGCAAAGTAAACTCATCACAGGGCTTAGTGAAGAAGCCAAGACTCGCTTAAATGCCGCTTATCCGATTCTAATCAATGGGTTGTTACATTCTGATTTAAGCGAAGATGCAATCAACGTGGCGTTACCTAGAATGTTGACATTGCTAGAGGCGGTAAGTCGTCGGTCAATTTATTTGGTCATGTTTGTCGAAAACCCAACGGCAGCCGCCAAACTGATTCCCATGCTAGCAGCAAGCCCTTGGATTGCGAGCGAATTAGTCAGTTATCCTGTGCTGCTAGATTCATTTATCCGTGAAAAATACCGTCATTTACCTGATAAGGCAGAACTCAGTGACATCTTGCGTCAGCAGTTGTTGCGGGTAGAGCCTAATGATGAAGAAGGGCTACTCAACGCCTTTCGTTTTTTCAAAAAGACCCAAGTCTTGGCAGTGGCGGCGAGTGATGTGTTGGCGGATAGACCGTTGATGAAAGTTTCTGATTCACTCACCTTTATCGCTGAAGTGGTGCTTGAAAAAGCGTTGCAACGGGTATTTGGTGAATTGGTAAAAAAACATGGCTATCCTGTCAATGCCCAAGGCGAGCCTGTGAGTGAAGCGCATAATGGCTTTGCGATTATCGGTTATGGTAAGCTTGGCGGGCTTGAGATGAGTTATAGCTCAGATCTTGATCTTGTGTTCATTCATGACATTGATGAAGAAGCACAGACGCTCGGTGAAAAACCCATCAGCGGTATGAAGTTTGCCGCACGCCTTGCCCAAAAGCTGATGAATTATTTGACCACCCAAACGCGCGATGGCCGTGTCTATGAGATTGATATGCGCCTGCGTCCTTCGGGTCAAGCAGGTATGATGGTGGTGTCTACCCATGCATTTGAACTTTATCAAATGCACAAAGCTTGGGCGTGGGAACACCAAGCGTTGGTTCGCGCTCGTGCTATTTGCGGTGATAGCCGGGTGATGACGCGATTTGACCAAATTCGTAAAGAGGTATTGTGTCTGCCGCGTGATAAAGACAGTGTCCGTATCGAAGTATCCACCATGCGGCATAAGATGCAAGACCATTTGGGCAGCAAACCGCATACCAAACAGCAAGGGTTATTCCATCTGAAACAAGATGCAGGCGGATTGGTTGATATTGAATTTATTGCCCAGTTTGCTGTCTTGGCGTATGCCAATCGTTATCCTGCGTTGGCCATTTGGAGTGACAATGTGCGTATCTTTGAAGCGCTTGCCAACACAGGTATTATCGAAACCGAAATATGCCAACAGCTAACGCACGCTTATCTTCGCATTCGCAGTATGACGCATCGCTTGGCTCTGGCAGAGCAGCCGATACTGGTAGATGAAGCCCAGTGGCATGAGCTGCGTAATTTTGTTGATGCGCAATGGCATCGTTTAATCGGGCAGCGTCCAGAATAGATGTAACATCAATTTTTATTTCAAACAAAGCACTTTTTATTTCAAACAGAAAACTTTTTATTTCAAACAAAACACTAGGAGTAATCAATGGCAACAATTCCCAGCATGGCAGACCGTGATGGTTTTATCTGGATGGATGGCAACATGGTAGACTGGCGTGATGCCAAAATCCACGTATTAACCCATACACTGCACTACGGGATGGGCGTATTTGAGGGGGTTCGAGCCTACAAAACCCATGATGGACGTACGGCGATTTTTCGTCTAGAAGACCATACCCAGCGCCTGCTAAATTCCGCCAAAATTTTCCAGCTTGCTGTACCCTATTCGTATGAAGAAGTGTTACAAGCACAAAAAGCCGTGGTACGTGAAAATAACCTTGAATCGGCATACCTTCGCCCATTGATTTGGGTCGGTTCTGAAAAATTGGGTATCGCTGCCAAAGATAATAGCATCCACACTATCGTTGCTGCTTGGGTTTGGGGTGCTTATCTAGGTGAAGAAGGCATGGCAAAAGGTATCCGTGTAAAAACCTCAAGTTTTACCCATCACCATCCAAACGTCACCATGTGTAAAGCTAAAGCCGTCAGCAACTACCCTGTCTCTATCATGTCAAACCAAGAAGTTACCCGTCATGGCTATGATGAGGCGGTATTGATGGATACCCAAGGCTATGTTTGTCAAGGCTCAGGGGAAAACTTATTTTTGGTCAAAGACGGTGAGCTTCATACCCCAGATTTGTCAGGGGGTGCATTGGACGGCATTACCCGTCGTACGGTGATACAGTTTGCACAGGACTTGGGCATCAAAGTCCATGAGCGTAGAATCACCCGTGATGAGTTTTATATCGCGGATGAAATCTTTATGACAGGTACTGCTGCCGAGATTACCCCAATTCGTGAATATGATGACCACGTCATTGGCTGCGGCGCGCGTGGTGAAATCACCGAAAAACTGCAAAGTCTATTTTTTGACGTGGTGCAAGGCAAAAATGATAAATACGCGCACTGGCTCAGCTACGTGGATGAATAATCGGTAAAATTGTAGATAAGTGAAAATAAAAGGATAGTTATGTTAAAATGACTATCCTTATTTTTTGAAAAATTATCGGTACTTTGGAAGTGACATGACAACATCGAGTGCAACCACCCCGCTTAAACAAATTATTTGTATCAAATGGGGCACCAAATATGGCGCAGATTACGTTAATAAACTCTATGGAATGGTAAGCCGTAATATCACCCCGCCGTTTCGCTTTGTCTGCTTTACCGACAATACCGATGGCATCCGTCCTGAAGTAGAATGTCAAGATCTGCCGCCCAGCGATATTGTGATGCCTACCAATACCCTTGGTAAATGGCCTAAGTCACGGCTTTGGAATGCACAGCTTGGCAATGTCACAGGAACGGTATTGTTTTTAGATCTTGACGTGGTTGTGGTGGGTAGCCTTGATGACTTTTTTAGTTTTGGCGATGACGATCAGACGGTTTTATCTTATAACCCAAGTAACCCCTTAGAGAAGCTAGGTCAAACCTCGTGTTTTCGCTTTAAAGTCGGTAGTTTGGTTAGTTTGCTAGAAAAATTCCGTGCCGATCCACAAGGCGTGGCGGATAAATATCGCTTTGAGCAGCGTTTTGTCACTCGCAATGCCCCAGGTGGGGTTAAGCTTTTTCCCAAAGAGTGGGTGGTGCATTTTCGCCGCAAATGCCGTCAGCCATTTCCGCTAAATTATTTTATCCCGCCAAAACTGCCTCATGATGCACGCATTATTATTTTCCCTGGGGATTTGTATCCGCAAAATGCGATTGCAGGACAATACAACAAAAATTCTGCCGATAATGCCAAAGACCATTTGGCGCAATTATTTACTGCTGAAAAAATCAAAAAACCGATTTCGCATTTACGCCATTTTATTTTGCCGACTGATTGGGTGGCAACGCATTGGCGAGAATAGAGGATAAACTATGGCGAACTTAGACCAACCTATCAAAATTTTTATCGGCTGTGACCCTAATAACAGTGACCTTGAGCAGATGATGGTGCTAGATTATAGCTTGCACAAGCATACAAGCGAGCCTGTCGAGATTATCTGGATGCAGTTAAGCCGTGACCCAAGCAGCGTATGGTATTCCAATCCGCAAACAGGCGAGGGCTGGCATACCGAAAAATGGGCGACCCCGTTTTCGGGCTTTCGTTGGGCAATCCCTGAATATTGTGGCTTTAGCGGACGGGCGATTTATATGGATGCCGATATGGTGGTGTTGGACGATATCGCTAAATTGTGGCAGCACCCGATATCTGATGAGGCGATTCTTGCGGCTAAAGGCGATGGCGATTTGATGCGACTGTGCACCTGCGTATGGGATTGCCAAAAAGCCAAGGATTATCTTGAGCCTGTCGCCCAGCTACAAGCCGATCCTGAGAGCCATAGCAAAATGATGGCAAAATTTAAAGCCAATCCGCAACTTATACAGCTCTACCAAGACAGCTTTAATTGTGTGGATGGCGAAGATTTAGCGATTGAGGATATTCGGATTTTGCATTATTCGGACATGGGAACGCAGTTCAGCCATAAATATTCCTTACCGCGCTTACAAGCCGAGGGCAAAACGCATTGGTTTGATGGGCAGATTTTGCCGCACCCTCGTCAAGATTTGGTTGAGCTTTTCGATACCTACTATCAAGCGGCGATACAAGCGGGCTATAGTATTGAAAACTATCGCACTACACCGTTTGGCGAGTTTCCAAAAAGAACTTACAAAAAAGGTTACAAGGGTAATGCGGTGACTCGCCCTGCGAAAAAACCTTCTTTATTTAGTCGTTGGTTTAAATAGTTCATAGAGTATTAAATGGCATTGGTTCAGTCACAAAAAATCGTATTAGTGATTAATTCACTGCAAGGCGGTGGGGCAGAAAAATTTGTTTTGACCTTGGGGGAAGCCTTTTACCAGATGGGCTTTGAGGTGCATATTGTCCGATTTGACCCGATTGTCGAACACACATTAAGCGAAAATTTAATCTATCATCTTATTCCTTTTCGCAATTATCGACGCTTGCCGAAAGGTAAAATTCGGCATTTCTTTTTTGCTCGCGCGGTTGATGCCTATATCAATAAACATATTGGTCAGCCTGTGGCAATATTCGTGAACTTGTACCGTGAACATGAGGTATTTTATTATTCAAGGCAAAAAAAGGTGGCGTATGTCATCCATAATCAACTGAGTGAAAAATTAAAACTTGCTACCTTGCCGCCCAAGCAGCTTTCTTACTTTCAACGGATTTATACCAAGTATCCTGCTATTTGTGTGAGCGGCGGGGTGGAGCAAGATTTTGTCCGTCAATTTGGTGAACCAACCAAAACCACCATGATTTATAACCCCATCGACCGTGATAAAATCCGTGTGTTAGCTGAGGCAGCTAACCCAGATTTACCTGCCATTACCCGACAGGGCTATCTTATCCATGTGGGCAGTTTTAAAGCCCAAAAAGGGCATGAAATTTTATTGCAAGCTTATGCCAATTCGGCACAGACATTGCCCTTGGTATTGGTGGGCAAGGGTAGTCTGCAAGCGCAAATTGAACAAAACATTATCGCGTTAAACTTGCAAGATAAGGTGATTTTAACTGGGTTTCAAAAGAATCCTTACCCATTGCTAAAGCACGCCACAGGATTTGTGTTGTCATCGCATTTTGAGGGCTTTGCATTGGTATTGGCAGAGTCATTGGCATTGGGCGTGCCTGCGATTAGCACCGATTGTCCTTCAGGACCTAGTGAGATTTTGCCGCCGCAGAATTTGGTGGCAGTGGCAGATATCCCTGCGTTAACTGAAAAAATCAACCAATTAATGAGCCATCCTAGCCAGTTTAACGTGCCATTTAACGAAGCTTTTTTGCCGCAAAATGTTGCCCGTCAGTATTTGGCATTTATGGGGGTTGGCTTTGAATAAATCCAAGCGAGAAAAGTGATGCTAAAAAATTATGTGATTAGTCTCGCTCATCATAGCAAGCGGCAAAGCCATATTCAACAAGAGTTTGCTAAGCAGCACATACCTTTTACTTTTTTTTCGGCGGTCACCCCGGATAAAAATACCCAAGTCGCTCAGCGACTGGCGATTGATATCACAAAGTCGGTATCTAGTGACACCGAAATTGCCTGTTTTTTAAGTCATGTTAGCTTGTGGCAACGCTGTTTGGATGAAAATCTTGATTATATCGGGATTTATGAGGATGATATTTTTTTAGGTCAGCAGTTCGAGCTGTTAATTCGTCAAACTGATGTTTTGCAAAGCCAAGCTATCGATATTTTAAAATTAGAAAAGGTAAGCCCAAGGGTTCATTTGGCTCATCCGATAGTCTTACCTCAGAGTAAACGGACGATTTATGAATTAAAGTCTCGTCATTTAGGCGGGGCAGGTTATCTGCTATCCCATCGCGCTTGTCAGTATCTATTACAATATATTAGAAACTTACCCCAGCTTGAGGCAGTAGATGTGATGCTATTTGATGTGGGGAAATACCCCAAAGCCCTGCCTGTATATCAGCTTGTGCCGGCGATTGTGATTCAGGAGCATCATCTATTACCGCAAGTTGCTTTGGCAAGCAGCCTGCAGGCAACCAGAAGCCAAGAAATTAAACGCCCCTTAACAGGGCTACAAAAAATCAAACGTGAAGTCCTGCGTGCGACACGCCCACTATATATGACCAACATTACTTTTGAATAAACCCAAGGAGCCACTTGTGAGCTGCAACCCCTCAAATATCATTGTGTTGGTTATCAACTGCTTGCAGGGGGGCGGGGCAGAAAAGTCAGTATTGACGCTCGCGGAAGGCTTTTATCAACTGGGCTATAAAGTCCATGTCATCCGATTTAAAGCCACCACAGAATATGAGCTTAGCCCACATATTGATTTTCATATTGTCAACTTTAAGTGGTTTAAATTAATCCCAAGTGATAGGGTGCGTTACCAACAATTTGCCAAACATTTAGATAACTATATTTTAACGCATATTGGTCAGCCATGTTTGACGATTGCAAATTTGGAACGGGCGGACAAGGTGTTAAGCTATAGCCAATTACCCAATGTCATTCATGTGATTCGTAACACCCTTTCTCAAGAACTGAAATTAGCCCAAGCTCGCAATAAGCCTATGGATATAGCGCAGCTAAAGACGACCTATCATGCGCAGCCTTGTGTGGCGATTAGTGAAGGAGTGGCGGTGGATTTTAAGGCGACCCTAGGGCTGACGAATATTACCACGATTTATAACCCGATTGATAACAAACTTATTGAGGCAATGGCAGAGGCATACCCGCTAGAGACTACGGAGTTTATTGTGCATGTGGGCAGCTTTAAATACCAAAAAGCGCATGATATTCTGCTAAAAGCCTATGCCAAAACCTCGCAACGCTATCCGCTGTATTTGGTGGGTCAAGGCAAACTGATGGCAGAAACCAGACAGCTTGCGGTTGATTTAGGGATTAGCGATAAGGTGGTATTTACTGGCTTTAAATCCAACCCTTATCCGTATATCAAACACGCTAAATGCTTAGTGTTAAGTTCTCGATTTGAGGGCTTTGGGCGAGTGATTGCCGAAGCATTAGCCGTGGATACGCCTGTAATAAGCACTGACTGTCCGTATGGCCCTAGTGAGTTGTTACCAAGGCAAAATCTTGTCCCTGTCGATGATATTGACACCTTAGCCCAATTATTAGAACAAGCAATGGCAAATCCATCGGCGTTTGCCGTGCCGTTTAATGAGCGATTTTTACCCAAAAATATCGCTAACCAATACATTGAGCGATTCGTGACCTTTAATTTGCCCGATACGGAATAAATGTAAACAAATCCTTAGAGATGGGCGAGTGGTTATAAATTTGCACGCCTTTTTGCTGATAGTTGTGGGCTACCCAATCAAACGATGGTACGATACGGTGGGTGATAGCCTTATCAAGTTTGGTGGGGGCAGCATTGTCTTGGCTTTCATAGAACCGTGGCTGCTGGCTATTGATTAAATCAATGCCATACAGATGTATCATGTGAAATCCTAGAGAATAAGCAAGCTGTAACGCCACCAACGCTACCGTTCCTCCTTCAACAAAGCCGTAACGAATATCCCAAGACACCCCAATTTTTTTATTGATGCTATGATAAGGGCTATGTTTTAGGTGTTTTAGTCGGGTACGTTTATTGAGTGTGACAGCTATTTTTCCTAAAAGGCTAGTTTGCTGAAGGGCAATCAAGCTATCATCAATCGGTCTATCGACTGGATAGATGATATAGATATGGTCAGCATATTGAACTAAAAAATCGGGCGCATCTTGCCATAGTTGTTCTGCCACTAACGCACTGATATACAGCGGATAACCACCCCGATAATACTGCAGCGGAATACTACAGTTATGCTTAATAAAGCGTGGGTCGGTGATGACATAAGCCACAATCTTGTCAAATTTGTAGTGTTCGGTCAGGCTAATACTGCCATTTACAAATATAACCGACTCACAACCAAGCGAGTCGATGGCATTGGTTTGGATGCTCGGTCCTGACGCCAAAATATGTACTGTCGTATCAGAGACTTTTGGTAGCACAAATGCAGGATTGACAATACGTAGGGCGATTGTCTGAGTAGATCGGGTAAATATCAAAGAATGATTGGCTACCACCATGCTGATTTTTCATCCTTATGTAGTTGTTTTAATGTGTTGAATGCGCTTTTTCATCGCCTCAATATTTTGCCCTGCATAGTGGTCAATAATTTGAGTCGCCCCAAGACGTTTTTCACTTTTAAATAATAAAATAAACTTACGATACCAGTTTGCCATTTTTTATTATTCCTAAAACCGCAAGCTTATGTGAAATTTCTTTTAGGTTTAATTATCCGATGCTCAATTATCTATTAACTATCTAAGGCTTAACTATCAAAGATTGCGTTATCGCCAATAATCCCTAATCCAGACAGTTGGTAATACCTTACGATACCACTTACCGCTTTTACCCATGATGGCATCGGGTGGATTGACTTCACCATGAAAAATCACCATTTTCGCCCCTTTAGGCAACATCGGCGGTTTGACAAAACTTAAGGGAAATGGCTGCACACATTGGTATTTAAAGCTCACGCACCAAGACGCATCCCAATATTCAAGGTGGTGATGCTCACGCAAATAATTGGATAGATAAGCTTGCTCATGGCGCACTTGGCTACGAATCGTGTCAAAATTTTGCTCAAAGTTAGACAATAAATTTGGGTAGGTGTTTTGTCCAACCTTGAAACGATACACCGATGAATTACCCACCATGCGCCACGGTTTTTTCCAATCACGGATAATCACCACACTGTCATCGTGCTGCGCTTGATAAGTAAAAAAGCAACCAATATTATCGACAATCACAATGTCAATATCCAAAAATAACGCTGTGCCTTTTAAATCATATAATTCAGGGCTAAAGGTGGTCAGTTTTTTCCAGCCACGTTCAGGGATATTACTGGGTAAATTGAGCTCAGGAATTGGGTAGCATTTGACGTTGGCATCTATCCCTGTGCTATCATCGGTCAAACATACCATTTGAAAGGGTAACGTCAAATGTCTGTTAACCATATTGTACAGGCGATTAACGTACTCAGCACCGTATTTGGTGCCCCATTTCATACAAATAATGTAACGGTTTTCATCGGGCGAAGCAGGCGCTGAAGTATAATTTGGTAAAGTCATAAGTAAATGATTATCATATTAAGTGAATGAATTGATCATATCATGATTTGCTAAGTTTTGGATAACGCTGGCGAACCGCTAACGCGATGGATGGCTCGGCATTATAAATAACCGGAAATCCTGGCACACGTTTAAAGCGCTTATAGCCCCACATATACTGACTGGGGAAACGGTCAATCATCCGCTCGATGGCGTGGTTCATCGCGGTTGTCGCTGTCACCATGTTTTTGTCATACAAGGCGGGGTCAGTTAACTCATCACAATAAATATCAAAGCCTTGTCCATCATCACGGCGTACACAGGTCAAACCCACCAAGCTACACTTTGTTTTACTGGCTAATTTGCTAGCAAGGGTACTGGTCAATGTCGGAATACCAAAAAACGGCACCACTTCACCGCCAGATGGGTCAGGGACATGGTCCGGCAATATGATACTAAAACCGCCTGCTTTTAGGGTTTTAAAAATCGCTTTTACCCCAGTCGCATCGGTTGGTACCAAAGTTGCGTTCAGCCGCTGACGCCCTTGCAGCACAAACTGATTGGCTTGTTCACCTTTCACGGGTTTATACATGATGGTGGGCGCGCCAAACTGGTTGAGCCATGCATTCATGATTTCCCATGTTCCCAAATGCGGCACAATTGCAAGCATGCCATTGGGATTTTGTAAGCCTTGCATCAAAACTTGTTGATGATGCACGGTATGGATTTGTTTAACCGACCACGCAGGTGGCATCGCCCAACTTTTAGCCGATTCCACCATGTTTTTGCTTTGATTGGCAATACAAACTCTGGCAAGCTGGTCACGCTGGGATTCGGTGAGTTCGGGATAGACAAGTCGTAAGTTAGTATCAACGGTTTTCATGATACTTTTGTCACGACGAAGTGAAATAATAAAGCTTGCGATATGTGCCAATAGATACAGCATCCACATTGGCACATATTTAAGAAGAGTAAAGGCATTCATCTAATTAAAGGTGTGACCTTGATTAAGATTGTGGCGCTTTAGCTTTACTGTCTTTTTCGCGTATACGGATACCCAATTCACGCAGTTGTTTGCCATCCACAGGTGCAGGGGCATCGGTGAGCGGACATTCAGCCGTTTTGGTTTTTGGGAAGGCGATGACGTCTCGAATCGATTGTGAACCTGTCATTAGCATAATTAAACGGTCAAGACCGAATGCCAACCCACCGTGCGGTGGCGCACCGTATTTTAGCGCGTTAAGTAAGAATGAGAATTTCTCTTCTGCTTCGGCTTCAGAAATACCCAAGGCTTCAAATACCGCTTTTTGCATATCTAAGGTATTGATACGCAGTGAACCACCACCGATTTCAGTACCGTTTAATACCATGTCATAAGCGATAGACAGCGCAGTTTCTGGGTTGTTTTTCATCGCTTCAACCGTGCCTTTTGGCTTGGTGAAGGGATGGTGAACCGACGTCCATTTGCCGTCATCGGTTTCTTCAAACATCGGGAAATCCACCACCCAAAGCGGCGCCCACTCACAGGTCAGCATATTTAGGTCTAGACCCAATTTGACACGCAGCGCACCCATGGCATCATTGACGACTTTGGCTTTATCCGCGCCAAAGAAGATGATATCACCGGTTTGCGCCTCAGTACGTTTAATCAGCTCGACTAATACCTCATCAGTCATGTTTTTGATAATCGGTGATTGCAGACCTGATTCTTTATCGACACCGTTGTTGATGTTGCTCACATCGTTGACTTTGATATAAGCCAAACCTTTTGCGCCATAAATGCCGACAAATTTAGTATACTCATCGATTTGTTTACGGGTGAGGTCGCTACCCTGTGGCACACGAAGCGCCACCACACGACCTTTTGGGTCTTGGGCAGGGGCTGAGAATACTTTAAATTCCACAGACTGCATGATATCAGCCACATCAATTAACTTCATAGGAATACGCAAGTCTGGTTTGTCAGACGCATAATCACGCATGGCTTCGGCGTATGTCATACGCGGGAAGGTATCAAATTCAATGTTCATCATGGTTTTGAACAAGTCTTTTGTTAACCCTTCGGCAATGTTCATGATATCTTCATCACTTAAAAATGAGGTTTCGATATCGATTTGGGTAAATTCTGGTTGGCGGTCAGCACGTAAGTCTTCATCACGAAAACACTTAGCAATTTGATAATAACGGTCAAAACCTGCCACCATGAGCAGCTGTTTAAATAGCTGAGGTGACTGTGGTAGGGCATAAAATTCACCGTTTGACACGCGGCTAGGTACCAAATAATCACGCGCGCCTTCTGGGGTGGCACGGGTCAAGATGGGGGTTTCAACATCTAAGAAACCTTGGTCATCTAAGTAACGGCGAATGGTCGAAGTGGCTTTAGCACGAAACTTCATACGCTCTTGCATCTCTGGACGGCGCATGTCTAAAAAGCGATATTTTAGGCGTAGTTCTTCAGAAACGTTGGTAAACTCATCATTGAGGGGAAATGGCGGCGTCTCAGAAGTGGCGATCGTTTCGATGTCTTTGGCCAATAACTCCACTTGACCGCTGGTCATGTTTTTGTTTTCAGTACCGGCATAACGCTGACGCACACGACCGGTGATTTTGAGCACATATTCAGAACGCGCGCTATCTGCTGTAGCAAATGCTTCTGGGGTATCTGGGTCGATGACCACTTGCAGTAGGCCTTCACGGTCACGCATATCCAAGAAAATAACCCCACCGTGGTCACGGCGACGATGCACCCAACCGCAAATAGTGATGGTTTGGTCGTTCAGTTGTTCGGTGACAAGCCCGCAATAGTGTGTACGCATCATAATGAAGCAATCCCAATATTTTTCGTAATGTAAGAAGTAGCAAAAATTTTTATAAACGAATATTATGCCTTGTTTACTCAAATTTCACAATATGAAACACGGTTTATCATGCATATCTACTAGCCATGCCTATCACAGACATTTCGCGAATATTGTGAGAATAAGCGATTGAAAACAGCAAAATAAACGCTATATAAAACCCATTGTGTCAATTTTTTCCTTAAATTAGAGCCCTTAATTAGAGAATTATTATGCTATTTCAAAATGCCAAACATCCGCTTGAAATGAAAGTCACCCATTTAAATAAAGTCAAAGCCCAGCGCAAACAACAATTACAATTGCAAATGGTAAATGATAGAGGGTTAACATCACTTATCAGCCGCGCATTGACAGACTTGACGAAAAAAGAAAATACCAAAAAAACCCCAAAATTTGGTCTGTTTAAAAATAAACCTACCAACAAAAATTGTTTTGTGCTCGATTTTCATGGTGATATAAAAGCCACGGAAGTACAGCAACTACGTGAAGAAATCAGCACGTTATTGACGGTAGCAAAACCTGAAGATGAAGTCATTGTGCGCCTTGAATCCTCAGGCGGTATGGTACACGCATATGGCCTCGCTGCTGCCCAGTTGGCACGTATAAAAGAAGCAGGACTAAACTTAACGGTCTGTATTGACAAAGTCGCCGCCAGTGGTGGCTATATGATGGCGTGTGTGGCTGATAAAATTTTGGCGGCGCCATTTGCGGTGGTGGGCTCGATTGGTGTGGTGGCACAAGTGCCCAATTTTCATGATTTATTAGAAAAACATGACATCGATGTCGAAGTATTTACCGCAGGTAAATACAAACGCACAGTAACCGTTTTTGGTGAAAATACCGAAGAAGACAAACAAAAATTCCAACAAGAACTGGAAGAAACGCACAAACTATTTAAAGACTTTGTGCATAAATACCGTCCAAGTTTGGATGTTGAACAAGTGGCAACCGGTGAGCATTGGTACGGTGAAGATGCGATAACACGCAATTTGGTCGATGCCTTGCAAACATCGGACAGTTATATCTTAGAGAAGATGACAGATAGCGAATTGTATGCCATTCAGTCTCGCCAAAAACCGACCATCGCGCAAAAGCTAGGTATCTCGCAAGCGGCACAAGCGGTGGTAGCGACAGCGATTGATAAACTACCAGATGCCTTGGCAAAGTTACAAAGCGCTAAAATGCCGATAGTCAGAAAATCACCGTAAGATAAAATAATAAAAACCTGTGACAAAAATCTGTGATAAAAACCTGTGAGGCTTGGCAGGTTTTTAATTTTCAATGGCGATACATTTGGGCGTATAAATATGAAACTATTTATGTTAAAAATCGGGGCGCGTCCCCAAGGACGACTGATTGAACAGCATGATGTGATGTTTGTGATTGCAAATAGCCTAAGTGAAACAATTGAGAGTGTCAATCAGCACTGGCCAGCAGTCAAAAACAACTGGCACTTAGACGCATGGCGAGAAGTAAAGCGGGTGGGTGATTATCAAATTTTGTTGTCGATAGATAGCTTGTCAAAAGATGGATGGTTAAAAGATAACGCGCTTGCAGATAACATAGTTGCAGATGATAGGGTAGATAACAAATTAGATAGTCACGGCAAACAACTTTATTTTGTCAATTTAGGCGGTTATCTGCCGGGTCAATTTGAAGAATTTCATTATAAAACACTTGTGGTAGCCGAGACGCTAGGTAAAGCAACAGCGCAAGTTAAAAAAACGGCATTTTATCAAGACTATACATTTGATAATGTCAATATCGCCAAAAGCGGCGTGGCAACCAGTCATGTAGATGATAAGCATCATCTAGACTTGGATGATATTCACTGTGTGGCTGATTTACTGCCAAAAGACGTGGTATTAACCATTCAGCCATTAACCGAGCCTGAAAAAAATCAGCTACCTGATGATGCGCTGCATATTGGTTATTTAAGTCTCAAGCAAATCAAAACCATGATTGACTAACTCGTGAAGCGTCTAATGGCATATTTTGGCGCTGTCAATCATTGCCTTTACTCGGCTTTGCCTTTATAGTAGCCTCATTTTTAACTCGTTTTTTTTAACCCCTTCTTTTTATCTACAAAAGCTTTGTATAACCAATGAAACAAGCCACCGCCCTTGATATCCTTAAAACTGGTAAAAATGTGTTTTTAACAGGCTCAGCAGGGGCGGGCAAGACCTATACCATCAATCAGTATTTGCATTATCTGCGCGCAAGGGATGTGGCGGTGGCGGTGACGGCAAGCACAGGCATTGCTGCCACTCATATGAACGGCATGACCATTCACAGCTGGGCGGGCATCGGCATCAGTAACGAGCTAACCGCTAAAGATATCGCCCGAATCAAAAAACGCACGGTGGTTGTGGAGCGGATTGAGCGCACCAAAGTATTGGTGATTGATGAAATCTCGATGCTGCATCGACAGCAATTTGAGATGATTAACCAAGTGCTACAAGCCATCAAGGAAAACACATTGCCGTTTGGTGGGATACAGCTATTGGTCGCAGGGGATTTTTTTCAGTTGCCGCCGATTGGTGAGCCCCATGAGAGCAACCGCGATAAATTCGCTTTTATGGCGCAAGCTTGGCTGGATGCAGATTTTCAAATTTGCTATTTATCCGAGCAGCACCGCCAAAAAACTGACAAAACTGCGGTGGCAGGCAACACCTATTATGGCTTGGATTTAAATGCGATTTTAAATCAAATTCGTAGCCAGCAGTTTACCCCCCATATCATGCCTGCTTTGACCGCTACGGCTGAGCATGTGCTAGCCGACAACCGTACCCGACTATTTACCCACAATGTCAACGTGCAAGCCATCAATGAGCAGGAACTTGGCAAACTTACCACAGCGGCGCATACTTTTCGCGCTTGGGGAGAAGGCGATGAAAAGCTCGTAGAAACGCTAAAAAAATCCGTACGCAATACCCCAGAGCTCGTGCTCAAACTTGGCGCAAAAGTGATGTTTATCAAAAACAACGCCGAGCTTAATGTGTCAAATGGCACCATGGGCAAAGTAGTTGATTTTGTTGCCACAACTCTTAAACAACCAAATAAACAAACAGACGATAGCCCATCAAACAATCACCCATCTGAGCCGCTCGATGAACAAGCGCTGGCAGCAGATGCAACTGCCTTGCTAGATGCCATTGAACAAGAACAACAAGCCGATATGGCAGACCTGCTGGATGAAGTCAATGGCGGTCAATCACAACAAACTCACCACAGGGATGAGGATAGGGATGAGGATGACACCGCCGCGACAGACACGGCTGATGACAAATTATCGGAGTTACTTTATCCCTTGGTTGAGCTCAATGACGGCCGCAAAGTGATTGCCGAATATGATTCATGGCGTATTGATGATGAAGACGGCGAAATACTGGCTGCCTATTACCACATCCCCTTGACGCTGGCGTGGGCGATTACCATTCACAAAAGCCAAGGCATGACGCTAGATGCGGCAGAAGTAGATTTGTCCAAAACCTTTGAAAAAGGGCAGGGCTATGTGGCTTTATCACGGTTAAAGCAGCTATCTGGGCTACAATTACTGGGCGTCAATGAATTAAGCTTACAGCTTGATCCCCTAGCGCGCGGCGCCGATCAGCGATTTCAGGCGATCAGTGCAGAGCAAGAATGTGAATTTTTGACACGCAGTAAAAAACAGCTCAATGACCTTCATCGTGAATTTATCATTCAATGCCGGGGTACGCTGGATAAAGAAAAAATCGCCGCGTATGAAAATCGCGCCAAACAACAGCAAAAACTGATGGAAAAACGTCGCCATGCTGTACAGCAGCTGCAATCTTTGGCAGATGATGCGGCAGGCGTCATCACTCCCACGGTGCTGGAAACCAAAGCCTTGTTGGATGAAAGTTTGACTATCGCAGAAATTGCGCAAGCCCGTAATTTAGCCCAATCAACCGTGATGGGGCATATCGAGAAAATTGCTGAGCATTTTCCCCGCGCCAATATAGCGCATCTACGCCCTGATGACGAATGGCTACGGCCGATTGATAAGGCGTATCAAAAAATAGCCAAACGTGATGACAAACGCGATAAAGATAACGATGGCAAGATCAAAATTCGCGCAATTGTCGAAGAATTAAGAAACGCCTATTCTTATAATGATGTTAAACTTGCCTTGTTGTTTTTAAAACCGCATGGCAATTGAGCACTTGTCTAGTAAGGAATATCCCTGATTGAATGCTTCCACCATCAAACCTTTTAACATCGCTATTAATGGCTTTGGTCGTATTGGGCGCAACGTGCTACGTGCTTATATCGAGCGGTTTTGTCAAAATCCTGTACAATTACAGCCGTTAAATATCGTCGCCATCAATGATATTGCTGAGCCAGCAACCCTGCTACATTTACTCAAATATGACAGTACCCACGGTCGATTATCGGCGGTCAGTGATATCCATATTGAATTAAAAACAGTGGATTTGGGGGAAAAACAACAGCATTTTTTACTATTAAGCCAAGGGGAGTTTCGGCAAAAAATTGCATTGATACAGCAGCCCCTTGCCACCAAATTACCGTGGGAAAAACTGGGCATTGATATGGTACTTGAGAGCACGGGTCATTTTCGTAGCTATGAACAGGCGTCACAGCATATTATCGCGGGCGCCAAACAGGTGATGATCGGGGCTGCCCCATTTGATCATGTGGATGCCAGTATCGTAGTGGGCGTCAATGACCATGATCTTAGCCGTGATAAAAAGATTTTATCCAGTGTGTCGTGTACCACCCAAGCGCTCGTGCCTTTACTGTATGTATTGCACCGTGCCTATGGTATCGAATCAGCAATGATGACCGAAATCCATGCAGTAACTGCTGACCAAACCGTGCTTGACCAAGTGCACCGTGATTTGCGCCGTGCACGGGCTTCTGGGCATAACATTATCCCAACCACATCAAGTAGTATCGCTGCGGTCAATCGGGTGATGCCGCATATGGCAGGCAAGGTGAATGGGTATTCTATCCGCGTCCCGACCATTGATGTCGCGGCAATTGATGTGACATTTACCTTTGATAAAACCACAGATGTTAGCGCTATCAATCAGCTGTTAAAACATGCCAGTCGCCAAGAGTTTGCAGGTATCATGGATTACAGCGATGAGCCATTGGTGTCCAGTGACTTTATCCATGATGCGCATTCATTGGTGATTGATAGCTTGCAAACCATGAGCGTGGGGCGGCAGTTTAAAGTGTTTGCTTGGTATGATAATGAATGGGGCTATGCCAATCGGATGCTTGATATTTGCCAAACCTTAGCCAAATTCTAAACCTAAGCTATAAACACTAACGAAGCTATAAAAAGAGAAATTATCAATGAAAAAAGGCGAAACCTAGTCAGTTTCGCCTTTTTTATGGCTAACAAAAATTAATGTCTAAAATGACGCATACCGGTGAACACCATCGCAATGCCATGCTCATCGGCGGCAGCGATGGTTTCGTCATCACGCATTGAGCCACCGGGCTGGATAATCGCCTTAATCCCCACCGCTGCAGCATTGTCAATACCATCACGGAACGGGAAAAAGGCATCGGATGCCATCACCGCACCCACAGGCGATAGACCAGCGTGCTCAGCTTTAATCGCGGCAATACGTGCTGAGTTCACGCGGCTCATTTGCCCTGCACCTACCCCAATGGTACGCCCATCTTTGGCATACACAATCGCGTTGGATTTCACATATTTGGCGACTTGCCAAGTAAACAGCAAATCATCGAATTGTTGCTGAGTCGGCTGTACTTTTGTCACCACTTTTAAATCATCTAAAGTAATTAAGCCCAGATCTTGTTCTTGCACCAATAAACCCCCAGTGACGCGTTTGAAGTCAAACTGGGCTTGGCGCTCACTTGGCTTTGGTAGTTCACCGCAGACTAACACGCGCACATTTTTCTTGGCAGATGTGACATCGAGTACACCATCGGCAATGCTTGGGGCAATGATGACTTCAACAAATTGCTGATCCACAATCGCTTTTGCTGTTTTGATATCCAGCTCACGGTTAAAGGCGATGATACCGCCAAACGCAGATTCTGGGTCAGTGGCAAAGGCTTTTTGATAAGCATTGGTTAAGTCGGCATCCACGGCCACACCACAAGGATTGGCGTGTTTAACGATGACACACGCAGGCATATCAAACGATTTCACGCATTCTAATGCCGCATCGGTATCTGCGATGTTATTGTAAGATAGTTCTTTACCTTGTAATTGCTTGGCGGTGGCAATACTGGCTTCTTTTTGACCATTTACCTGTGCTTTTTCGACATAAAAAGCGGCTTGTTGATGCGGGTTTTCACCATAGCGTAAGTCTTGCGCTTTGTCCATTTGCACGTTAAAAGTACGCGGGAATTGGTCAGCCGATTCAAAACTTTGCAGGCGGTTGCCTAAAAAGTTGGCAATCATACCGTCATAATGTGCGGTATGCTCAAATGCTTTTACCGCTAAATCAAATCGGGTGGTATGGCTGATGCGACCGTTTGCGGTAAGCTCGCCCAAGATTGCTGCATAATCGTTGGGGCTTGTCACAATGCTGACATGGTCATGATTTTTTGCCGCGGCACGCACCATGGTAGGTCCACCAATATCAATGTTTTCGATGGCGTCTTCTTTGGTGACATTCGGGTTGGCAACGGTTTGGGCAAATGGATATAAATTGACAACCACCATATCAATGCGGTCGATACCATGTTCTTGCATAATGGCATCATCAGTGCCGCGGCGACCTAAAATACCGCCATGAATTTTTGGGTGCAGGGTTTTTACCCGACCATCCATCATCTCTGCAAAACCTGTGTATTCTGCGACCTCAGTCACTGCTAAGTCATGTTGTTTGAGTAGTTTGTAGGTGCCACCTGTTGATAGTAGACGAAAACCGTGGGTGATTAGACCTTTGGCAAAATCCACAATACCCGATTTATCAGAAACAGAGAGCAATGCATAAGCTTGATTCATAATTGACTCGACTCGTTGAAAAAAAAACACTGGGTGCAGAAAAAACAAAAAGTCAGTTATGACGAACTGACTGATTGACTTTCATACCCCAACTCTATAAATCCCTAAAAATGGGGATATCTTATCATAAAAAAGCGGGTATTTTTATCCATTATAATAATTGGTGGGTTTTGAGTTTTTTACGCAATGTACCGCGATTAAGTCCTAAAATCTCTGCGGTTTTGGTTTGATTGCCGCGGGTGTGTTCAAGCACGACACTGATTAGCGGTTTTTCAAATTGTGACAACATAAGCTCATAAAGCTGGGTCGGTTGTTGTTCTTTTAAATTATCGAAGTACTCTCGCACCACAAGCTCAATGTGATGAGCTAAGCTTGCGCTTGGAGAAGTTTGCGATGGGGTATGGGTAGTGTATGGGTTAGATGGGCTATCTGACATATTGGAATACTTGGCGCGATTTTGTAAAGCAACAGAATTGGGCATAGCAGATTCTCAAAATAAATTTGCTGACAAATTTATCGAATAACTCGTTAGTTGATAGATTAAATAAAACTTAAATATATGGACGAATAATAAAGTTATTAATACTTATACTAAAACAATTATGAAACTGATAGCAAGCTTAACTTGTTTACAATATGTAAAATTGTGCGATAAGATAAATAGTGGGTGTGATAGGGGCTTAATTTAGCAACGCTGTAATCAAGCTAAAAACAATTTAATAAACCAGCTCAATGTTAGCGGCTTGGACTTTGGTTGTTGGAAAATCAATCCGCAATTTAATGGGTTTTATTTGATGCGGCATCAAATAATTGTTACCGGCTTCCAAATAATGGCTAGGGGTGAGTAGGGTTTGCGCAAGTATGGTGTTGCCGTTGCGTAGCGAAACCTTAACACTTGGGTAGATAATATTATTATCGGTGGTATTGGTCAGGGTAAATACCACGTCAGTCTGCCCCGCTTGTTTGGATGGATGAGCAAGCGCAAGCATCTGCACATCAATAAGCTCGGTATCAGCCAGAGGCAATTGACAGGTGGGTGTTTTATGGCAAATAGTTGATAGCAGGGCGGCGTTTGTTGTTGAAGTGATTAAGGTATTGATGTTAAAAATAATATATTGCGCGGCTAACAAAAAGATTAATAGTAAACTGCCTAATCCCCAAACGATGCCCATATTAAAAATTTTTGCATTCAGCGATTGTTGCGAGGAAACTTGTTGCGACAAGCGCTCATCAATCTTTTTTTGATACGCTAATAAATCTGCTTGTTGCTCGCTACCCGTATCAATCGCAATTTGGTCAAAAATATCTGTGTTAAACACGGTATTCATGCCTCGCTTGGGTTTGGTATGGGTGGCGGATGCGTCGTCCATTGCTTCGTTGTCATCCGCTTGCGCCATTAAACTTATCAGCCAAGCATTTTCATCGCCTGAAGCGTCTTTATCTTGGGCGAGTTCTATCGCTTCAGCGGCATCCTTATCGTCAATGATTGGCTTTTTAGGCTTGCTATCTCTGGCTTTTGGCAGTTGGTCAAAATTGTCTATAATCTCAAAGTCATCTAATTTGCTGGTTGATTTAGCTTTGGCTGATGTGGTCGAAGATTTTGACAAGGCATACGGTGAGGTGGGTTTAACCGGTTCATTGACAATGGGATTACCGGCTTCATCAAGACCTGACTCATCATCAAATAAAATATTCTCAGATTTATCGTCGATGAGCGCCGAGGACGTCTGATGGTTTGGACTTGAGAGTGGATTGTTGTTAGCAAATTTTTTTTGTTCTAGTTGTTCAGCGGCTGAGAAAATGGTTTTGCAATGGGAACAACGAACGTACCCATGTCTAATGGCTAACTGTTCATCATTGATTTTAAATGTATGTTGGCAGTTTGGGCATTTGGCATTGTACAAATTCATTGCAACATCACTTCCCTTTTAGCATTTTTAGTTTGCGTCTTTGATTTTTAATAATGTCGTGTGTCAAATCATTTAATGACGAATAAAAAATAAAGTCAACAAATTTTCTAGAATTTATGGTCGCTAGGTTGCTAGCTATGTCGTTAGGCTGTTACTAGGTTTTGATGAGGAAAAGACGGCCTTACCTCCTTGTAAGGCTTTTTATATGAATCGCGACTTGTTCTACTCGCGGCGAAAACCCGAGAGGCGATGCCAATGTTTATCTTCTTGTGCGCTAAAGGTAAATTCGCCATCCATCTCAAAATAAGGCTGATAGGCAGATTTTACGTCTTCCACTTGGTTTTCAATCAGACCGGCCAACACAATGCTACCTTGAGATTTCAATAATGTCGCAAAATAAGGGGCAAGGCTCATTAGTGGTTGGGCTAAAATATTGGCGGTAATCAAGTCTACGGGCAAAATAGCCTGCTGTTTACAATAGTCACTAAATTGTTCAGGTAAAAATGCCTGAAGCTGATCGGCTACCTTGTTGCGCTCGGCATTTTGATGGGTGGCTAATACCGCTTGGGGGTCAATATCGACCGCATACACCTGTTTTGCGCCTAGCAAAAGCGCCGTAATGCCCAAAATACCTGAGCCGCACCCATAGTCAATTACCACTTTATCTTGCAAAGGTTGTTCTGTCAGCCAATCAATACAAAGACGGGTCGTCGCATGGTAACCTGTGCCAAATGCCAAGCCGGGATCCATGATGATGTTAATCGCATTGGGGTTAGGCGGTGACATCCATTTGGGCACAATCCAAAGTCCATTGGCACATTCAATGGGATGGTAGTTCTTCATCCACTCACGTTCCCAATCTTTGTCATCCACTCGGCTCGTCCAAACTCGCGTCGCCACCACATCATTGGCGATATCTTGACTCAAAGTTTCCAGATTACAATCGCCATCAAATAGCCCAGTCACAATCACATCATCCCACAGTGGCGATTCACCTGGCAATGGTTCAAATAAAGGTTGGTCACCCGCATCATCTAAACTGATACTGAGCGCATCGGCTTCTAGCATCAAGGTTTCCGCCAGTTCGGCTTGAGATTTTTCGCATTGAATATGTAATTGCTGCCAAGGCATAAACAGTCCTTAAAAATAACAAATAAAATAATGAAACAATAAAAGGCGAGCGTGCTGGCTTGGTAGTATAAACGCATTCAGCCAAAAATGCGATGTGACTCAAAAATGAAAACGCCCGTGTTATTGCTTGGCGCACCCAAGCCAAAACACCTAGAGGTAAGGGTAAGGGCAAATAAGAAGGTTTGCCTGTTATTGTCTTTAAAACATTTCTTTGACCGATTTTTCTAACCAAGACTGCGAGCGCGGCGCCGCATTGAGTGGTTGGTTGGTATGTGTCGGGTCGCCGCCGTTATTAGGGGTATTGGGGTTGGTCTGGGTATTCCCCGTATAGCCACCCTCACTTTGATATGGATTGGTTGCAGGTGTGTTATTGCCAATGGTATCTTCATCGGTTTGTCTGCGCTCGATATTGTCATACCGCTGTTGTTGGCTTTGTCCAAACTCACTCATTGCCTGTTGTTGCTGGGCAGCAAATCTTGCTTCTTGCTCACTTTGGTATAGTTGTACCGCGCATTCACTACTATCTTGCGGTAGATTGTCGGTATCAACAGGTACATAGATGGCATTTGGACATTTTTCATGGGATAATTGTGATTTGCCGTTTTCCATCCATAGCCATTCGATATTGCCTGGCGCGATGAGATTAACTGGCGTAAGCTTTTGCTGCTTCATAAAATTGATCCACATCGGCAAAGCGCCATTACCGCCACTAAGACCTGTGGGTTTATTGTCATCTAAACCGACCCAAACAACGCTGACCAGATTGCCACTATAGCCTGCAAACCACGCATCGCGATAATCATTGGTAGTCCCTGTCTTACCTGCAAGATTGAGGTTGTCACCGAGCGCCAGCGCCGCTTTGGCGGTACCTTGCTTGATGACCTGCTGCATCGCATAATTGGTGAGATAGGCAGCCGTGGGGTTGATGACTTGCTGATTTTTTTGTTCCATGCCCTGAACCACTCGTCCTTGGTCATCAATAATCGTGCGAATGGTATGAATTTCATGACGCAAGCCACCTGTTGCCAGCACTTGATAAATCCCCAACATATCCATGGGCGATAGATTTACCGCGCCAAGCAAGGTAGATGGATAATTGGGCAATGGGCTATTGATACCCATACGGTATAATTGATTTAAAAAATTGGGAATACCGACTTCCATGCCCACACGTACCGCAGCTTGGTTATAGGAATTGGCTAAAGCGCTGGTGAGGGGGATAATACCATGACTGCCGCCACCGTAATTGCTGGGTGTCCATGTCTTACCATCGGTCATTTTTAGCACAATCGGGCTGTCATCGACACTACTTGATAAATTATAACGACCCTGCTCAAATGCGGTTAAGTAAATAATCGGTTTGAGTAAAGAGCCAACTTGGCGCTTGGCATCGACGGCGCGATTAAACCCGGTAAAATCACGACTACTTCCCACCACAGCGAGCAGCTCACCGGTGTTGGGATTGGCGCTGACTAGGGCAGCTTGCAAATTAGTGAGCTGTTTGGGATTACTTTTTTTTAACTGATTGACGCTTTGAATGACCGCATTGGTCGCGGTTTTTTGAACATTGGGGTCAAAACTGGTAAATATTCTTAACCCTTCGTTTTTGAGATCGTTGGCATCATAGGTACGGGTGAGTTCTCGTTTGACCACGTCGAGATAATCAGGAAAACGCGTTTTACCAATCACAGGATTGTAAGACACGCTCAGTGGCTGTTGCACCGCTTCATCATATTGCTGTTGGCTGATTTTACCGGTTATTAGCATATTGCTCAGTACCACGTTACGGCGTTTTAGGGCAGCATCGGGGTAGCGTAGCGGATTGTACTGGGTAGGGCCTTTGGCAAGCCCTACCAGCATCGCCATTTGGTCAAGTCGAAGCTCTTTTGGCGGGCGGTTAAAGTAAAACTGCGAGGCAAGCCCAAACCCGTTAATGGAGTGATTGCCATTTTGACCTAAGTTAATCTCATTCATATAGGCTTGCAAAATCTCACTTTTGCTGTAATGCATTTCAAGCAAAATCGCCATCACCGCTTCATTGGCTTTACGTTTGATAGTACGGTCTGAGTTGAGATAGAAGTTTTTAACCAGTTGCTGGGTGATGGTGGAGCCGCCTTGGCGTGAACCGCCCATAAAATTGCTATAAATCGCACGTCCCATCCCGCGGATAGACACGCCGTGATGCTGATAAAAACTGCGGTCTTCTGTTGCCACCAGCGCATCAATTAATGGCTGCGGATAGTCATTGATGGTTAAAACGATGCGGTCTTCATTGTTGTCTGGATAGATACCGCCAATAAAAATTGGCTCAACCCGCGCCACACCCGATGGATTGGGACGGGTACTTTGTAATTTTTCAATTTGGTTATCTTTAAGCCTGACCTTAATAATTTGCGATGGTTCAGTATCATTGGCAGCAAATTTAAATTCGCGGGTATGAATATAGTACTCGCCATTTTTTTTGCTATAAGTGCCGGCATTGTCATAGTTTTTGTCAGGGGTATAGGTGAGTAAATTTAACCAATTTTCCAATTCATCATCGCTAAGGGGATTACCCACCGTCAACGTTAGTGGTTGCGAGTAGACTTTTGCAGGGATATTCCAGCGTTTGCCCTCAAATTTTTGGGTGATGACATTGTCTTGGCGCACCAAATATAACCCAAGCAATACCAAGCCGACCAATACTGCCACCACAAAGATGAAGCTTAGGATAAACATGCCTTGTTGGTTTGAGTGATGCTGGAATTTAGGCGAGTTTTGGCGATTTTTAGCGGCAGAGATAACGGTTGAATTCATACAAAAATGCGTCACGATCAGGGGTATAAAAAAGTGCTTTATCATGACCCAAAATACGCCAAAATACAATGTCAACATCGTGCTATTTTGCCACGTCTATACAGGATTTTTGAACTTTAATAGACGGTTTTGCAGTACAATAACAGTCATTTTTGGGTGAGTTAGGGTGTTTGCCCTAGGGGATTTGATGATGCCAAACGATAGCCAATTTGGGGCAAAACAATCGGATATTGGGCAGTCGGTTGTGACCGATGCGCCTAGCCGTACGCATAGTGAGGCGGATAGCAAATTTACGACCACGTATCAAGATGTAGAGCTGGTGTTGCCAGCAGAAGGGCATTGTTTTCATTGTGGCGATCCGCTACCAAGCCTGCCATTTTTTACCCATGTATTGGGTGAAGATCGGGCGATGTGCTGTATGGGCTGTCAGCTTGCTTCGCAAAGTATCATCGAGGCGGGGCTTGAGCAATACTATCTTGACCGCAGTGAAATCAATCGCACCGCCAGTCTCCCTGATTCGTTATATCAGCTGCAAGCGTATGACCACGACGATATCAAATCGCAATTTATTTACCATCAGCAAGGGCAAAGCGTTGCTGAGCTGTCAATCAGCAATTTGCGCTGTGCTGCCTGTAGTTGGCTGATTGAAACCCAGTTGTATCGCCTTGATGGCATGGACACTTGCCAAGTCAATCTCACCAATCAACGGATGCGCGTGGTATGGGATGAGAAAAAACTGCCGATTAGCCAAATTTTGGCAAATGTGCAAGCCATTGGCTATGATGCCAAACCCTATCGGCAAGATACCCATGAGGCGATGCTCAAGCGAGATAATCGCCGTATGTTGTTTCAATTGGGCATTGCGGCATTGGGTGCCATGCAAGCAATGATGTTTGCAGTGGCGCTATATTTTGGGGAATATTCAGGTATCGGCGTCAACGATCGGCAATTTTTACGCTGGGTATCGCTGTTTGTTAGTATTCCTGTATTTTTGATTGCAGGGTTGCCATTTTTTCAATCGGCGTGGTCAGCCATCAAAGCCCGCCAAGTCAATATGGATGTGCCGATTAGTATCGCCATTGTCATTACCTTTTTGGCAAGTCTATATGCGACATTGACCAACACGGGCGAGACCTATTATGACTCGGTTAGTATGCTGATATTTTTCTTATTGGCGGGCAAATTTGTCGAGCACAATGCCAGGCTAAAGGCTGCCAATTTAGCCAAGGATTTGGTGGTCGTCGAACCTGTGTTGGTCGCAAAGCTGGGTCATGAAGCGCCGTTAGCGATAGAGAGTAGGGATGTCTCACAAGTGACGCGCTATGCCAGTCAATATAAAGACCTTTTTTATCAGTCACTTAGTATAGACCCTGCCAATAGGGGCGATAATGAGCAAATGGTTTCGGCGCAGTCGCTAAAAGTTGGTGATATTGTCCGCATTGATGCCGGTAGCAGTATCATCAGTGATGGTGTTTTGCTGTCGGATAGTGCCACGGTGTCCGAAAGTTTATTGACCGGGGAGAGTGATTTAATCGTCAAACGCTTGGGCGATAGCATTGTGGGCGGTAGCCAAAATGACAGTCAGCCGTTTGTGATGCAAATCACCACATTACCCAATGACAGCCAAATGGGCGTGATTGACAGGCTAGTGAATCGCTCACTCAGTGAAAAACCGCAAATCGCGTTAAAAGCAGACAAACTGGCGCGCTGGTTTGTCGCGCGGGTACTGGTGATTGCCAGTATGGTGTTTTTGGCATGGTATTTTATCGAGCCGAGTCATGCCATTTGGGCAACGGTTGCCGTATTGGTCGCTACTTGTCCCTGTGCCTTGTCGTTGGCCACGCCCATCGCATTAACCGTTTCTACCAATCGACTAGCAAGCCTGGGGTTTTTGGCGACGCGCGGGCATACCATTACCACACTTGCTGAAGTCACCCATGTGGCGTTTGATAAAACCGGTACATTGACCTACGGTCAACCCAATTTGATGGCGATTGAAACGCTGAATGTGCCGTATGGTGTTAAACAAAATCCGTCAGTGGATTTTACTGAAGATGATACCAAAAACGAAGACGAGATAAAAAACCATTTTTTAAGTATTGCAGCGAGCCTTGAAGTGGGCAGTCGTCACCCCATTGCCCATGCGTTATTGACAATGACTCGGCAAATGCATTTACCCACTACCAGCGATTTGGTACACATTCCGGGGGGCGGTCTGCAGGCAACGATTGATGGGCTAAGTTATCGTCTAGGTCATCATGGTTTTGCAGTGCAATCAGGATTAGACGATGGGTTACTGCCAAATCTGACTAAGCACCAAGCCAGCACCAGTGTGACCTTATCAAGACAAGATAGCCTAAGCAAAAAATGGCAACCACTGGCGCATTTTTATTTTCATGATAAAGTCCGAGAAAGCGCCTTAGCTACCATTAAACATCTTAAAGACCAAGGCACGCAGGTGCTAATGCTCACCGGTGACCCTAGTGCTCAGGCGTTTGAAGTAGCGCGCGAGCTTGGTATTGACACGGTTTATAAAGGTCTTACCCCGAATGATAAGGTACAACATTTAAAAGCCCTGCAGCAGCAAGGACATATCGTGCAAATGGTCGGGGATGGGGTCAATGATGCGCCGGTACTTGCCGCTGCCAACATCTCAACTGCGATGGCAGGGGCGGCAGATTTGGCGCAAGTCTCCAGTGACTCTTTGGTGCTCAATGGTCAAATCCAAGCCGTGGCAAAAGCGCGTGAGGTGGCGTTCAAGACCGATCGCATTATTGCCCAAAACTTCAAATGGGCGCTAGGGTATAACTTTATCGTGCTGATACCCGCTGCGTTAGGCTATGTGCCGCCTTGGTTGGCTGCGATTGGTATGTCATTAAGCTCACTGTTTGTGGTGCTCAATGCGTTACGTCTCAAACGCGCTTAATTGATTATTTAACCAAAGGTTTATGCTTTTGGCTTACTAAAATCATACGCCGTGACTATTTGCGCGTTTTTGGAAAAATCGATGAAATAATAGAAGTATTTATCATTCTCATCAATCACCCGATCGCCGTTGGTATCGGCTTGGGTTGAGAAGTAAAAACGCTTGCTCTCAGGGAGCCATTTATAATGTTTAAAATATTGATTGTTGGGCGTGAGTTTCAATAAATTTTTGCCATTCAAATCACTTAAATACAAGGTAAGCTGCTGATCAAGATTGGTTTTATTGTCATCATCATCAGCTATCTCTTTGACTTCATAGATAAAATAGCCCATCAGCAAGGTATTACCGACTTTGACTGCCAATGGGCTGGTTGCTTCATTAGCGGCTTGCGGTTGGGTAGGTGCAGTTTGCGTAATGGTAGCTTTCTTCTGCACTGTTTTGTCATCTTGGCTTAAATCCACCAAGGGCGTGTGCACCGCTCTTATCACAAAGTTATCTTGTGGAAACAGCCGGTGTACTTGCCCGGTTTTTAACCCTTCAAACACAATATTGTAAACACTGCTTTGAAAATCATAGGGGGCAACTTCTTGAAAGTAACTGACGGGTGATTTTTTAGCATCACTGCCATCGCTGTCATATTTGCGATTGATAGGCACTGACGGAATAATCGGATGCAGTAGATTGGGCACACCTGCCAAATACACCGGAAAATCCATGCGTTTTAACCCGACTGTGGCAGGTGGTATAGTGGCTGGGGTTTGGGCAATGATGACTTCAGGTACATTAGCGGTTGAAGGGGCAGTGTCGCTGGCTCGGTTATTTGTCTCAGGGGTGGGCTGGCAGGCGGCAAGTCCCAAGCCTAGCCCCATAGCGCTCAAGGTGCTTATAGTGATATGTAATGGTCTAAAAAAATTCGCATCACGCCATTGGTTAACAAAAGACATAAAAGTCTCCATTACAAAGATAATCAAATATACTACTAAAATGATAAGACATGTACAATCTTTGGTTATATCATCGCATTCAGTGCTAGAATGGTATTGACTGTTTTAAAAGGTAAATAACAAAGGTAAGTAAATTTGCAATAACCCGACACGGGGCAAAAGGCGCGTGAGTAGCTATTTCATAAATTTAGGTTATAATAGTCAAAATTTAGTTAGACGCTTGAATTTTTTGCTTTTAAACTTTTAAACACTGAGCGGCTAACTGGGCAGCACTATATGTATAGTGGTTTATGATTTATTTTCAAAAAGGGATATCTTACCGATTGCGAGTGCATGAATGTCGGAACAATTAAGTCTAAACTTAAATATCAAGCAGTCCGCGAGTATCAGTGACTTTAGTGGTCCAGGCTGGGTATCAATCATCGATGTGGTGCGCCAAATGCATGTAGGGCTATTGACGCAGCTATATCTATACGGCGAGCGCGATACAGGTAAAACCCATCTACTCAACGCTATCTGCGAATCCTTCCGTGATATCGACCAATCTGTTATTTATCTATCGCTGCGTGAGTTGATAAATGCCAATATGGATGCCATGGTGTTGTCATCGCTAGAGAATACCACAGTGATTGCGCTTGATGATATGGATGAAATTCAAGGTCATCCTGAGTGGCAAGAAGCGGTTTTTCATCTGATTAATTTATCGCAAGAATACGGCAATAAAATTATCTTTGCCAGTCGATTGCCTGTCAAAGCGTTAAATTTTGAGTTGCGAGATTTGCTATCAAGGCTTGCTCGAGCCGCGACTTTTCAGTTGCCAACGGGCAGTGATAAGCTTGATAGACAGCTGATTTTGGAATCAGTATTACGCCGTCGTCATTGGCACTTTGACCCGCGCATCATTGACTATTTGCTCAATGAAGGTCCACACCGCATCGGCGCGATGTTGGCAGTGTTAAACGAATTGCAGCCGTTGTTTTCCAACATGGAACGCACCCCATTAAACAAAGTGAGCAAAGCCAAAATTCAAGATGCGATGAACATCATTGATAATTTAACGCTCAATTTTGAATTGGCGGACTTTGATGAAATTGCAGAAAATGAAAATTTTTTAGATTTTTGACCGGGTTTGTCATAGGAATTGCGTGATAAATGGGTTAGAATCCATCAACAGTTTGATGTAAAACAACAGGATATCCTATGAATAAACAGTACTTATGGACGGCTGCCGCGTTGACTGCGGGCGTGTTAGCAACCACACAAACATTTGCCCAAGTCACCTTGAATGTTACAGATAATACCGTGGTGACTGCCATTAATGGTCAAGAAGTCAAAAACGGCTTGCTTTCAAAGCCGCAAAAAACCTACAAACTTGAGCCAGGCAAACATGTGATTACTGCCAAGTATAATCGGTTGTATGAGCTGCGCGGTGACAATCACGATGTGTTACGTTCAAGCAATATTAGCGTTCCGGTAGAGCTTGCCGACAATCAAACGTATGTGTTGGATATGCTAGGTCAACCAGAAGACTATAATGCGGCCAAAGAATATGTCAAACAACCCACACTAGCGGTGCTACAAGGCAAGCAAATCATTGCAAGTCAGCAAGCTACATCAAGCAATAGTTCAAGCATTTTTAGCGGGTTGGGTAATGCGTTAGGCGGTGTGTTTGGTGGTAGCTCAAAAGCGGTTGAAGCCAATCAACAAACCATCAATGCCTTAGGACAATCAGGCGGCGCGATTCCCGCTATCAATCAACCTGTTGCGACCACGGTCAGTTCATCGGATAGTCTCGATCAATTTATGCAGTTATGGTTGAGAGCAACGCCAGCAGAGCGTGATAAAATCCGTCAGTGGGTGCAAAAATAATCACCCCATGCGCCCCCATGCGCCAAAACAACGATGCCAAGTGCATCGTTTTTTATGGTTTTTACTATTAGTTAATAGATAAGACAGATTGTACTTCAAGTTTATCGACGGCTGGCTGGTTGATTTGTAGTTGCTGGATGCGAATACCTTGTTGTTCAAACTGATTAAATATATTGGTGATTACGCTGGCCTGCGCGTGGCTAAAAGCAACTTGGATAGTATTGCCATTTTCGACCACTTGCGCATTGACAATACCTGATTGGGTGAGTATTTGTTTGATAGCATCGGCTTGACTGACTTGTTGGGTTTGGTTGGGATTGATATTACCTGCTTGACTGCGTAGCCAAAACACATCTGCCATGGTGTCATCGTATTTTTTTTGTGCTTGGTTGGCTTGGCTATGCAGCGTCCAACCACCGACACCGACCACAAAAAAAAGCAAGAACATTGCCAATATCAGCAGCGCAATCTGATCACGACGTGATAAATTTTGAAACGCGTGACCCAAAGGCGTGGTTAGTTTTTGCAGGGATTGGCTCAGTGAAGCGTGCGGTTTCATAAATTCATCTCAGTCTTAGGTTTAATCTGCCAATTCAATATCTATCATGGCAAGGGCACTGCCAGCAGAAGTTGGCGCCACTGCACTGGAAACCGCACTGGCAGTATTCGAAGACATCGCAGCGGGCATGGCGGCATCGACAGACCCTAGCTTGGCTTTTATCCCTTTGTTTACCATGTCATTAACGGCTTTGTTTAACGACTCGGCGCTTGATGATAAAAGCTGCAGTTGTAAGTGATTATTTTGAAAATTAAGCTGCTTGGCAGTCAGTTGGTATTGCTGCAATACCGGCTGTATGGACGACAATGTCTGAAGTAGGTTTGGGGTGGCTGATTGCTGGGTGGTTAATTTACCAGATAACTGTCGCTGCAGGGTAAGTTTGCTACTAAGCGGCTCATTGGGAAACCACTGGGCATATTGCTGAGCTAGCAAAGTTGCGGCTTGTTTTTGTGCTTGGTTATAATAATACCAACGAAGCGCATCGACCACAAAGGCTGTCAGTAGCGCACAAACACTGACTAGGGCGATGACTTTGGCATAAGGCGCAAGCGTCGTTTTACCTTTGATTGTCGCAAAGTTAAAAAAATGTCTGACCGGGTCTTTGATTGGGGTAGGCAACAACTCAGACGATTCTATGGATAAATTAGGCATACTGGCTAATTGCTGGGCAACGGTTTCATCGTGAAAACCCGTTAAATATAGCGTTTCTAGGATGGGTAATTTGGTGAGTACCAGCGGTAAAAAACTCACCGCCATGCCGTGATAAGTATGGAGTTTTAATAACTGTGTATCTGCATCTTGGTAGTAGACCGCGCTTGTCGTAGCCCTCGTCTCTGTGGCCTTCGCATTGGTGCTCGTAGCTATGCTTGTATCAATTCTAGTATCAAGTCTAGTATCTAGGGTCGGCAGCAATAAGAAATCTGGCACTAAAGCGACTATCTCAATACCCGCCAACGAGGCAGCATTGATCCATGAATGAACATCGGCCGCATGAAGCCCAAATAATGCAGGTAACTCGCTATTGCTGACCGTCGGCTGGATTTTGACTTGTAAATCTTCTACCGACCCAATGCTGATATCTTCAAATAAATAGCGCCTGCCGGTGTCGCCCAAAGCGTTGAGCTGGCTTGCTGAAAGGGTAGGCTGGATTGTTAATAAACTGACACTAGGAAAATAAAGACAGGCTTGTAGCTTGGCTGATTGGGTGGTTTGCAGATTGGCAAGGGTCGCAAGCGTTTGCCAATCGTCAGCCGTTTGCCAAGTCTGGGTGGTTTGTTGCCATAAACGTAAGGCAGCATGCTGAGTTGGCAACCAAATATGAATCACAGAGGTGTCCTACACAAAATTGACAAATTAAATCACCTAACAGGTGGGAACAAAGCGTTTGATCTCAGCGGCAAGACTGGGTGCCAATATACCCATATCATATACACGCGCTTCAGCCAGCGCAAAACCATTGAGTGGCTCATCAGTTAGGATACTGGCGATTTTGGCAATGATATTCATATGACAAACCACCACCATGCAATCGCCAACCAATTCGCCTAGCGCATCCACGGCGATGTCTGCATCGTTATCGGGGGTGATGCCCTCATACGTGGTCACAGGCACATGGGGAAAAAATTGCTGGATTTGGGCAAGGGTTTGCTGGGCGCGGTTGTAAGGACTGACGATAAAATGATCCGGCTCAAAGTTTTCGGCAAGCCACGCTGCGGTCTGTGAAGCTTGGGCTTGACCCAGTGCTGATAAATTTCTTTCATGGTCTGGCAGGGTATAAGCGCCTGCATCACCATGACGAACTAAAATTAATTGCATGTATTTACCTAAAAATATTTAAAGTTATGTTTGTCAGTTATGCTTTGGTTGCACTTGATGCGGCATGACAAATTCTACATCACTTCTAAATCCTGCTTCCATTAAGTTTAACGCAACCCCAAGCGGCGCTTTGTCTTCATAGATAATATCGTGCAAGGCATGAGTAATTGGCATATAAATACCCGCTTTCATGGCTTTTTCATTCACCTGCTGGATAGTATTAATCCCTTCAGCGGTTTGCCCCAGTTTTTTGATGGCTTGGTCAAGGCTCATGCCACGCCCTAGCATATTACCAATCTGGTAGTTACGGCTTAAGGTCGATGAACAAGTTGCATACAAATCACCCACGCCCGACAATCCCAAAAAGGTCAGCGGATTAGCCCCCGCTTGGACACCAAATCGGCTCATCTCAGCCAATGCGCGGGTTAATATCATGGCTTTGGTGTTTTCCCCGATGTCATAGGCAGCCGCCATGCCCATGGCGATGGCATAAATATTTTTAAGCGCACCGCCGAGCTCCACGCCAATTAAATCATCACTGGCAAACACGCGAAAAAACGCACTGTGCAGCGCTGTCTGCACGGCAAGCCGTAGCGCTGCAGATTGGCTGGCAATCACGGTGGCAGACGGCATATTATTCATGATTTCTTTGGCGAGATTGGGACCGCTCATCACGCCAAAAGCCACATTGGGCAATTCATCTGCGATCACATCACTCATTAGCGCAAAGGTATCTTTTTCCATACCTTTGGTTAAAGACACGATGGCTTGAGCGCTGATAAAAGGCGCAATTTTTTGTAAAGTTTCGCGAAAAGCTGAGCTCGGCACGGCCACAAAAATCAAATCTTTATCTTTGACGGCTGCTTGCAAATCATGGGTAAATTGCAGGCGCTCGTCAAGCTTATGGTCGGGCAAGTATTTTTTATTGATGTGGGTTTTTTGCATCGATTTGACGCTGCGCTTATCGCGTACCCAAAGTGTGACTTCGCAGCCATTTTTGGACGATAAATTGGCCATTGCCGTACCAAAACTACCACCGCCCAGCACGGCAATTTTGAGGGGCGCAGGTTGGTTGGCGAGCTGATTGTCTAAGTCTGTCTCTATGTCTAAGTCTTTTTCTAATAGCGCTGTGGTGTCCGGTTTAGACTTTTTGACCGCTTTTTCAATGACGTCGGCAAACAGCTTGCTGGCTTTTTCACGATTGACATTCAGCTTTTCTAAATTTTCACTTAGATTGGTTGCTAACTGGGGTTTTTTCATTGAAAATCCTTGAATCCACTTGTCCTGCAAATACTGACAACAGGCCACCCTTTACATGAGCAAAATATAAAAACGGCTAGCTTAGCCGTTAGTTTGTGCCATTATCATAAACAATAAATGGTGTGACGTCTATCTTAGAACGCGGCGGGATGGTCGACACGGCTGTGCCAACATAGACAAAAGCAATGACTTGGTTATCAGCGCTTACATTAAACAGTTGTTTGATTGCAGGCGCATTGGCAAGTGGACCGGTGCGCCATACGCTGGCAAACCCTTGTGCGGACAAGGCGAGCAAGAGATTTTGTACCGCACAACTACTTGCCGCTATTTGTTCCCAATGGGGGACTTTATCATGGGGTTTAAAATCAGTCACACACGCGATAATCATCGGCGCACGCAGCGGCATATTTTTGGCTTTCTTGAGGGTTTTCTCGTCAGTTTCACCTTGTGCCATCGCCGCATTTTTTAACGCCGTGCCCAAGGTATTGAGCGCTTGGTTTTCAAGCACGATAAAACGGTACGGGTTTAAATCCTTGTGATCGGGGGCGGATAGGGCCACTTCAATCGCTTGTTCGACTTGCTCTCGGTTCGGGGCAGGGGCGACAAGATTGCCGATTGAACGGCGTGATTTGATAAAGTCTAAAATGTCTGAATTTGTCATTTTTATTCCTAAAAGAGGTTATTGATTAGCGTTGCCATATTATCCGCTGAAGCTGATTGCAGTTGTGTTAAACCGCCAATCACCCCTTGCTGATTATCCAAGGTTTTATTTTGGCTAAGTTTAAATTTGGCTTCAAAATCGGTTTGGGAAAAATCTTTGGGAATATACATCGTTAAAGCCACTCACCTGCATAACAATTAAGGCTTTGAATTATTTAAATGGTCATATCTTCTTTTTTTATCTCATCCAAACGATGTTCCGCTTTGAGATATTCTTCTGATTGCATCTCTAACAGCCGTGAGCGCGTACGCTCAATCTCAAACGCCAATTTTTGCCCATCATACAGTTGTAAAATCGGCTGTTCTGCGCGTACCAAAAGCTTCACGCGGCGATCATAAAACTCATCGACAAGGTAAATAAAGCGCCTTGTCGGGTCAGCGATAATATCGTTGAGTATGGGCACATCATCCACCAGCACCGTGCTAAACTCGTTGGCGATTTCAATAAAGTCGCTGGCTGAGCGCGGCTGCATACATAATGCCCGAAAATCAACGTACAGGGTGTTTTCGGTGCGACCTTTGATGGCGATATCACGACCATTGATATGAAGGGGGTCTTGGATAATGTGTTGGTTGTTGCTTAGCGCGGTAAAGCGGTTAGCAAGCCAGTGGATGTTTTCTTTGGTCAACGGAGACACGTAAAGTTCGGCTTGCTGCAATACGCGCAGACGGTAGTCGATGCCACTGTCAATATTCATAACCGTACAGTTTTTTTCAACTTCGGCAATGGCAGGTAAAAAACGGTCACGGTGAATACCATTTTTATATAAGCCATTTGGTGCGATATTTGATGTGGCAACCAAGGTGATGCCTTTTTTAAATAGCATGGTAAATAAATCACCCAAAATCATCGCATCGGAGACATTGGAGACAAAAAATTCATCAAAACAAATCACATCTGCTTCATTATGGATGATATCGGCGACTTTTTGTAGTGGGTCTGGTTGACCTTGTAGCTTGTTGAGTTCGGCGTGCACCCGTTTCATAAAGTGATGAAAGTGTTGGCGCATTTTGTTGTCGGCAGGCACCGACTCAAAAAACATATCCATCATCCAAGTCTTACCACGACCCACGCCGCCCCACATATACAGCCCTTTGGGCGGATCAGTACGTCTTAAAAAGCTAAACAGCCCACGTTGTTTGGCGCGGTTGTCCATGATTTGTTCATAGACATTGTCCAAATAAGTCATCGCAGCGCGCTGCTGTGCATCTTCGCTAAACTCACCAGATTTTAGCGCAAGCTCATAGCGTTGTAGGGGTCGTAAATTTGAGTTGGGCATGTTGTCTCTCAGCGTAAATTAAAAAGTTGTCAAAATTCCATTTCAACGTGCTTTGACGTAGGGGGTATTAAATAAATAGATGCGATTAAATAGACGGCATTAAAGTGCCAAATAGCGCACGATGTCAAATACAGCAAAAATTTGAATCGAAAACACCCGTCAAAAACACAAATCAGGAACTAGGATAAAATAAAAACTGCGTTATTTGCTACTTAACGCTTCAAGCAGCTGTTTTAATTCCCCTAATTTACCATGAAAAAAGTGCCCTGTATCGTCAATGATGTGCGTTTGAATACCAAAGTTTTCCCCAAATTGTTGTAGCGAGCTTGGCGCAATCACTTCATCATTCGCGCCATAAATCATAAAGGTTTGCGCGGTGGGCAGTAGCAAATCTGAGGTGTCGTTTTTTTCGATAGAAGGGGCAATGAGTGCCAAATCCGTGATGTCAAAATCATCGACGCCCAAAAATGCGCCTTGTTCATTGACAAGCTGGGCAAGCTTGGCGGCGACAAATCCACCAAACGAAAATCCGCCAATCCATAGCTTGCGTGCCTCGGTTTGGCTATGAATCCATTGCAGCACGGTTAACGCGTCTTCGATTTCACCTGTCACATTGCCATACTCGCCCGTTGACTGTCCCACACCGCGAAAATTAAAGCGTACCACGTGCATGTTTTGGTCGCGGGCAAAACGATACATGGTGGTCACCACTTTATTCATCATCGTGCCTTCTTGCAATGGATTGGGGTGACAAAGAATGGCAACACGCTCAACTGACGCGGCGTTTGGGTTGGCAACGCCCCCCGTTGAGTCAGCTTGCCAAAGCGCGTCAACTTCAAGCTTGCCGCAAGGGGCATCTATTAATTGCGAATGGGTTAATGAATGGGCAGGTGAGCGCATAATCGTCCTAATCTAAGCAAAAAACGTTAAAAAAACCACCCATCATGCTAACCAATTTCACCCAAAATAGCTAGGTTGAAAATCAACAAACCAGCCAATTGTTGCGCGGATTTTATGATTTGTAAGACCACTTGCGGCGGCTCACTTTTTACCACACACTAATACAAGCAATCAACCAAATTCTATTATTGACATGGTGAGGTTGCCTGTATTGTTGATAATTGATGAAAACTTTAACACCGCTATTGAAAAGGGACAGCCTGCAGATCATGAAATCATCTCTCAAACCGTCTTTATTAAACATCACCCCATTAAAAATTACAACTATCGCGCTATTAGCAGCAATGAGCTTATCTGCTTGTCAAAGCACACCCACTAATTTACCCGTGATACAGCGCGCAAACAACACCCTAGAAACCACTGGGTTAGGCAAAAGCAAAAATAGCGCCAAATTAAATGCGTTACATATCGCAACCGAGCAGTGCCGCGGAAAATCGCCCATCGTGTTGACCGATAGCTATCAGTATAATGGTGTGTTGGATGAAAACATGGGACGCGCGGCTGACCAAGCCATAGGCATGATTGGCAGTGTGTTTGGCAGCAAAAAAACCCTTGCCCGAGATGATGATTACGAATATACCATGACGTTTAGATGCCCGTAATTTATACCTAAGCCTTTATATAAGCAAAGAAGTACAAGTAAAAAGCCCAAATGTAAAAAGGACAGCGGTAACAACAGCACAGACATAAAAAAGGTTAGGAGAGCTCCTAACCTTTTTTGTTTTTGTGTCACTGACGATTTAACAAATGCTGATTGAGCTGTGCAATCACCGCTTTATCCCCTAACTGATTGATACTGTCACGAATTTTTGGAATCGGCTCGGCAGCAATCGGCTGACTATCAAATAGCTTTAACAGCCGCAGTTGTAATGCTGGCTCACCTTGCTCAATGACAATATCTACGAGTGTAGGCACATCAAAGGGCAAATCCGAAGTTGACTGTGCCATTGCCACCGCATGATAAGCGCCATGTGGGTCTTGGTCGGTTACGATACGGGTATTTACGGCTCTATAAGCTTTTTCTGAGGTACCGCCTAAGACATTGATTTTGTGTAAACAGTTAAGCGCAGAATTATCTTGTAATTGTGCAATCGCAATGATGTCTTCAGCTTGCTCTTGCAAATAGGCGCGTTTTTGTGCCAGTGCCTCTAATTGCTGCTCAGTCAGTGGCGCATCGCTTTCGGCTTTTTTTAAGTTGGCATTAAATTGAATTTCTGACATGGCTATCCCCTTGTTTATGTGGTTATTAGATAAGGGTTTTTTTTATAAAATCAAATCCACTGGTTAGACGAGCGCATTTTAATGACAATCAAGCTATTTAATCACAATCCAGTTATAATCAATCAAAATCACAAAAGGGCGTGCTATGTTAGTGTTAATACTAAATCCTGACCATATCAGTGTAAGGTTGCAAGATAACCTATGGGATATTGGGCTTACGTTAAACGTAATTGCACAGACATTGCACGCATTGCCACCCACCGAATTGGCATGGGAAACGGCAATTATGCGCATAGAAGATGCTATTTCACCGCTAAAACCCAGCTTGCCCAAAGATGAGTTATTAAAGGTGATAGGGGTAGAGGATTTACGCTTGCTAGCGTTTGAGCAAGATGACAATGGCGGCTATATTCGCGCTGAGATGCTAGAAAAAGCTTTTGCAGTGCTGGCGGGCTATCGCTCGCTGCAAGATTTGCCAGCTATGCCCAATGACCTAGCGTTTTATGCCAAGGTATTGCTACTACGAGAATGGGTACACCATTTGGATTTTGATAAGCTTTATTTGGGTTAATTGTAATAAACAAAAAAACTGTCAATAAAAAAATCGCCAGTACATAACTAGCGATTTTTTTAAATAGGTAATTTAAGACTGTTTTGAACACTGACTAACCGGTATTTCTTAAGCCTTGGGCAATACCATTGATAGTTAAATGAACCAAGTTAAGCACTGCGGTATAAGACGCTTCATTATCACTAGTCGCTTCATCAGTCGTCGCTTCACGAAGTTGTTTTAATAAAGCGACTTGCAACCAGTTCAACGCATTCAAATACGGCAGGCGTAGCGCAAGTGAGCGTGCCAATGTACGGTTGTCATCCAGTAGCGTTTCTTTATTGGTCAGTGTCAGCAAGGCTTTAAGGCTGCGGTGATATTCTGCAGTAATGAGTGCAAAAATAGCGCTGGCTTCAGTGGCGTCGTTGGCGAGCTCAACATAGGCTTGGGCGATTTCGATATCGGTTTTTGCCATCACCTGTGCCATATTTGATAACATGGCTTGCATAAAGGCGCTGTGTTGGGCGTTGTGTTGCAGTTTTGCTAAGTTGTCTGGGTTATCTGTAATCAGTTTTTCGACTGCGGTGCCAAAGCCATACCACGCTGGCAGCATCAAGCGATTTTGCATCCAAGAAAATACCCAAGGAATCGCGCGCAAATCTTGAATACGCGCCAAAGACTTGCGGCTAGCAGGACGTGAGCCAATATTTAAACTGGCAATTTCTTTGACCAAACTTGTCTGCAAGAAATAGTCAATAAAATACGGCTGAGTGATAAGCGCGCGATAGCAATTAAAGGCTTCATGCGATAATTGATTCATTAAGTCGCTATCAGGGCTTTCGCTATGGCTTGGCAATAGGCTCGCTTTGAGCGTTGCGGCAATCAGCGTCTCAAGGTTGCGTTCCGCGTTGCCCGCATCGGCATATTTTGCGGTAATAACTTCCCCTTGCTCGGTAATACGGATTTGACCATCCACTGAGCCTTCTGGTTGTGCCAAAATCGCTTCAAATGACGGACCGCCCCCACGACCTACGCTACCGCCACGACCGTGGAATAAACGCAGTTGAATGGCATATTTTTCTGCCATTTCCACCAGCTGAATTTCAGCTTGGTATAGCGACCATTGACTGGTGACATAACCGCCATCTTTGTTACTGTCTGAATAACCGAGCATAATCTCTTGCAGATTGTCACGACTGGCTAGCACCGATTTGTACCAAGGTTTATCGAGTAACTCACTCATGATGCGGGTACTATTTTGCAGCGCCTCAATGGTTTCAAACAAGGGCACGATATTGATACGGCTCATAGGTACGCCATCTTTGACCAATAATAGCCCTGATTCTTTCAATAATAACGCCAATGCCAGCAAATCGCTTACTTGTTCTGCATTGGAGATAATGCTTTGGGTAATCGCTTTGTCACCAAAGCGATTTTTGATATCGGCTGCGGCCTGAAAAATCTCTAGCTCACGCTGGGTTTGTGGCTCATAAGTGATATAGGGGTTGTATAAAGGGCGCGCAGTTGCCAATTCACGTAGCAGCACACGTTGACGCGCGGACTCAGATAAAGAAAGATAATCTTCTAAATCGGCATGTTTGAACAAATCATGGACCGTTTCGGCATGAATCCCTGAAAACTGGCGCAAGTCCAATGGCATTAAATAAAAACCAAATACTTCCACCGCGCGGATGATATCGGTGAGTCGTTCGTTAGCCAGTAACTCACTGCCATGATCCACCAATGACTGATAAACAACGTACAAATCATCTAAAAACTCGTCACAATCAGCGTAGGGCTCACTAAGTCCAAAGCGACAACCGTAAGACAAATCAAACGTATGCGAGGTAGCGACTAAACGTGACGAGATAAACCCAATGGCGCGGCGATAAGGCTCTTCTTCTCTAGAGATATTATCTTCTTTGGATTGCTCGGAGAGTGCCAGTACCGCATCACTCACGTTGACATGGCGGATAGACAGCGGCAACTCTTGGTATAGCTTGCCCAGTTGGTCACGATAAAAGTAAAACACCGTCGCCGCTTGGCGTTTGAACGCATAGCGAAGGGTATCGGCTGACACGAATGGATTGCCGTCACGGTCGCCACCAATCCAACCACCGATATTAAGTAAGTTTGGCATGTCAGTGTCGGGGAAACGCTCTTTTAACTGATAATCTAATTTGCGATACAAACTTGGCAAGGCTTCAAAAAAACTTAAATCGAAATAGGCAATGCCATTGTCAATTTCATCTTTGACAGTAATTTTAAAATGGCGGGTTTCATTGGTTTGCCACTGCGACAATAACGTGGCTTCTAGTTGCTGCTCGATACGATGACGTTGGTAGCCAATCGCGGTGTGGTATTGCTCAAGTAAGGCACGGATTTGACGGCGCAGTGATAAAATCGTTTGACGCTGCACTTCGGTCGGATGCGCGGTCAATACCGCACTGATAAAGGTATCATCAAGCTGTGCTTGCAATTCATCGCTGTTAATCCCTTGGGCTTTTAATTCATCAATCACATGGGCAAAACTACTTTTTGAGGCAGATTCGTCTTGTTCGTGGGCGAGACGGCGGCGCTCATGGTGCATGTCTTCGGCGATGTTAAACACTTGCGCAAATAAGCCACAAGCCCGAATGAGGTTCTTGCGCTGTTGATGGTTGAGCGTTGGCAAAATGGCTTGAATAGTCTGCTGGGGGTCTTCGCCATTTAACAGTTTATTAATGGTTTGTTTGACCGGTTCTGAGGTTTGCTGCTCAACGACCGTTATCAGCACGCGGCTAAGTAACTGGGTGTCCGCTAGCAAAGGAGAGTCTTTATCATTGTCGATAAGCTCAACAAGTGCCGTATTTGACGGATGCGAGTTTAACGCGTCTAGGCCTAAAACGTGAGGCGGCGCAAGGCTTTTTTCATTTTCAGCTAGGCTGGCGTTGGTCTGGCTCATAACTATTCCCTTATTTGCTTTAGTCTAAAAAGTGTAACAGGACAATTATGTTAGCACAAACTATTATCACCATAAGAAATACTCATCGTTAAAAATTCGAAATATAAACAGCGTTAAAATTATTTTGGCAAGGCTTGACGTTAGCGAGCCTATTTGATATATTCAAAAACGATACAAAACGTATCATTTGAATTTATGAAGTGGATTCAAGGAATGAATTCAAGCAATGAGATGTTTTGCCAACCTCTGAAAACCAAACCTGCAAGCGACTTTCACCATCCGTTAAGATTCTAGCTAAGGACAGCCAATGAATTTCTCTGACTTATACAATCAATCCATCAACGACAAACAAGCCTTCTGGGGCGAGCAAGCCAAGCGAATCTATTGGCATCAACAACCTACCCAAATTTTAGATGATAGTAAGCTGCCCTTTGCCAAATGGTTTGTCGGTGGGGAAACCAATTTGTGTTACAACATGGTCGACCGCCACCTTGAAAACCGGGCAGAGCAAGATGCCTTTGTATGGGTCTCTACCGAAATCAATGCTGAAATGATTGATAATTACCCCAATATTCAGAAAGCTTTTAAGGCACTCGGCAACCCTGTTGAACTGTATACCGACTATGCCAAACGCCGTTTAACTTACAACGATTTATACAAAGAAGTGAACTATTTTGCCGATGTGCTAAAACGTCATGGCATCGACAAAGGCGACCGTGTTGTCATCTATATGCCGATGATTTTGGAAGCGGCGTATGCCATGCTCGCCTGTGTGCGTATCGGAGCGATTCATTCGGTGGTATTTGGCGGATTTGCCTCGCATAACCTTGCCGTACGGATGGATGATGCCGAAGCCAAAATGGTGATTACGGTCGATGCAGGGCTACGCGGTGGCAAGCTCATTAATTATAAAAACTTGGTCAATAAAGCAGTCGAAGAAGCCAAAGTCAACACCAAGGTGCTGGTGATTGACCGTGGCATTATGCCATATACAGCAGAGCCACAAGACATCGACTATGCCACCGAGCGGGCGATAAGTGTCGACAACAATACCAAAGTCGATTGTGTTTGGTTAGAGTCCAATGCGCCATCGTATCTACTATATACCTCGGGCACGACAGGCACACCCAAAGGCGTGCAACGCGACACAGGCGGTCATGCAGTAGCCCTTGCCACCGCGATGGATTTTGTCTATAACGGTAAAGCGGGCGAGACGTTTTGGGCGATTTCGGATATCGGTTGGGCAGTAGGTCACTCGTTTAGCATCTATGCCCCTTTACTGGCAGGCATGACCAGTATCATATATGAAGGCTTGCCAACCACGCCAAACCCAGGTATTTGGTGGCGAATCGTCGAAGCCAATAAAGTCAATATTTTGTTCACCGCACCGACAGGCGTACGGATGCTGCGCAAACAAGACGAGATGTGGATGAGCCGTCACGATATCTCAAGCCTAAAATCATTCTTCTTGGCAGGTGAGCCACTCGATGAGCCAACGGCCCAGTGGCTAACAGGTCACATGGGTGTGCCAATCATTGACCACTATTGGCAAACTGAGACAGGCTGGCCGATCCTAAGCCATGCCCCAAAATTTGCAGACAATCCCGACCACAAGCCACACAAACAAGGCACACCCGGCTATCCGATGTTTGGATTTGACGCCAAAGTCATCAATGAAACCACAGGCGAACCTTGCCAGGCCAATGAAAAAGGCATGCTGATGTTGGCCGCACCTTTACCACCTGGGTGTTTGACCACCGTTTGGCGAAATGACGAGCGTTTTATCAATGGCTATTTTTCACTACTTGATGGCAAACAATACGCAACATCAGACTATGCGGTGATGGATGAATACGGCTACTACTATATTCTAGGGCGAACCGATGATGTCATCAATGTGGCAGGTCACCGTTTGGGTACCAAGGAAATCGAGGAGGCCATCGGTCATCACCCCGAAGTCGCCGAATCAGCGGTGGTTGGCATCCATGATGAGCTTAAAGGTGAGCTACCCATTGCCTTTTGTATTCTAAAAAATCATGACTTAGTAGCAGAAACCGAAAACCGTTTCCGCATTGAGCAGCAAATCGTGGGTGAAGTCGCAAGACAGTTGGGCGCCCTTGCTAAACCTGCGGCTATTTATTTTCCCAAAGCTTTACCCAAAACCCGCTCAGGCAAAATCTTACGCCGCTCTATTAAGGCACTGGCGGAAGGCAAAGAAACAGGCGACATGAGTACCCTTGATGACCCAACTGCGATTGAGGCGGTCAGACAAGCGATGGCGGATTATTAATGGCAATCAATAAGTTGTCAGGCAATAAGTTGTCAGGGCTTAAAAATCAGGGGTGATTGTTATGGAAAATTATGCCTTACTGGCTTTTAGGCATGCGCCCACGCCGATAGTGGTATTAAGCTATCGGCGTATCAAAGCGCTCAACGATGCCTTTGCCAATTTGTTTGGTTATGCGCACGATGAGCTACTCAATCAATCGATGCAAAAATTGTTTCCCAGTGTCGAAGATTTTGAAAAAATTGGCAAAGAGGCATTAACAGGTTTGGGATTACAGACCAATCTGTATTACTGTGATGAGCGCTTTATGCGTCACAAAACAGGGGAGATATTTTGGGCAACCACACACGGACGCACTTTAACCCCAGATGACCCGTTCAAACTGGCAATTTGGCATTTTGAAAAAAAACCGCAAGTACTGTCCGAATCCCAGCTCACCGCACGTGAAGCCCAAATTGCGCAATTTGTGGTCAATGGCTATACCTGTAAAGAGATTGGTAAGTCACTTGGTTTATCCCCCAGAACCATTGAAGTGCATAAAGCCAACTTAATGAAAAAACTGGGCGCTCGCAGCAAAGGTGAGCTAGCCTCAAAAATTATTGTCATTAATCCTATGACGGCCGCCCAGCAAACTACTCTAGAAAAAATACTTAAGTAATTAAGTATTATTGACAGTACCCCCCAACTCATTCACACTGTTTTGCAACGCGTTAACGCTATCAAACGCCATACACCCAACACCGTAAAAACAAGGATTGTTACGATGACTACCCAAACTGTCAAACAACTCATCAACGGCGAATTTGTCGAATCAACCACTAGTGAGTGGATTGACCTAACCAACCCAGCCACCCAACAAGTGATTGCCAAAGTACCCCAAACTACCCCCGATGAAATCAACCAAGCTGTCGCGGCGGCTGCAGAAGCATTCAAAACCTGGCGCAAAACCCCAATCAACACGCGCTCACGCATTTTCTTAAAATACCAACAACTCATTCGTGACAACATGGACGAGCTTGCCGCCATGCTTACCGAAGAACAAGGCAAAACCCTAGCCGATGCCAAAGGCGATGTGTTCCGTGGTCTTGAAGTCGTCGAACATGCCTCAGGCATTGGCAACCTGCAACAAGGGGCATTTATCGAGAACGTGGCAACTGGCGTGGATATGTATAATATCCAGCAACCACTTGGCGTGTGTGCAGGTATTACCCCATTTAACTTCCCCGCCATGATTCCACTTTGGATGTTCCCAATGGCAATCGCCACCGGTAACACCTTCGTATTAAAACCGTCAGAACAAAACCCGATGGTCACAATGCGATTGGTAGAGCTGGCGTTAGAGGCGGGCATTCCAAAAGGCGTATTAAACGTGGTGCATGGCGGCAAAGATACCGTTGATGCCATTTGTGACCACCCAGATATCAAAGCCATCTCGTTTGTCGGCTCAACCGCAGTCGGTACACACGTCTATAACTGCGCCAGCCAAGCAGGCAAACGCGTGCAATGTATGATGGGGGCAAAAAACCACGCAGTCATCTTACCCGATGCCAACAAAGAACAATGTCTTAACCAACTGGCGGGCGCCGCATTTGGTGCCGCAGGTCAGCGCTGTATGGCGTTATCCGTGGTGATTCTAGTCGGTGAAGCCAAAAACTGGGTGGGTGACATCGTCGAACGTGCCAAAAAATTGGTGGTGGCAGCCGGTAAAGATGACAAAGATTTAGGACCTGTGATTTCAAAAGCGGCTAAAGCGCGTGTTGAACGTCTAATCCAAGCGGGCGCGGATGAAGGCGCACAAGTCCTGCTAGATGGTCGTGGTATCAAGGTCGAAGGCTTTGAAAACGGTAATTTTGTCGGACCGACCATTTTAGATAACGTCACTGCCGATATGACTTGCTACAAAGAAGAAATCTTTGGACCGGTGCTTGATATCATGTACGCCGATAGCCTAGATGAAGCGATTGCCATCATCAATGCCAATCCAAACGGTAACGGCACGGCTATCTTTACCCAATCAGGTGCGGCAGCGCATAAATTCCAACAAGACATCGATGTGGGTCAAGTCGGTATTAATTTACCCATTCCGGTGCCACTACCGATGTTCTCATTCACCGGTTCTCGCGCCAGTAAGTTGGGTGACTTAGGTCCTTATGGTAAGCAAGCGGTACAGTTTTATACCCAAACCAAAACCGTCACCGCCCGTTGGTTTGATGATGAAGCCAGTAAAGGCGTTAATACCACAATTTCACTAAAATAATACAATTTTCAATGGCATAAAAGGCGTATCCACCACGCCTTTGTTTTTAACCAAATGTTTTCAACCAAATTTATAAGCAGGGTAAAGATATGAATTTTTCTCTTACCGAAGACCAACAAGCCTTTGCCGATTTGGCTGCCCAATTTGCCGCCAAATCGCTGGCGCCCAACGCTGCTGAATGGGATGCCACAGGCTATTTTCCCAAAGAGGTGTTCAAAGCCGCCGGTGAACTGGGCTTTATGGGGCTTTACACCAACCCTGATTTTGGCGGACTGGGCTTGCCGCGCCTTGATGCGGCAATTATCTTTGAAAAACTGGCGTATGGCGATACGTCAACTGCCGCATTCATGACCATTCACAACATGGTCGCTTGGATGATTGGCGAGTTTGCCAAACCCGAGGTTGCCGAAAAATACTTGCCTGAATTATTAGCGGGCGACAAATTGGGTAGCTACTGTTTGACAGAGCCCAATGCTGGCTCAGATGCGGGTTCATTAAAAACCAAAGCGGTCAAGCAAGGCGACTATTACCACATTACTGGGCAAAAAATGTTTATCTCTGGGGCAGGGGCGACCGATGTGCTTGTGGTGATGGCGCGCACCTCCGACAACGGGGCAAAAGGCGTGTCTGCCTTTATCGTCGATGCCAATAGCGATGGCATCAGCTACGGCAAAAATGAACATAAAATGGGGTGGAAAAACCAACCGACCGCGGCAGTGCATTTTACCGATGTCAAAGTCCCTGCCGAAAATCTACTGGGAGAAGAAGGACAGGGCTTTACCTTTGCCATGAAAGGCTTGGACGGTGGGCGTATCAATATCGCCACTTGCGCGGTGGGTACGGCTCAAGCTGCGCTTGACCGTGCCGTGCAATATGTACAGGAGCGTAGCCAGTTTGGCAAAACCCTTGACCAATTCCAAAACGTGCAGTTTAAACTTGCCGATATGCTCACTCATTTGGTGTCGGCTCGGCAGATGGTGCGATTGGCGGCGTATCATTTGGATAGCAAATCGCCCGATGCCACGGCGTATTGTGCGATGGCAAAACGCCTTGCCACGGATTTGAGTTTTGATATCGCCAACCAAGCGCTGCAGCTACACGGGGGCTATGGCTATCTACAAGAATATCCGCTAGAGCGTCATGTGCGCGATTTGCGCGTGCATCAAATCCTAGAAGGCACTAACGAAGTGATGCGGATGATTGTGTCTCGCAAAATGATGGAAAATGGGGCGTTAGCAAGATTGCAATGAATTTAAAGGCATTTTAAAAGGAATTTACCATGTCAAATTACACCAATTTAAAATTAACAATCGACAATCACGTTGCGGTTTTGACGCTCAATAATCCGCCTGCCCACACTTGGACCAAGGAGAGTTTAGCGAGTTTAAAGCAGCTCATTAGCGATTTAAATGCTAACAAGCAAGTCACCGCTTTGGTGGTGCATGGCGATGGCGAAAAGTTTTTTTCAGCAGGGGCGGACTTGAACAGTTTTGCCAGTGGTGACAAAGGTCAAGCCGCGGAGATGGCGATTGCATTTGGAGAGGCGTTTGAGGCGTTATCGAATTTCCGTGGCGTGTCGATTGCCTGTATCAACGGCTATGCGATGGGCGGTGGTCTTGAGTGTGCGTTGGCGTGCGATATCCGCATTGCTGAGAGCCATGCCCAAATGGCACTCCCTGAGCTATCGGTTGGCTTATTGCCATGTGCAGGCGGTACGCAAAACTTGCCGTGGCTGGTGGGTGAAGGCTGGGCAAAACGTATGATTTTATGCGGTGAGCGTATTAAGGCAGATAAGGCGCTGCAAATTGGTTTGGTGGAAGAAGTCGTGGAAAGTGGCAAAGGGTTAGAAACGGCTTTAGAATTGGCTCAAAAAGTGGCGAAGCAATCCCCCGATGCGATTGCGTCGAGTAAAACCTTGATTATGTCGGCACGTTATCAGCCACCAAGTTTTAACTGGATAAAGGAACGTGAGTTATTTATTAAGCTGTTTGATGGGGACAACCAACAAGAAGGCGTCAATGCGTTTCTTGAAAAACGCCCGCCAGAGTGGAAATAAATTGATTTTAAATTAACTTATGCCGTAGAGTGGGTTAGCGAAGCTTTATCCCATAAACTCACGTAAAGGTATTATATGAAAAAAATTTCAGCAATCTTTTTATCATTCTCTTTATCAACGACATTTGCATCACTTGCTTGGGCAGGTGATCAAAGTATATCCACGCAAGAATCAAAACAGTTAATAGGTAGCTTTTATAATCAATATGTTTTTGGCAATGAGGAATTAGATAATACCAACGCTTCTAATTGGGGTACGCAGAAATTTTTAAAAAAATTAAAACAAGATTACGAATACGATTGTGAATCAGATGACTGTTATGCAGCTTATGCTTTAAGAACGGGGGCGCAAGATGGTGATGGAACTAGTAGTGTGACCAGTATCACGCCACGTTCAAATGGTTGGTATCGTGTGAGCTACAGAGATATGGGCTGGAAAGGGGTAACGGATGTTAAAGTCGTTGGCGTGAATGGTATTCCAAAATTAGATGACTATAAATTTGTTTCAAGCAATGTCAAATAGCGCAATCATTGAATTACAACGCTTTGAAAATCAAAAAGGATTTTATGAATGGAAACTCAAGACCAACCTGTAATATTTGAAACGATAGCCACCCATTGCGGTCATCACATCGGCACGATGACCCTAAATGACCCGAAAGCCCTAAACGCCCTAAGCGTCGATATGTGCAAACTCATGTCACAACAACTTAGCGACTGGGCTAATGATGACAGCATCGTCGCCATTTTGCTCAAAGGTAGTGGCGACAAGGCGTTCTGTGCAGGCGGCAATATCCGCAAACTGTACGACAGCATGATTGATACCCCGCCCCAAGTGCCTATGCAGCAGCCCAATCCGTACGGGGTGGAATTCTTCGAAAACGAGTACAGCCTATACCGGCAAATGCACTTTTACCCAAAACCCATTATCTTGTGGAGTAACGGTATTGTCATGGGCGGTGGTATGGGCTTGATGGCGATGTGTAGCCATCGTATCGTCACCGAAACCACCCGTTTTGCCATGCCAGAGATTACCATCGGCTTATACCCTGATGCCACAGGTTCGTGGTTCTTGGCGCGTATGCCTGCCAAACTTGGGCTGTTTTTGGGTTTGACAGGGGCGAACTGCAACGCCAACGATGCGATTTTCTCTAGCCTTGCTGAGTATGCGGTGGCAAGTAGCGAATACGACAAAGTGCTTGATGTGCTAAAACAAGCGGATTGGCAAGCTGACAATAATTTACATGATATCGCAAGTCAAGCCTTAGCCAAAATTCATCATACCGAGCATTTAGCAGAGAGTCATTTGATGAAGCATTTTAATATCATCCAAGCACTAGTAAACAAAGGCTCAGTGCATGATATAGATGCAGCGTTGCGCGATGACAACTTCACCAAAGTCAACGGCGAAGCGGATAAATGGCTCACCAAAGCGGTCGAGACTTATCAGCACGGTTGCCCTGTCAGTGCAGCATTAACGGTTGAGATGTTTAAACATGCCAGCAAATTATCGCTTGAGCAAGTGCTATATATGGAGATGAATGCGTCGCTACATTGTGTCAATTACCCCGATTTTCGTGAGGGTGTACGCGCCTTACTGATTGATAAAGACAAATCGCCAAAATGGTGCAAAACCCTTAATGAATGCGATGCCGGCTATATCCAGTCACATCTTTCGTCAGCTTTTCCCAATAGCGAACATCCCTTTGAGGCTTGGTTGGGTAGCGATTCACTCTCAGCAAAATTAGCCAAACTTGCTGTATAAAGTTTACAAACACCACAACATACAAGGATTGTATATGCCAAATAATCAACAAACAGCCATTAAAAAAATTGCTTTTATCGGGCTTGGTAACATGGGCAAACCGATGGCAGAAAATCTCATCAAAAATGGCTTTGCCCTCAACGTATTTGACCTAAATACCGCCGTGCTAGACGACCTTGCCAAACAAGGGGCAAACGTGGCGACTTCACCTGTGGACGCAAGCAAAGAGGTGGATATGGTCATTACCATGTTACCTGCAGGTCAACATGTCAAAGATGTCTATCTGGGTAAAGACGGTAATCAAGGCTTGCTCGATGTGGTGAGTAAAGATACCTTGCTGGTCGATAGTAGCACCATCGCAGCGAGTGATGCGCGTGAAGTTGCCCAAGTCGCGGCAGATAAAGGGATTCAGTTCATGGATGCGCCCGTATCAGGCGGTACGGCAGGGGCAGCAGCAGGGACACTCAGTTTTATCGTGGGCGGGCAAGCTGAGCAATTTGAGCAGGTCAAACCCGTGCTAGAAGCGATGGGAAAAAATATCTTTCACGCGGGCGAGGTCGGTGCAGGTCAAGTCGCCAAAATCTGTAATAACATGCTGCTTGGCGTGATTATGACAGGGACAGCTGAAGCCATGAATTTGGGCGCCAAAAACGGATTAGATCCAAAAGTCTTAGCCAGTATTTTGTCAGCCAGCACCGGTCGTAACTGGGCGCTGGAAGTGTGTAATCCGCATCCCGATGTTGGCGATGCCATGCCATCAAGCCGTGGTTATACCGGTGGATTTATGAGTAAACTCATGCTCAAAGACATGAACCTTGCCAAACAAACCGCCGATGATACCAAGGTGGTGACACCAATGGCAGACCAAGCCACAGCGCTTTATAGCAAACATAGCGAGCAACATGGGGATAAAGATTTCTCAAGCATTATGGCGCATTATGATGCGAATGTTCTGCAATAAGTTTTGGCATTTAGTAAAAAGCTAGGATTTTTTTCTGGCTTTTTTCTGCTCGTTAATTCAAAAGTTAACCCAAAAATAGGGTAGAATTAGCGTCAATCCTAATTTATCGCATTAGTTTTATTATGTCTAAGCCAATAGCACGCCCCAAAAAACCAAAAATTATCTTTTTTGATATTGATGATACGTTGTACATCAAGCAGCAAGAAAGGGTGCCGCAATCCGCGATTGAGGCGCTTAAACAATTAAAGCAGCAAGGCATTATGGTCGCTATCGCCACCGGTCGGGGTCGTGCGGTTTTTCCCAAAGCTGTGTATGAGCTCATTGAAACCGTGGGTATCGATGTGCTGGTCACCATCAACGGTCAATGCAGTCACCACCAAGGGGAATTGTTAGCGCATTATCCGATGACCACTTCGCAAATTAAACTGATTACCGATTATGTTGAATCAAACAATTTATCCTTTGCCTACATGACCGATACGGAAATTATCGCGTTAGCGGAGGATGATGCGCTGTCAGAAGCTTTAAGTTCGCTTAAAATAGCTTACCGTACTGCCCGTCATGATGACATTGATTTGTCGATACCTATTTATCAAGTTGTGGCATTTCATCCTGACAACACGCAGGTAAATTTTGAATTCCCCCCGACTTTAAAAATCATGCGCTGGCACAAAAACGGTATCGATATTCTAGATGCGACAGGCTCGAAGGCACGCGGCATTGCGCAGGCGCTCAATAAACTGGGGCTGGATTTTGAAGATGCGATGGCATTCGGCGATGGGGTGAATGATATCGAAATGTTACAGACAGTCGGCTTTGGCGTGGCGATGGGGAATGCTCATCCCGATGTGAAAGCGGCGGCTGACTATGTATGCCCAGCTGCGTGGGAAGATGGCATCTATCAAGGCTTACAACATTTAGGTTTATTGCCACATTGATGAGCCGTCAAATGATTAAGCCCCGCTATGTGTTTTAAAATTCATCAATAAAATCGCTTTGAGCGTTTTAACTTTACCTTGTCAAAAATTTCAAGGATAACATTTAAGTCTCCCCAAAAAACGCATCCCGAATATCATCGGCAGCTTTTTGCATATCAGGTACAAACCCAATCAAGTCCTCGAGGGATTTGCGCGTTTTAGGTGCGGTTGTATACAGTGAACCGATGTAACGACCTTGGGTGTCATTGATTGCCACAGCAATTGAAACCGCTTGGGCAATATATTCTTCATCAGAAATTGCATAGCGCTGCTTAGCTACCTGTTCAAGGCTTTGATTGAGTACATCCCTATCGGTAATCGTGGCAGGGGTGATAGCGGTTAATGATAAATTTTTTAGTAGCGTGACCCTATCATCTTTTGTGAGCGTACTGAGGTAGATTTTACCAGCCGCCGTACACCAAATGGGGGCTTGCGAATCAGTGGGCATATACACTTGTAAGGCAGAAGGACAAGGTACGCGGTCGGTATATACCATGTTGACGTAATAAGGTACCGCCATGCCACAGGTTTCACCGATTTTATCCACCAGTCTTTGCAAAATCGCAAACCGCTGAATCGCCACTTGCTGGCTTTGCCACAGATGAATCGCCATATGCCGCGTACGCGACGCAGGCACAATCGTACCATTGATATCGACCCGCACAAAGCCTTCTTCTTGCAGCTGCTGTATCAGTCGGTGCATGGTCGGTTTTGGAATATCCAAAATCTCAGACAAATCCAGTGGCGATAAAGGACGCTGTGCCGCAGACACGGCTTCGATGATTTTTAAAACACGGGTAATAGAAGAAACTCGAGCCATTATATTGTCTTTTTAAGTCTAAGGTCAGCACGTCGCCAGAAAAAATTGAAAAAAATATTTTGCAAAGTTGGCAGTGATTAAAGTGCAAGGTTTTTTGATTATACCAAAATTTTTTTAAACTTCACCTGCTATTTGCAGGTTCATCATGCATAACCTCAGCGCTGCACACCCAATTTGCTTTCAAATTGAGCTTGCGGGCAATATCCGCTAATATAGTCGGCATTTAACGCTTAACCAAGCCACAGTTATCAATACCAAGCCACATTTATCAATTTGGGGAAAACACATGCCGCGTTTTGTCAGTTTTAATATCAATGGATTGCGGGCGCGCCCACACCAGCTTGAAGCCATTCGCGATATCATCGCGCCCGATGTCATTGGGCTACAAGAAACCAAAGTACATGATGACGCATTTCCGCTACAAAGCGTGCAGCAATTGGGCTATCACGTCGAATTTTTTGGGCAAAAATCTCACTATGGCGTGGCGTTATTATCGCGACAAAAACCTATTTTTGTACAAAAAGGCTTTCCAACCGACAGCGACGAGGCGCAGCGACGATTTATCCATGCGCGCTATGATTTTAATGGCAAATATATTGATGTGCTCAATGGCTATTTCCCCCAAGGCGAAAATCGCAAGCATGAAACCAAATTTCCGATGAAGCGCAAATTCTATGCCGATTTAACCGGCTATATCTTGCAGCTTAAAGCAGAAAATCGCAGTATGATTTTGATGGGGGATATGAATATTGCGCCGCTTGATTTTGATATTGGTATTAGCGAAGACAGTGTCAAACGTTGGCTAAAAAATGGGACGTGCTCATTTTTGCCCGAGGAGCGAGAGTGGTACCAAGCCTTGCTTGCGACAGATTTGCATGATACTTATCGGGCGTTATATGCCGACGGTCAAGCCTTGAGTTGGTTTGATTATCGCAGTAAAGGATTTGACGATGAGCCAAAGCGGGGGCTGCGCATTGACCATATTTTGATGACGCCTGATTTGGCGGATAAGCTCAACGGTGCAGGCGTCAGCTATGATTTGCGTGCCATGGAAAAACCCAGCGACCATGCCCCGATTTGGGCAGATTTTTTGGATTAATCAACTAAACAACAGTAAGGAGCGCTCTTATGCCAGTTGGCAATGTCGAACTTGTAAAATTAAACCCAGTGAAAGGGATAAAAATTGGTATCACCGAAGCCCACGTGCGCTATGCCGGGCGCAAAGACTTAACGGTTTTTGACATCATAGCGGGCGCAAATACCGCGGTTGTCACCACGCAAAACCAATTTTGTGCCGCCCCTGTGCAGTTGCTGCGAGAATTTATCGGCAAAGACAGTCCCCGTTATTTGATTGTCAACACGGGCAACGCCAATGCTGCAACGGGTGAAGACGGTAAACAGCGTGCCAAAACAACGTGTGTGGCATTGGCAGAAAAAACCGGTGTCGCAGCCGAGCAAGTATTGCCTTACTCCACCGGGGTGATTGGAGAAACCTTGCCAGCGGATAAAATCATCGCGGGGTTAGACAGTGCCTTAGCCAATTTAACCGAAGATAATTGGCTTGGCGCCGCTCACAGCATCATGACCACCGATACCACCCCAAAAGGGCATAGCGAACAAGTCACGATTGATGCCATCACCTATACCGTGACAGGTATCTCAAAAGGGGCGGGCATGATTCGCCCCAATATGGCGACCATGCTTGGCTTTGTGGCAACCGATGCCAACATTGAAAAATCGTTGCTACAAAATATCTTGACCGACACGGTGAATAAGTCATTTAACCGAATCACGGTGGATGGCGATACCTCGACCAATGACTGCTGTACGTTGATTGCCACAGGACAAGTTGGGGAGGTGATTGATAGCAAAAATCACCCGCATTATCAAGCGATTTATGAGGCAATTAACAATGTGATGATTCGAATCGCTCAGTTGATTGTACGTGATGGTGAAGGGGCAACCAAATTTATCACGGTCAAAGTGACAGGCGGTGAAACCTCTGAAGAATGTGCTAAAATCGCGTATGAAGTGGCGCATTCACCGCTGGTAAAAACCGCATTTTTTGCCAGCGACCCAAATTGGGGGCGTATTTTGGCAGCGGTAGGCAAAGCGGGCGTGATGCTCGACCAGTCAAAAGTGGCGGTATCACTCGACGATGTGCGTATCTGCGAGCGTGGCGGCTTGGCACACGACTATACCGAGGCGCGTGGCAGCGAGGTAATGAAGCGTCCTGAAATTACCATTCATATTGAACTGGGTCGCGGACAGGCGAGTGATACCGTCTATACCTGTGATTTATCATACGAGTATGTCAAAATCAACGCCGATTATCGTTCTTAAAGTCAATGTTAAAGTCAATTAAAGGTAACGAATGAAAAAACTAACCACCGTGCTTTTTGTGCTGACCACCGCTGTTATCTTACAAGGGTGTGTGCATAAAGCTGTCACTGTCCCTGTTAAAGTTGCCTATAAAACCACCAAAGGGGCTGTCAAAGGCACGGTAGCCGTCACTAAAGCGGTGATACCAGGCGGCTAATACCAGACGATAATGACGACAAAAAAGACTAAACACAGGCTGTTTAGTCATTTATGTCCCACTCATTCATTGATAGCATTTATGGCAATTATTTATGGCAATCATGCGTAGCGTCTTTGCCGTAACATTTCATACAGACACAGTGACCCTGCTATCGCCACGTTTAGGCTTTCTTGACCATTGGGCTGCGGTAGGGCAATCGGGGCAGATTGACTAAGTAACCTCTCATCGACGCCTTGTCCTTCATGTCCCATAATCAAGGCTAACGGTTGTCTCAAATCGGTCTGATAAATAATATGATCGGTATGTGAGCTCGTGGCAAACATCGGCACTTTGACCTTCATCAAAATCTCATCTACGCTGATGCCTTCAAAAATCGTTAAACTAAAATTTGCCCCCATGCCCGCTCGCAAGGTTTTGGGCGACCAAGCCGATGCTGTGCCCATCGTACAGACAATGGTTTTAATTCCTACGGCGGATGCGGTGCGTAACAGTGTGCCTAGATTGCCATTATCCTGCACGCCATTGATAATTAAGCAATCGCTAGTGATGGGCTGATTAAAGTCTAAATGCGGCATGTCAATCATCGCCATGATGGGCAAGCTCTCGCCCAGCGTGCGAATCTCTTTATACAGATTATCGCTAATCGTTAACGTTTTAACATTTTCAAGTCGGTTTAATAAGGCATTGATTTCGTCATTATGCAAACCGCTTTCGCTGACAATCACGGTATCGGGCGTGAGATTGGCGTTGAGGTGCGCTTCAAGCAAATGCGTGCCTTCTATCACGGTTTTGCCCAGTTTTTTACGCTGGCGCGACGCAGTGAGAAGGGCATGAGCAGTTTTGATGGTTGGGTTGTCTTTTGAAGTGATGAGCATTATTTGACTTCTTCATGTAATTTTTTCACATATTCAACTTCGTTTTTTGCCCCCAGTACCACAGGCACCCGCTGGTGGATACTGGTCGGCTCGATATCCAAAATACGATTGACTGCATCGGTACTCAAACCACCTGCTTGTTCAATCAGCAAGCTCATCGGATTGGCTTCATACATCAGACGCAGTTTACCCGGTTTATCAGGGTGTTTGGTGTCAAATGGATAGCTAAAAATCCCCCCACGGCACAAAATACGGTGAATATCGCCCACCATCGCCGCCACCCAGCGCATATTAAAGTCTTTACCACGCACGCCAGTTTTACCCGCCGTAAACTCGTCAATATAACGCTGCATCGGTGGCAACCAATAGCGATAGTTGGAGGCGTTAATCGCATACTCTTTGGTATCTGCGCTGATTTGCACTTGGTCTTTGATTTGCACAAACGCTTTGGTGTCTGGGTCAAGACTAAACATGGCGACACCATTACCAAGCGTGATTGACATCACAGTTGAGGTGCCATACAAAATATAACCCGATGCCAACTGCGCCGTCCCTTTTTGCAAAAAGTCCTCATCCGTCGCAGTTTGACCTTGGTTGTTGTAGGGTAGAATCGAGAAAATTGTACCGACTGCCATATTAATATCGATATTAGATGAGCCATCAAGCGGGTCAAACAGTACCAACACGTCGCCATGTTGATTGGCGGGGGTGGCGTTATCTAATTCTTCAGAAGCCACACCCGCGCAATGCGGATTGCTGCTCAAGGCGTCTAATAACAAATCATTGGCAATGACATCGAGTTTTTTTTGCTCTTCGCCCTGCACGTTTTGGTTACCCGCTTCGCCCAAAATATCTGCGAGCGCGCCGCGTTTGAGCAAGTCGCTGATTTGAATGCCGACTTTGGTAATGGTGGTAATGATGTCGGCAACGGCAGGTTGGGCGTTTTGCGCGGCAAGATAAGTTTCAAGATTTGACATAGTAGACCTTATTATAAAATTATAAATTAACAACCTAAGCCAATCACATACGATTAAGCAGGGTGAATTTAGACCTCATGAATTGAAAAAAATATAGACAATTTGCCGCAAATTGTAGCACTTTTTGACCCGTCGTATCAGCGATAATCGCAAAATATTGGCGTATTTATTCCAGCCGATTTACGGTAAAATAGGCAAAATTTATACAAATAACAACAAATCTAGGTGGCTGATGAATATTTTAAACACCCAAACCCTATCTAATGAAGCGCTACAGAGCAAGCTTGATCAGGCGATGGCAAAGCCGGAACTGACCGCAGCAGGTGACTTGCGGCATTTTATCGGCGTAGAAGGGTTATCCAAAACCCAGCTGATGGCCATCATCGAAAAAGCCAATGGTTACTTAACTGACAATGCCGGTCGCCCCAACAGCATTCGCAATAGTGATGAGCTTGAAGGCTGTACTGTGATGAATTTGTTCTTTGAAAACTCTACCCGTACGCGCACCACCTTTGATGTGGCTGCCAAACGTCTTGGCGCCAGTGTCATCAGTATCGATATTGCCAAATCCAGCACCCAAAAAGGCGAAAGCTTACGGGATACGCTGTGGAATCTTGAAGCCATGACAGCGGATATCTTTGTGGTGCGTCATTCATCGAGTGGGGCTGCGCATTTTATGGCAACCGAAGTCACCCCAAATATTGCCATCATCAACGGTGGTGACGGCTGGCACGCGCATCCGACCCAAGCCATGCTCGATATGCTCACGATTTATCGTGAAGCGCCAAGACCGTTTGAGGAATTAACGGTAGCGATTATCGGCGATATCAAGCATAGCCGCGTTGCCCGTTCAGACATTGCAGCGCTCAAAACCTTGGGGGTTAAAGAAATTCGCGTCGTGGCGCCCAAGACATTACTACCAAAAGGCATTGAGCGTTATGGTGTCAGTGTCTATAACGATTTGGACGCGGCGGTGGTTGACTGTGATGTCATCATTGGTCTACGTATTCAAAATGAGCGTATTGGCTCACCGTTGTTGCCATCGACATCCGAGTATTTTAAAGCGTATGGCATCACCACCGAACGCCTTGCCCTTGCCAAACCTGACGCGCTTGTCATGCACCCAGGACCGATGAATCGCGGCGTTGAAATCTCATCAACTGTTGCCGATGGTGAGCAATCGGTGATTTTAAAACAAGTCAATAACGGCATTGCGGTACGTATGGCAGTGTTGGCACTGGCCATGCAAGGGCAACGTGCCGCACGCAGCGCATCTTAAATTTAGCGAAAAAAATGACAAAGTAGGCAAAACCAAAGTAGGCAAAACCATGACGCTTCAAAATTTTTTACCTGCCAATTGGCAATTTGATACCATGCAGCTTAACTCTATCGATACCGATGGCAAATGGCTATTACCGCCGCTGGTGGATTTATGTGCGCGTTTGCGTGAACCTGGGCACCAGTCGCATGGCACACTAAAATCGGAAGGCGCCGCGGCTCGAAAAAACGGTTTTTTGCATGTGGTTATACCACCTGATACCAATCCCGTGCTTGAGAACGGCTCATTACTAGCAGGCTTGCGAGAGCGGGCTTATCAAGATGGCGGCATCTACCTGCATGTGTTAGGGGCGATGACCGCAGGTCTTGAAGGTGAAAAACCTGCCAATATGCTTGGGCTGAAGCAAGGTGGCATCATCGGGGTCAGCAATGCTCGCCGCAAATTCGCCAATGATGACGTACTACTGCAAGCCCTTGATTATGCGGCGACTTATGACATCAAAGTGTTTTTTTACCCTGATGAACCCAGTCTATCCAAAAACGGTGTCGCCCATGATGGCTATATCGCATCTTATCATGGCTTGGCAGGAATTCCTTGGATTGCTGAAACCGTGGCGTTATCCAAGCAGCTGTTGATTGTCGAAGAAACAGGCGTATCGGCACATTTTGGTCAGCTGACCACCAAATCATCGATTGATTTGATTCGCTGGGCGAAACAAAGAGGCTTGCCTGTGACCTGTGATGTGGCGATGCACCAATTACATTTGACCGATGATGCGTTGATTGGTTTTAATGCCTTGGCGTATGTGTTGCCGCCCCTGCGTTCCAATACAGACAAAAAAGCGCTGCAAGAAGGCTTGCAAGATGGCACTATCGATGCGATTTGTAGCCACCATGAGCCCTTGGCAAAAACCGCCAAACAAGCGCCATTTGCGGAGTGTAAACCCGGCATTAGCAACTTTGATACTTTTATGGGGCTTGCTTGTCAATTGGTCAAAGAAGGTGTTTTGACCCCAGCGCAGCTGGTAGAAAAAATCGCACTCAACCCTGCCAAAATCGCTGGCATTGAAGCAAGCTATCATCAAACGGGCGGCGCGGTGCTGGTTGACCCCAGGCTGACTTGGACGGTGACTAAAGACTCGATGATGTCACAAGGCAAAAATACGCCATTTATCAATAGCGAGCTGACAGGGAAGGTTGAACAGGTTTTCTTTAAGTAATTTTTAAGCCTAGTTTTTTATAATAGGTTAAATAGTTAATAGCAATAAAAAAGGGTGAAAATGGCTCACCCTTTTTTATTAATCATGCTGCATCTGGTTTATCATCATCCGTGATAACCCTTGGGTCTTTTGCTTCAGAATGCTGTTTGATTTTTTTAGCAATAAAATTAAACGGATTATAAGGACTATTTAATACAGCAGCAGGAACAATCTGACGAATTTTAGCCATCACCGCCGTATTATCACCTTTCGCTTTGTCATCATCTACTAGGATTTTTGATTGGGCTGTTTGGGTGGTAGTAATTTCATTGCTAAAACTCGTGTCGTCTAGATTACTGATATCCCAACGCATATTGTCAAAATTATTGGCATTCAAATAATTATCAATCGCAAATTTATGCTCATCTGCCACATTGCCATGTTGTGCGGATGAGGGCGTCGCTTTATTTTCGCTATGACGGTCGTATTCACTGTTACTTTCTTCAAGCGTTTTTAGCGGATGTTTACCATCTAACCCCTTATCATTTGACAAGTGTTTCTGATTATCATGAGCTTGCTTAGTAGCTGATAATTCATCCGATAACTCATCTTTATTTAACGCATTAAAATCACGCGGCTGGCTCGATAAGCTACCTTGACCTTTAAAATCAAGCGTCCCATCAAAGCCAGTCGCTTGCTCGGCGTCAGTTTCTTTGATGCGTTTATCTTCATTGACCACGTCACTGACTTGACCACCTGATAGACCTGAGCCTTCACGTTGACCGGCTAGTTTGTTGCCTTTACCTTTACCTTTATCTTTATCTTTATCTTTTTTTCCTGTATCTGGCTCGATGTCTTCAGCATTTGGGGTCTGACGCGGTGCGATACTATCAAAAATACTTGCCATCGATATATCAAAATTATATTTGAGCATGGCTTCACCACGGGCCAAGGTATTAATCCATTGCACAGTCCAAGGCGCGTTATTTTTAAGTTTTCGCAAATCCTTTTCATGCGGCAAAGGATAGGGCATATTTTGATAAAAATCCCAAAAACTATAATCATCAAGCGAGCGTTTAAGGACATATTTATCTTTGTCACTGGTGGTGATGAGATTGTTATCTTGTAAAAAACTAATATAAGTGTACCAATTTGGCATCTCTTGGCGACCTAGCACATCACGCAGACCGGCTTCGGTGACGACATTGCCTTTTTTATGCTCACGGTACAACACGTTTAGCATATCCATCAAGCTAAACAAAGGATGGCGGGGAAAGATTTCTTTGGTCTCAAAAATGGTCAAACAGTAGCTGATTTGCACCCCAAGCAGAATAACATTCCAAGAAATATAAATCCAAAGTAAGAACAACGGCAAAATCGCAAACGCCCCATACACCGCTTTATAACTGGTAAAGTTGTCGACAATTGCGCCAAAGGTGAGTTTTAAGATTTCAAAGATAATCCCAACCACAACACCAGCAATCAGCGCATGTTTAAAACGCACTTGGCAGCGAGGTACAAACCAATACATGGTCACCAACCCCATCAGTACAATCGCAATGGAGCCGAATTGCACCCAAATTGCCCAGTCAATCCCATAACCGCCAATTTTTTGATTTAAAAAACTTAAGCTTTGCACGGTACTTGAAATAATCATGACGATGGCAAGCACAATAGGCAACAGGGTAATAATCACCCAGTAACGCACCAGATTGAGCCAGCTGGTCTCTTTTTTTTCAACCCGCCAAATTTGGTTAAACGCGGTTTCAATCGTCATTAAAGTGGAAATGGTGGTAAAAAACAAAATACCCACACCGATGATGGTTAAGTTCGATGAGTTACTGGTAAATTGGTTAAGATACTTGGTGACCTGTAATCCGGTACTGGGCAAAATATTGCTAAATATCAAGTTTTGAATCTGCTCACGCGCTTCTGCTAACTGCGGGATGGTGGACAGAATCACCACCAACAAGGTTAAAATCGGCACAATAGACAGCAGCGTGGTATAAGTCAATAATGCAGCTTTTTGGCTACAATTATCATCGATAAAGTTTTTGATAAGGTACATCAAAAACTGCACCCATTTATGTTTAAAAATGGATAATTTTTTTAGTTTGGCAATGAGTTCATTCATAGTAGTTCTTATTGATAAAAAATTTCAAAGTTTGACCATCAAATCGGCGAAAAAAGCAGTGATTGTATGGCAGTATGGTATCATATTCAAAAAAATTGTTTATTGAATTACTGTGAACAGTTTTGGTGTTTTGCAATTGTCAATCTGGCTAATAGATTGCCTTGACCCTGCCATCAAAATTCATTCATCAAAATTCATTCACCCAAACTAGCTTGACGTAACAATTACCAAAATTGATGTGAGAAAAAACCATGAGTCAACCTTATATTTTAGTCTTGTACTATAGCCAAAATGGCTCAACCAAAGATTTGGCGTATCTGGTCGCACAAGGTATTGAAGACAGTGGTACGGGCATAGCCGCTCGGATTCGCACGGTACCCAAGGTCAGTAGCGAGACTGAAAAAATCGCGCCAAGTATTCCTGATGAAGGTGATCTGTACGCCACCATGGATGACTTAAAAAACTGTGTGGGACTGGCACTCGGTAGTCCCACCCATTTTGGCAATATGGCAGCATCGATGAAGTATTTTTGGGATAATAGCGTCACAATTTGGCTGGCGGGGGATTTGCAAAACAAACCGGCAGCTGTATTTACCAGTACGGGCACCATGCACGGTGGGCAGGAGACGACATTAACTAGCATGATGATGCCGCTACTGCATCATGGCATGGTAATTGTGGGGATTTCGTACAGTGAGCCTGCGCTCAATACCACGAGCCAAGGTGGCAGCCCGTATGGTGCAAGCCATGTCAGTGGCGCAAAGCATGACCATATCATGAGCGCGGACGAAAAAACATTAGCCATCGCCCAAGGTCAGCGTCTAGCCAAAATTGCCAAGGCATTACAAGCGTTATGAGAAAACAAGCGTTATGAGAAAAAAAGACCCGCACTCACTATCTGCACCCAAACCCATTTATCCCATCCACCGCCGCTTAACCATAGTATGGTGGGTTTGGCTGGGGTTTCGATTGCTGGCAGTACCGCTATTGACGCATTGGTTGGCAAGTATAAAGCCTGCTATGGTCGGCGGGATTGCTTGGCAAGCTTTGTGGTTGATACCTGCGCTCTTATCAACGCCTTATATCGTGAAAGGCAAAAGCCCATACGCGCTACTGCTCTTAAGTATGCTCACTTTTGTATATTTGGGGGGCAGTGGTATGGTTGCACTAAAATACGGGTACCAGATGCATTGGGGGTTGATGGCTGTCTGGTTGGTGGATTTTGTTTTGCTAGGATGGGTCAATTACTGGCTATTTATTTTGTTAAAACGATTACCAAAAATGAATGGTTAAGTAAAAAAAGAGCGTACCCAAGTCTCGTATGCCCTGTCACGTACGCCCTTTTTATGCTAAAACATTATGCTAAAACATCGTTAGGCTAACACGTCATTTAGCCATTTACCGATAATTTTGAGTTGCGGCATACATACTTGGTGCGCCATCGGATAGCTGTAAAACTGCGGCTGATAACCTTTTGACTCAAGCCATGCTTTGGCTTCTTGCCCAAGCTGCACTGGGACAACAGGGTCTTGTGTGCCATGATGAATAGCGATGTTTAGATTTTTATTGGCCTCACTTAAAGTTAGGCTGTCTTTGGTCGCTAAATAAGTCGATAGGGTTAACAGTCCGGCTAATGGTTTGTCATAAGTTAACGCGGTTTGATAGGCGACCGCACCACCTTGCGAGAACCCAGCAAGTACAATATGTTCAGGCGCTACACCGCGCTCAATTTCGCGGGCGATTAAATCGCGGATACGCTGTGCTGATTGCTCGATTTGGACAACGTCAATTTTGCGCGCAAGCGACATTTCCAAAATATCATACCAAGCCGGCATCACATAGCCTTGGTTGATGGTTACAGGAATGGCGGGGGCGTGAGGAAATACAAACCGTATGCCATGGTTACCATTGAGTCCCAAGTCAGGGACGACCGGCTCAAAGTCATGACCGTTGGCGCCCAAGCCATGTAGCCAAATCACGGCTCTATCAACCGGCAGATTGTTGGGATTGTGGATGACTTCAACCGTTTTTAATAAACTCATAAATTCTCCTTTCATGTGAAACTATCAAATGTCATAAAAATAATTAGCCGATAGCTTAAAAATAGGGATAACGCTTGATTTTAGCTTATTCATACCACATTATCTAGGCAATGTTTACCATAAGAATAGCCTAAGTGAATGAAAGAACTTATATCGACTGCTGTACCATTAAATGATCCTCAACTAGACAAGCCCCAAACAGACAAGCACCATGGTGTAAAATTACCTGTCATGGCAAAAGACAGCTATTATCTGTCACGCCTTGCCCAACAATTAAAACAAATCAAAGACAAAGAAAGCGAAGACTATACGTCAAGATTTGACCGCTATCAAAAACAACTCAAACACTCGCAAGACAGGGTGCAAAGCCGTATCGCCAGTATACCAACGATACATCTCAACGAAGACTTGCCTGTCAGCCAACAAGCCGATAGACTCATCAAAGCCATCCAAGACCACCAAGTCATCATCGTGGCAGGGGAGACAGGCTCAGGCAAAACTACCCAATTACCTAAGATTGCCATGCTTGCCGGACGAGGGGTAACAGGGCAAATTGGACATACACAGCCAAGACGATTAGCGGCGCGTAGTGTGGCAAATCGCATTGCTGAAGAATTAGGGGAAACGCTCGGACAGACAGTCAGCTTTAAAGTACGTTTTACTGAGCAAGGCTCATCGGATTCTATTGTCAAATTGATGACCGACGGTATTTTGCTTGCCGAAATGGCGCATGACAAGTTTTTGAGCCGCTATGATACCATTATCATTGACGAAGCCCACGAGCGCAGTCTTAACATCGACTTTATCATGGGTTATCTCAAGCGTCTATTGCCAAAACGTCCCGATTTAAAAGTGATTATCACATCGGCGACGCTCGACACAGCAAGATTTAGCCAATATTTTTCTAGCGTTGATGGTAAAACCAAAAAAGCGATGCCCGCGCCTGTGTTTGTGGTTGAAGGTCGCAGTTATCCCGTGGAAGTGCGCTACCGTCCGTTGACGGAGGAGATTGTCACAGGTTCGGATGATGACAGCTTTGATGATGTTGAAGAAAACTTGCCGCGAGCGATTACCGCAGCGGTGGAAGAATGCTATCAAGACGCTGCCAGCAAAGGGCATGCTGACCAAGCAGATATTTTGATTTTTGCGGCGACAGAAGCGCAAATTCATGATTTGGCAGATATTTTAAATACTTACGCCCCACGTCATACCCAGATTTTACCGTTATTTGCCCGTCAAAGTTTTGCCGAGCAGCAGCAGATTTTTCACCCGACAGGCGGCCGTCGCATTATCATCGCCACCAACGTTGCCGAAACCGCCTTGACCGTGCCCAATATCCGCTACGTCATTGATTTGGGATTTGCTCGGATGTCACGCTATGACTATCGCTCGCGAGTACAACGACTGCCGATTGAAGCGATTAGCCAAGCTGCCGCCAATCAACGAAAAGGTCGCTGTGGACGTATCGCGGCGGGCGTGTGTATCCGTTTATATTCAGAAGAAGACTTTACCAGCCGTCCTGAATTCACCGAGCCTGAAATTTTGCGTACCAACTTGGCGTCGGTGATTTTGCAAATGGCAAACTTGGGGTTGGGCGACGTAGAAAACTTTGACTTTATCCAGCCCCCTGACAATCGACTGGTCAATGACGGGCGTAAACTGTTAGAAGAATTGGGTGCGATTGCCACCAAAAAAACTGAAAATAGCCTAAGCAAATCTAATAACAATAGCAAAGGTCAATCCAAACGCCATCCAAATCAACTCACCAAAGTCGGTCAAATGATGGCAAAAATGCCCATAGACCCTCGTTTGGCACGTATGCTGATTGCAGGTGAGCAATACGGTTGTCTCAAAGAGCTATTGGTGATTGTATCGGGCTTGTCAGTGCAAGACCCTCGAGAACGCCCGAGCGATAAGCAAACCCAAGCTGACCAAAAACACGCATTATTTCGCCAAGCCGACAGCGATTTTTTATTTTATCTCAGTCTTTGGCAGGCAATTCATGGGGCCTTATTTAAAAGCAGTGGATTTAAAAGCAGTGGTCTTAAAAACAGTGATCTTGACCATCAAAAAAATGCAACGCTAGATGATGAAGCCGCGCCAATCGCGCAAAGCCCGTATGAAAACGACAAACTAACCAACAGCCAACGTAAAAGCTTTGCCAAAAAACATTTTTTAAGCTCGCCGCGTTTACGTGAATGGCAACAAACCCATAGCCAGTTGTTGCAAATGGTGGATGGCTTAAAATTAACCATCAACCAAGAGCCCGCCAGTTATGTGCCTATTCACCGAGCATTGCTTACGGGTTTGCTGTCGTTTATTGCACAAAAAGTCAATGATGTCGACAAAAGCGGTAAGCTAATCAAAGCCAAACGCGGCGAGTATGTCACCGCGCGTCAGCACAAAGCCAAGATTTTTCCTGCCAGTACTTTGTTTAAGCAAAATCCGCTATGGGTGATGGCGTTTGAGGTGGTTGAGACCTCGCAGGTGTTTATGCGTACCGCTGCCAAAATCGAGCCAGAGTGGATTTTGGCGATGGCAGGGGATTTGCTCAAATACCATTATTTTGAGCCGCATTGGTCAGCCAAAACGGGGCATGTCAAGGCATACGCCCAAATCAGCCTGTTTGGTCTGATTGTGGTACACAAACAATTGATGAATTATGAGCGGGTCAACCTTAGCGAGTCTCGAGAAATCTTTTTGCGAGATGCCTTGGTCTTGGGCAATTTAAATGCCCCGTCCACAGGCGATGGTAAAAAAGGCAAATTGCCGCCATTTTTGCAGCATAATATAGATAAAGTCGCTGATTTATCCTTGATTGAAGATAAGCTGCGACGTCGAGATTTGCTGGTTGATGAAGAGCAATTATACGATTTTTATGCCAAGCGAGTGCCTGAGCATATCGCTAGTCGCAAAGTATTTGAAGATTGGCGAAAAGAAGTAGAAAAAACGGAGCCACAGTTTTTATTTTTTAGTGATAAAGATGTACTCAACGAACAAGCACCCGCTACCCAAGCTTTCCCAGAAACGTGGCAACTGGGTAATCTGAAACTACCCTTGTCGTATATTTTTGACCCCACTAGCGACGATGATGGCGTGACCATTAAAGTCCCGCTCGTTGCCTTACCACAGGTTGATGCGGTTGAATTACTGTGGGGCATTGCAGGGTGGCGCTATGAGCTAGTCTTACAGCTATTAAAGACGTTGCCAAAAGATATTCGCCGTCAAATCGTACCCGTGCCCGATACCGCCAAACAAATTTTTGACACGCTTGAAAAAAACCACCATGGCGGACTGCTAAGGCAACTGTGCCAAGCCTTAAACCAGCGCGGCGTGCGTGGCGCAAACAACCAATTTGTAGAGCCAAAAGACTTTAATCCAAGCGAGGTTGAAACCTATTTGCAGCCACAAATTGCGTTGGTCGATGACAAAAACCGTCTGATTGAAAAAGGGCGAGATATTGACGCATTAAAACTGCGTCATCAAGTCACCACAAGCCAAGCCGTCGCCAGTGGTAAAGGCGTACATAGCGAGTTTCCCGAGCATTTTAACTTTATGCAAAACCGCCACAGTGCAGGCGTGATGATCAAGCAGTTTTCGGCACTGGTTGCCGATGGGCAGCCAAGCTATAGCGATAAAAAGGCTGTGTCTATTCAGCAATTTACCGATGTCAGTGTGGCAATCAACAAACACCGTCAGGGCTTGCTTGCTTTAATCGGCAATGAGCTCGGCGCAAAAGCCAGACAGCTTACCAGCCAAATTGATAAAAACTTTAAACTTGCCTTTGCGCCACTTGGTGAGCTTGATAGACTCAAAGATTTGCTGATTCATGCCACGCTTGATGCCACTTTTGAAAAATTTGTTGCGGACTTTGACCATGCAAAATTCACGGCAGGGATTCATGATAAAGAGTTGGTGATTGCCATCAATCAGTTACCTTTGACGTTGGATGAATTTAACCAAGCCAAAGCCGTGGTGCTTGCCAATTTCTTGAGCGTGGGTCAAAGTGTATTAGTTCAGCTAAAATCGGTGTATGAGCAGTGGCAGCAAGTTCGCCAAAAACTGCTGTTACTTGACCGTGATATTTTTGAAGAAAGTATTGAAGATATCGAAGACCAGCTCGATGATTTGAGTTTGTCGGACTTTGTGTATCGCATGAGTTATCAAGATTGGCAGCAATATCCGCGTTATCTGCAGGCGTTGTTGGTGCGACTTGATAGGCTTGAGCACAATTTGGATGCCGATCTTGATGCCGTGTATCAGCTTGATAAACACATGGAGAGGCTGTCTGTTAAGGGCAACGATGAGACAATTATGCCGTATCGTTGGTTGGTTGAGGAGTTTCGGATTCAGCTGTTTGCCCAGCCGATGAAAACCCGTGTGCCTGTCTCAGATAAACGCCTAGAAAAATTGTGGGAAGAATTAAATGTCTGATGAAGATATACAAACTATTTTTAAAACATTATTAAGCACGAGAAGAATCTTTCACATCACAACTGATGCCACTTATTCTGAAAAAGAAATCTTCAAAGATAGTTATTTTTCTGGGTATGGTACAGGAGTGCTAATAAAGTATTCAGGTACTTTTTTTCTTTTAACCGCTAAGCATGTTTTGAAGGATTACATAGAGGGTGATTTACCTAATACGTCACCTTTTAGGATTCAAAGCGATGTAAAAAAGGATTTTGATAATACAAATGATTTTCTTTATCCGAAGATAATATGGGATATTGGTCAGCTAATTAGTAATGACAGCGACTACGATTTTGAGGATATTGTTCTTGTGGAGTTATTTCCACCCTTACCAAATCAGAAAGTGGATGATTTTCTCTTATTTGATGAAATAGAAGTGCTTGAAATTGATAATTTTGTTGAGGGTAAAATATCATTTGAAAGTGGATATTCTTCTCAATCCAATCCTTATTTTCACGAACCGGATAATTCAGAGCTTCCGTTTGATGAAAGTAAGTTCACTACTAGTACAATGGTTAAGAGAGACTTTATTTTAGGTAAGTTGAAGTTAGAAAATGGCATTTATCATTTCGAAAAATTAAATTACTTGGGTCAAGATACAAATGGTATGTCTGGTGGGCTTATAGCAACTATTGAAAATGGAAAGTCCAAACTTATTGGTATTCATATAAGGGGAGCAAAAGAAAGTTCAAGAATAAATTTCATCCCTATTGAAAAAATTATGGAAGCTATTGTAGATTATCAAAATGCACCACACCGTAAAGTAGATTACCTATATTTTGATCGTTTGAAAAAAGGATACGGATTTAGACCTTTTTATGACTTTATGAGCGATAATTTCGCAGAGAATTTTTTTAAATTAGGAATGTCTGATAATGGACAAAATGATGATGAAGTTGTTAAACAGTATTTTGATTATTTGGTTGAAAACAAAGATTTTTTTCTCTCTCATTACAGAGATATTGGCCAGCGTAACGGCAATACAGAAAGAACTGATAACTTTAAAGCCATCTTAGAAATGATTTGTATTGATGGTAGTTAGATAAATATATTGAATAAACATTAACACCAGTTTTAAATTGGTTATAGTCAAATAGTTTTTAAAGCAATTTATCTTAGAATATTTGGTAAATTAATATAAACCGAGTAAAATACTAAGATTAAATTTTTAAAAGTGAAAGTCATGCCAAGCCAACCGCAAGTTTTTAATCCCCAGTCTACCAATAAACCCGCCACCCACCACCAAGCCAACCATAATGAAAACCGTACTGTAGGTCAAAGCGCCAGCCAAACGGCCCACCAACTGGCTCAAGATATAGTAACAACAAAAGCGCCTAAGATTGGTTTTGTGTCGCTTGGCTGCCCTAAAGCCTTGGTGGATAGCGAGCGCATTATCACCGAGCTTAGCCGTGATGGCTACCAAGTCGCCAGTGACTATGATGGCGCAGATTTGGTGGTGGTCAATACTTGTGGCTTTATCGAATCTGCGGTGCAAGAATCGCTTGATGCCATTGGTGAGGCGATTACCAAAAACGGCAAGGTGATTGTCACCGGTTGCCTTGGCAAGGATGCCGAAAAAATCAAAACCATGCACCCAGCCGTACTTGCGGTGACGGGCGCACATGCCTATGAAGAAGTCGTCAATGCCGTGTCGCATTATGTGCCAAAACCTGCACCATCAAAAACTTACGATCCAAAAATTGACCTAATCAATGATGCGGGCATTAAGCTTACGCCAAAACATTATGCTTATGTCAAAATATCGGAAGGCTGTAACCACCGTTGCACATTCTGTATTATCCCAAGCTTTCGTGGTGACCTCGTTAGTCGCCCGATTGACAGTATCATGACTGAAGCGGCTGCGCTCAAAAACGCAGGCGTCAAAGAGCTATTAATCATCTCGCAAGATACCTCAGCCTATGGCGTAGATCTTAAGTACAAAACCAGTTTTTGGAATGGCATGCCCATCAAATCCAAATTTTACGATATGTGCGAGGCACTGAATCGACTGGGCATTTGGGTGCGTTTGCATTACATCTATCCTTACCCGCATGTTGATGCTGTGGTCAAACTGATGAGTGAAGAGAAGCTACTGCCATACCTTGATATCCCGTTCCAACATGCCAGCCCCAATGTGCTCAAAGCCATGAAACGCCCCGCGCATAGCGAAAATGTACTGGCGCGCATCAAAACTTGGCGCTCGATTTGCCCCGATATTGTCATTCGCTCTACCTTTGTGGTTGGTTTCCCTGGGGAGACAGAAGAAGATTTTGAATATTTGCTTGACTGGCTCAAAGAGGCGCGATTAGACAGAGTAGGGGCGTTTACCTATTCAGAAATAGAAGGCGCGGCGGCAAACGACTTGCCGAACCCCGTGCCAGAGGCTATCAAACAACAACGCTATGAACGACTGATGGCGCTACAGCAACAAATCAGTGCCGAAAAACTGGCTGAAAAAGTCGGTAAAACCTTAAAAGTGCTGGTGGATGAGATTGATGAAGAAGAAAATATCGCCATTTGCCGTAGCTATGCCGATGCGCCAGAAATTGACGGTCACGTGTATGTAGATAATATTGATGCATCGGTTAAAGTCGGTGAATTTTTGACCGTCACCATTGATGAAGCCAACGAGTATGACCTTTTTGCCAGTTTTACCGCTGAACTGTTATAAGGATAAGGATTATCATGTCTCAATCAATGATAGCGTATTGCTTTTTAGCGATTGCGATTGTTAGTGAGGTTACTGGTTCAACTTTTTTGGCAAAATCAGAAGGGTTTAGCAAACCCTTGCCCACTATCATCACCATGATTTGTTTTGGCATTGCTTTTTATCTTCTTTCACAAGTTATAAAAATCATACCATTAGGGATTGCTTATGCCATTTGGTCAGGGGTAGGTATTGTGTTGACCGCTATCATTGGGTACTTTATTTTGGGTAATAAACTGGATTTACCCGCCATCGCGGGCATGAGTCTAATTATATTGGGTGTGATTGTGATTAATCTGTTTTCTCATTCAGCCACGCATTAATCCACACTTTGATATAGTACCTTGAATATAGCGTAGGGAAGTTTGATGGCTAAAGCCGACTGAATTTTCAAGGTTAGAGCAGGGTAAAAATTAAAATGACTGTTGAAATTATCTTTACACTATCTAAAAACCGTTAATTTTGTTAAAATTTCGCCATTTGCATTATTTGTAATCCAACAGCCAACAAGAGGTCAACCATGTCTGATAAAGCTCCCCGTTACCAACGTATTTTGCTCAAACTCTCTGGCGAGGCCCTGGCAGGCAAAAATGATATGGGGATTGATTCAGGCGTATTAGACAACATGAGTCTTGCGATTGCGCACTTGGTAGGATTGGGTGTACAAGTGGGTATCGTGGTCGGTGGTGGCAACTTGTACCGTGGCGCTGCGCTACAAAAACAAGGCTTGGTGGGCCGTGTCACAGGCGACCAAATGGGTATGCTTGCGACCGTGATGAATGGCTTGGCGATGCGTGACGCCTTGGAGCGCCGTAATATCAAATGCCGTTTGATGTCAGCCTTGCCAATTGGTGAAGTGACCGAAAACTACAGCAGCCGCAACGCCATTCGCTATTTACAGAACAATGAAGTGTGCGTGTTTGTCGCAGGTACCGGCAATCCATTTTTTACCACGGATACCGCAGCATGTTTACGTGGCATCGAGATTGAAGCCAATTTAATCCTAAAAGCCACCAAAGTCGATGGCGTGTACAACAAAGACCCAAATACCCATGACGATGCCGTCAAATACGACGAACTTACCTTTGACCAAGTGCTGGATCAAAAATTGGGGGTGATGGATTTGACTGCGATTGCCTTGCTGCGTGAGCATAACGTACCGCTGCAAGTATTTGATATGGCAAAACCCAATGCACTGCTTCATGTGGTGATGGGCGATTCAGAAGGCACCAAAGTTATCAATCACTAATTTCTAAATTTGACATATATAGTTTTAAAAGGACACAACATGATTAACGATATTAAAAAACAAGGCGAAGACAAAATGAAAAAGGCGATTGAAGCCTTAGAAAATGCCTTTAGTAAATTACGTACAGGTCGCGCCCATCCTGGTATTTTGCAGGGTGTGATGGTGTCTTACTATGGCTCTGAGATGCCACTTAATCAAGTGGCGAGCATCAACGTTGAAGACTCGCGTACCCTGTTAGTGCAGCCTTTCGACCGTAGCATGGTGCAGGCAGTCGACAAAGCAATTCGTGAATCAGATTTGGGTCTTAACCCAATGAGCGCAGAAGTGATTCGGGTACCACTACCCGCATTGACGGAAGAAACCCGTAAAGATATGCAAAAATTGGCACGTCATGAAGCCGAAGAGCGCCGCGTATCTGTGCGTAATGCCCGCCGTGATGCCAACAATGCCTTAAAAGCCTTGGTAAAAGACAAGCAAATCTCAGAAGACGATGAACGCCGCGCCAATGACGACATCCAAAAAATGACCGATAAATATATTGATAGCATTGATAAAATGCTCTCTAGCAAAGAAGCAGAGTTAATGGCCGTTTAATCGTTATTTATCCAATAAAAGAACTAATTCATAAGAAGTAGGTCATGGTTGAGTCAAAGGCAGCAATGCCACAACATATTGCCATCATTATGGATGGCAATAACCGCTATGCCAAAGCACATGGGCTACCAACCGGTGGCGGGCATATTGCCGGCAAAGATAATTTAGACCCTTTGGTTGAGCATTGCATGGATATTGGTATTCGTGCGTTGACGGTGTTTGCTTTTTCTAGCGAAAATTGGCAGCGCCCAGCCAATGAAGTGGCGTTATTGATGACGCTACTGGAGCAAACCGTCCATGACCAATTACCGCGGATGCTGCGGCATCAAATTTCTTTGCGCTTTATCGGTGACAGGAGTACCTTGACGCCGCATTTACGCGCCATTATGCAAGATGCAGAAGAGCAAACTGCCCACTTTACTAAGATGAGTTTGGTGATTGCCATCAGCTACGGCGGTCAGTGGGACATTGTCAATGCCTGCCGCCAAGTTGCCAAACAAGTGGAAGAAGGCGCACTTACTGCCGATGCCATTACCCAAGACGATTTTGCACGGCACCTGTCGCTATCGGATTTACCAGCGGTTGATATGTTAATCCGTACAGGGGGCGATTACCGTATTTCTAATTTTCTACTGTGGCAATGTGCGTATGCTGAGTTATTTTTTACCGAAACGCTTTGGCCAGAGTTTAAGGCGGCTGAATTAGACCAAATGATTGATATTTTCATGGGTCGTGAGCGTCGATTTGGTAAGACCAGCGAGCAAGTATTAGGTTTGGGCTTTTAATTAATCAATAGGAATTGTCATGTGGGAACGCATTAGAACCGCCATTATTTTGTTAGTGATTGTTGGCGTTGCAATGTTTGCTACCCGCGAGCCTATTTTGATGTTGCCGCTATTGTTAGTCGGTGCAGGCTTTGGGGCTTTTGAGTGGTCAAAGCTCATGCCGTCACTTGAACAAAATTCTGGCAGTTATGTACCGCCTACCACCCAAATTCCCACCAAACCTGCCAAGCCAATCGATTATATGTATACCCTTGTGATGCTAGGGATTGTCAGTGTGTTATTGGTGATGGCAAAGCTAACTGGTAGTATAGCCTCTTGGGTGTTTTTTTGGCTGGTTGCGGCGCTGATTTGGTTGGTAGCGATTGGCTGGATTCGTCGTTATCCCAATAATACGCAAGCTTGGTATGGTAAGCAGTTATACGTCATCGGTATGATTGTACTGTCATCCGCCATTACTGCGATGTACTATCTGTGGTTACTTTCAGCTTGGTGGCTGCTATATGTGTTTGTATTAGTGTGGTGCGCGGATAGCGGTGCTTACTTTGTCGGACGAAAGCTTGGCAGACGCAAGATGTCCCCGCACGTCTCACCCAATAAAAGTGTGGAAGGCTTATTAGGCGGACTTGCTACAGGTACGCTTGTGGTGATTGGCGTCTCTTTTGGGTTGTTAAACGATTGGTCGATGACGGTTATTGGCGTGTTTTTACTCTTATCCTTGCTCACTATCATCATGTCCGTGTTCGGTGATTTATTTGAGAGTATGCTAAAGCGCCATGCAGGAGTCAAAGATGCCGGGGCATTGTTGCCAGGACATGGGGGCATTCTTGATCGTATTGACTCGCAGCTTTCAGCCGTGCCAATTTTTGCGTTGGGGTTTTGGGCGATGAAATTTTACGGATTAATTTAATGCTACATTGCATTTATTTTTCAAAAATTTTCACCTCTGCTTAATACCAAGTTGTTCAATTCCAATATAGCCAATATCAATTTATTCAATCCGCCAATAAATGCAAGCTTGTGTTTCATCCAATCTTTTTTGCGCAACTGCTTGTCGATTGATGCTTAAAAATCTTCTCGCATGTTAATATGCTTAGCACAGTGGCAATTTGCCGCTGTAAACGCAAAATGTTAGGTTTAACTGCTGTCTGCCCGCAACTTACTAGGTCATTGTAATGCTATCTTCAAATCACACTATACCGCAAAAAAACATTGCTATTATGGGCGCAACAGGCTCTATCGGCGATAGTACGCTATCGGTCGTCAGTCAGCATCCTGATTTGTATAACGTGGTCGGGGTGACAGGGTTTTCACGGCTGGATAAACTGTTGAGCATTTGCCAGCAATTTAAGCCAAGCTATGTTTGTGTTGGCAAAGAAAAAGAACAAGTATTTGCGCAGATGCTCAGCGAGGCTCATCTAAGCTGCAAGATTTTGATTGGCGAGCAAGGCTTGATTGAGCTTGCCACGCTAGCAGAAGTAGACATGGTGGTTGCGGCTATCGTCGGTGCTGCAGGGTTGCCATCAACACTGGCAGCGGCTAACGCGGGTAAAACGATTTTGCTTGCCAATAAAGAAGCGTTAGTGATGGCAGGTGAGCTGATGATTAAAGCCGTCAAGCAGTCAAATGCCAAATTGCTGCCAATTGATAGCGAGCACAATGCCATTTTTCAATGTTTGCCTACCGCGGTGCAACAACAGCGCAATGCCATTCATGACGATAACCATGGTATTAAAAAGCTTTGGTTAACGGCATCAGGTGGGCCGTTTTTGCACAAAACACTTGACGATATGAAACTCGCCAGTGTTGCAGAGGCTGTCAAGCACCCCAACTGGTCTATGGGGCAAAAAATATCGGTAGATAGTGCCACCATGATGAATAAAGGTTTGGAGCTGATTGAAGCAAGTTTCTTATTTGATATGCCGGTCTCTGAGATTGAAGTGGTCATTCATCCGCAAAGTATCGTGCACTCTATGGTTGAATACAATGATGGTAGCTTTTTAGCGCAGCTTGGCAGTCCTGATATGCGTACCCCCATTGCCCATGCTATGGCATACCCCAATCGTATCAGCAGTGGGGTGGAACGATTAGATATTTTTAAGTTAAGTAATTTAAATTTTGTTCGACCTGATTTAGAAAAGTTTAAATGCTTAGGGTTGGCTTATCAAGCCATGCAACAAGGTAGCTATGCGTGTATCGCCTTGAATGCCAGTAATGAGATAGCCGTTCAAGCGTTTTTAAACGGTGACATCCGTTTAACCGATATCGCTGATATCAATGAAAAAGTGCTATTGCAAGCCGAAAAACAGCCGATTGGGTCATTGCAAGCAATTTTGGCAGTCGATAAACTAAGCCGTGAACAAGCACACCAATGTATTGCCGCTTTAAACGCTTAGATAATGCTTAAAAAAGCTTAAAAATAGTTGGCAACACTGGTTGATAATCGTTAAAAATGACTACATAAATTATTAAGATACCGATAGTTAAATTATTTTTAGCCTGTGATTTTGTCAAAAGGATAGCCATGAATTTTATCTTGACCGTTTTAGCTGCGATTGTGGTACTAGGACCTTTGGTTGCGCTACATGAGTGGGGGCATTATATTGTTGCTCGGCTATGCGGTGTCAAGGTATTGACCTATTCAATTGGGTTTGGTCCAAAGCTGCTAAGCTGGACCAGTAAAAAAACTGGGATTAATTATGCGGTCTCTGCGATTCCGCTTGGCGGTTATGTCAAAATGCTCGATGAGCGAGAAGGCAAAGTCAATCCAGCCGAACGTCATTTAGCCTTTAATACCCAACAACCTTGGAAAAAAATTGCCATCGTCGCAGCAGGTCCGGTGATGAACTTACTGATTGCGATTTTTTTGTATTGGCTGCTATTTATCACCCCAACCCAAGTATTGGCGACCAAAGTCGGCAGTATTTTGCCCAATTCACCCGTCAGTCAAACCAGTCTGACAGTCGGTGACGAAATTGTTGCGGTCGATAATAAACCCATCCAAAGTTGGCAAGATATTAACTATGCGTTAGCCGATCGCATGGGTGAGTCGGGGCAAGTTAATTTAACAGTGAATGGCGCGCAAGGTCCAACCAATGTTGCCGTGCCGATACAGCGCTTTATGAAAGTAGAAGCAGGTAAAGCAACCAATCCCATTGATAGTCTAGGCGCGATTCCGTGGCAACCAAAAATTCCGGCGGTGGTCGGTGAAATTGTCCCAAATAGCGCTGCCGCGCGTCAAGGTCTGCAAGTCGGTGATACCATCAGTCGTGTCAATGGTCAACCAGTGAGCGATTGGCTGGCGTTTTCACAAGTTGTCAAATCAAGCCCCGAGCAGTTATTAACCCTTGAAGTACAGCGCCAAGGCAAAATCATCCCCTTAAAAGTCATGCCACAAGCAAAAAAAGATACCATGGGTAATCGATTTGGACAAATTGGCGCAGCGGCAGCGGCATCTAAGATTACGCCACCACCTGAGTATATAAAAACCATTCAATATACCCCCATCCAAGCGGTCGAAAAATCCGTGCATCAAACTGTCGATTTAAGTGCCATGACCCTCAAATCAATGGGTAAAATGTTGACGGGCACCATTGGGGTAGAGAACCTATCAGGTCCCATTACCATTGCCAAAGTCGCCAATCAAAGTTTTAGCATCGGTTGGGAAGCGGTATTGTCATTTATGGCGATTATCAGTTTAAGCCTTGCTGTGCTCAATTTATTACCTGTACCTGTGCTTGATGGCGGTCATATTGTCATGTATGCCTATGAGGCTATTTTTGGTAAACCCATGCCTGAAAAAGTACAAATGATGGGAATGAATATTGGTTTAGTTTTGCTTGCAGGTTTCATGCTGTTGGCGATTGGTAACGATATCTCACGCTTGTTTTAATCGACCCAAATTTGGCTAAAATATTGATTTGTAGTTTTGTTTTTTCGCTAGACTTTACGCAAAATTTAGCTTACCTTATGCCAGTAAAATTTATTTACGGATCTCTTGTACTTTGATAATACAAGCTACACATCAAAGACAAATTATTACTAGAAGTTTAATCAAGTCACCCTTTTTGATAGCATCTGTCATTTTTAGCTAACTTAAATTAGATTACCAAACCTAGATAAAGACCTTTGGATAACTAATTTTGGATACCTAAAAGTGACAGGTTTCATGCATTATCTTTGGGCAGTCGTCAATTCGGAAACAAGTTATATGCGAAATTCAGCGTTATTTTTGGTTGCACCGTTAGCACTCGTTACCTCGTATGCACAAGCGGCAAATTTTACCGTGAGCGATATTCAATTTAATGGATTGACACGGGTATCCGCTGATAACCTCTATCCCGTGCTTGCTGTCAATACCGGTGAAGTAGCAAACGATGCCAATATCGCAGCTAGTATCAAAGCCCTCTATGAAACTGGCAATTTCTCAGACGTTAAAGCATCCCAATCAGGCAATAAATTGGTATTTGACGTGGTAGAGCGCCCAATTATCGCAAGTGTTACTTATGACGGTAATAAACTGATTCCAAAAGAAGCATTGACCGAAGGCCTAAAACGTATTGGCATTGTAGAAGGCAATGTGTTAAAACAGGCGACAGTTGAGCAAGTCCAAAATGAGCTAAAACAGCAATACAATCAGCAAGGTTATTATAATAGCGAAGTTACGGTGACCCAAACGCCCTTAGACAATAACCGCGTTGCGCTTAAATTTAATTTTGTTGAAGGTAAAGCTGCGCGTGTTGTCGATATCAAGGTGATTGGCAATAAACATTTTAGCGACAAAGAAATCAGACAGGCGATGAGCATCAAAGAAAGCTCATGGGTCAATGTGATTAGCAAATCTGACCGCTATGCCAAAGAAAAGCTTGCGGCAAGTTTAGAAAATGTCACCGCCATGTACCAAAACGCGGGCTTCGTCAAATTCACCATCAATGATGCCACCATTAATTTAAGTCCAGAAAAAGACAAAGTGTTTATTGAGCTCAATCTTACTGAAGGTGAGCAATATAAATTTGGCAATGTCAACTTTATGGGTACGCCCAACTACGATACTGACAAGCTTCGTAAGCAGGTGGCATTTAAACCAGGCGAGCGTTATTCACAACGTCAAATGACGACAACCTTACAAAATCTTGGCACATTGTATGGTAACGATGGCTACTATTTTGCCCAAATCCGCCCCGTGCCGCGTATCAATGGAGATACTCGCACCGTAGATGTCGATTTCTTTATTGACCCTGTGCGCCCTGTGTATGTTCGCCGTATCAATTTTACCGGTAACAATAAAACCGCAGATGAAGTATTGCGCCGAGAAATGCGCCAAATGGAAGGCGCATTGGCTTCCAATGAAAAAATCGATTTGTCGCGCACGCGTTTGATGCGTACAGGCTTCTTCAAAACTGTCAACATGGATGTCAAACCTGTCCCTAACACCCCCGATCAGGTGGATATCAATGTCGCAGTAGAGGAGCAACCATCAGGGACTAGTACCATTGCGGCTGGTTATTCACAAAGTGGTGGTATCACTTTCCAAGCAGGTTTAAGTCAATCCAACTTTTTGGGTACAGGTAATCAGGTCAATATTTCGTTATCGCGTTCTCAGACGTTAGATAGTTATAATTTGGGCTATACCAACCCGTACTTTACCCCAGATGGGATATCGCAAAGTGCCAGTATTTATGCCCGCAGAACCAAATATGACAGCAAAAACATTTCAAACTATGTCACCGATTCGTATGGCGGCACCTTAGGTTTTAGCTATCCGATTGATGAAAATAAGAGTTTAAGTGCCGGTCTCACACTTGATAGTACCCAAATCAAAGCAGGTGCTTTGTTAGCGGTATCAAACTATCAATACTTAAAAGACGAAGGTGCTCTGCAAGTAGGTTCAGACTCTGATGGCAATGAATCATTCGAATCAGACCCATTTAATACCGCGAGCCTAAATTTAGGCTGGAATATGAACACGCTTGACCGTGGGCGTTTTCCAACCAACGGTATGTCACATAACGTCAATTTGGAACTGGCCTTCGGTGATGCCACTTACCAAAAACTGGTCTACCAAGGAAACTACTATCGCCCATTCCTAAAAAATACCGTACTACGCGGTTATACCAAGTTAGGATATGGTAACGATTTACCTTTCTGGAAAAATTTCTTCGCAGGGGGTTATGGCTCAGTGCGTGGTTATCAGAATGCCACTTTAGGCCCTACCAGTAATCGTTATTACCCAGTGAAAAATAATAGTGGGGTCGATAATTACCCAGAAGAGATTGGCGGTAATGCACTCGCGCAAGTGGGTACTGAATTAATCTTGCCGATGCCGTTTAAAGGCGATTGGGCAGACCAAATCCGTCCGGTGTTATTTGTTGAAGGGGCACAAGTGTTTGACACCACCAATAAATATGACCAAAAAGTCACAGTGGGTGGCAATACCGTATCGCTATTAAATGAAAAAGACAATAACATGCGTTTTAGCGCGGGTGCGGGTTTCACTTGGATTACCCCAATTGGTCCAATCTCATTAAGCTATGCCGTTCCGCTCAATGATAAAGATAAAGATAAAGTCGACAATGTACAGTTCGAAATTGGACGTACATTCTAAAAGGTCTATGTATATGAAAATAATGACTCAGTTAGCCACAGCAAGTATTTTAAGTGTATTGGCAATGCCAGTGTTTGCCAATACCGTTGCGGTTTGGAATTCCCAAGTTGCCATTAACAATACTAACATCGCCAAAACCAAAATTGGCGTGGTGCAAGCGGCGGTCAAACCAAAGCAGCAGCAGCTTGATAGCTATAAAGCGACCATTGAGCGTTTGCAAAAACAATATGCCACGCAAAACGCTCAGATGACCCAAGCACAAAAGGATGATTTGCGTAAGCAAATTCAAACCAACCTACAAAATTATGAACAGGTTGCCAGTCAAATCCAGTCCATCATTGATGCCAATGAGGCAGAAGTGATGCAGCGAATTGTCCCCAAAATCCAAGCCATTAAAGAAAATATTGTGCGTCAAAAAAATATTGATGTGCTCATTGATAATCGTGATAGAACGGTTAGTTATGTGAAACCTGAATGGGATGTAACGGCAGATTTTACCAAAGCGATTAATGATCAAGTAAAATAATATTTTTTAAGCTTAGAGGTTTTAGCAAAAACGCAATATTCGACTATTGCGTTTTTTATTTTGTGTGTAAAATTAAGGCAAATGTTAAGCAAACGATTGGAGTAATCACATGGCGTTCACCCTCGCACAAATTTTGGATTTTTTAGCTAGTGACGTCATTGACCAAGGGGATGCAAATACCCGCCAAAATTTGCAGAAACAAATTTCCAAAATTGCTTCCCTTGACGATGCCACCGACACCGATATCACGTTTATTGCCAATTCTCTATTTGAATCAAAATTGCAAACCACGGGCGCGGGCGCCGTGCTAGTCCCCGCATCTTTGCAGGAAAAATGCCCAAGCCATAGCGTTGCCATCGTGGTCAAATCACCTTATGCCGCGTATGCCAAACTGACCGCATTGTTTGAACCAACCCAAGCGTATCATCAGACAGTCAACCCTAATTTATCGGACAGTTTGATTCACCCGACTGCCATTTTGGGTAACAATCTGCAGTTGGGCGACAACGTGCGTATTGGGGCGTATAGCCAAATTGGCGATAACTGCGTCATTGGTGATGGCGTTAAGATTGATGCCCAAGTCAATATTCAGCCCAATGTTGTGATTGGTGAAGGTAGTTTAATTGCGCCGCACGTGTACATCGGGCATGATTGTGTACTGGGTAAACATGTCAGCTTGCACAGTCATGCCAGCATTGGCAATGATGGCTTTGGCTTTGCGCCTAAAGGCAGTACAGATGAAGCAGGTTGGCAAAAAATTCACCAATTAGGGCGAGTGATACTGGGCGATCATGTCAGCGTAGGTAGCCACACCTGTATCGATCGCGGCGCAATCAATGATACGGTTATCGGTAATCATGTCATTATCGATAATTTGGTGCAAATTGCCCACAATGTGCACATTGGTGCTGGCACGGCGATTGCAGCGTGTGTGGGGATTGCTGGCAGTACAGAAATTGGTAAACGCTGCATGATTGGTGGCGCATCAGGTTTTGCAGGTCATATCAAAATTTGTGACGATGTCACGATTACCGGCATGACGATGGTAACCAAATCGATTCACCAACCGGGTGTATATTCTTCAGGGTTGCCAGTGATGCCCAATAGTTTATGGAAAAGAGCCTATATTAATTTTAAGCAACTTGGCAAACCAAAAAGTTAATCGTTACCTTTATCCATCAAATAATTTGAGAAAACAACTGTAAACTCAATCTTAAAACCGTTACAATGGTTGTTTTTCACAAATCTATTTTTTTGATAAAGATGATTTAAAAGTATAAAGGATATATCCATGGATTTTGATAAGTTGATTGATGAAGACATCGCAAGCCTTGCACAGATTGGGGTGACATTACCTATCAATGCCGTTGTGTTACGTGATTATCTGCCTCACCGTTATCCTTTTATGCTATTAGACAGAGTCACTGCGGTAAAACCGAACGAGTGGATTACCGGTGTTAAAAATATCACCATTAACGAGCCTTTTTTTAATGGGCATTTCCCTGAAGAGCCTATCATGCCAGGCGTGTTAATGATTGAAGCCATGGCGCAGGTAGCGGGTGTGCTGGGTTTTATCAGCAAAAATGTCAAACCTAGAGATGGCTATATTTATCTGTTCGCTGGGGTCGATAAAGTACGGTTTAAACGTCAAGTTATTCCCGGTGATCAGCTCATTTTACGCGCCAAAAAGACCATGGAGCGTCACAGTATCTATAAATTTAGTTGTACAGCGTGCGTGGGCGATGAGTTGGCAGCCAGTGCAGAAATCACCATTGCAGAGCAGCGTACCCAATATCATCAGTCATGACTTTAACCTCATTTTTACATGGCTTGAATAAGGCGCTTTTGAGTAAGCTGTAGCGATAAAATCTGTTTAAGTTAAGCAAAATCCTTGATAAAAATGGCATACTTTAGTAAAAATGCTATAATGTCGTTTTTATTTTAACCTGCTGCTTGTTAGCTTTGCCTATGGGTTCAGCTAAACCTGTATTTTTAATTCTTCTTGAATAGTGGGCTGGTATAAGGATTTTTCATGACGATTCACCCAACGGCGATTATTGATGCCACTGCAACGATACACCCGTCGGTCAAGATAGGGCCGTATTGCATTATTGGTGAACATGTCACAATTGGGGCGCAGACCGTGCTTCACCCCCATGTCGTCATTAGCAAGTTTACCCGTATCGGTGAGCGTAACCAGATTTTTCAATTCGCTAGCATCGGCGAAGACTGCCAAGACCTCAAATACCAAGGCGAGGAGACGTGGCTAGAAATTGGTGATGACAATCGCATTCGCGAAGCCTGTAGCATTCATCGCGGCACGGTACAAGATAAAGGCATCACACGCGTTGGTAGCCGTAATCTGTTTATGGTCAATACCCATATTGCGCATGATTGCGTGATTGGGAGCGACAACATTGTGGCTAATAATGTGGGAATTGCAGGTCATGTCCGCATCGGTAACCATGTGATTGTCGGTGGTAATTCAGGTATTCACCAATTTTGTAGTATTGATGATTATAGCTTGATTGGTGGCGCAAGCTTGATTTTAAAAGATGTTGCGGCTTTTAACATGGTATCTGGCAACCCTGCCAAAAGCCATGGTCTTAATATCGAAGGCATGCGCCGCAAAGGTTGGTCAAAGCAGACTATTGATTATCTGCGCCAAGCTTATCGGGTGATTTTCCGTTCAGGACTGACCAAGGAAGAAGCCATTGTCGCGGTGAGCGAGCAGCTATTAACCCAAGAACCTTTGGTACAATTGCTATTGGATTCCTTGATTCATAGCGAACGTGGCTTAGTCAGATAAGGTAGTAAGAGAGGATAGCATTGCTATTTAACGTATTTTAGCGTATCAACAGCAGCTTATAAAAAGTAAAAAAGAGCCAAATCGGCTCTTTTTTTAGGTGTTTTTTATGTGTGTTTTAGGTCAAATGCAAATCAGGTTTTGGTAAGTTTTGCTGCTGATAAAAAGTATCGACAAACGCATCAAACTTATCATCTTCAATGGACTGACGAATATCTACCATCAAGCGCTGATAGTAACGCAAATTGTGTATGGTGCCCAACTGTGCCGATAGCATTTCATTGCATTTAAACAAATGATGCAAATAGGCGCGGCTAAAATTCTGACAAGTATAACAATCACATTCGCTATCAAGCGGACTTTGGTCAAAACGGTGCACCGCATTTTTAATTTTAACGGCGCCAAAAGTGGTGAAATAATGACCATTTCGAGCGTTACGTGTTGGCATCACGCAATCAAACATATCAACGCCGCGGCGTACCGCTTCCACGATGTCCTCAGGTTTACCCACACCCATCAAGTATCTGGGCTTGTCGGCTGGCATATCATCGGGTAAGTAATCAAGCACCGCCATCATTTCTTCTTTTGGCTCACCGACTGACAGCCCACCAATGGCATAGCCATCAAACCCAATAGCGAGCAACCCTTCTAGGGATTTTTCGCGAAGGTTGCGATACATACTGCCTTGGATAATACCAAACAAAGCATTCTTGTTACCCAGTTTTTCATGTGCATTTTTACAGCGCTCGCCCCAACGCAGCGATAGTTCAAGCGATGTATCCGCTTCGCTAGGCGTCGCAGGGTAAGGCGTGCATTCATCAAACTGCATAACGATGTCTGAGTTTAGTGAGTATTGAATTTGCATCGATATTTCGGGGGATAAAAATACTTTTGCGCCATCAATCGGCGAGCGAAAATGTACACCTTCCTCGACGATTTTACGCATTGCACCAAGGCTAAAGACTTGAAAACCGCCCGAATCGGTCAAAATCGGCTTATTCCAACCGATAAAGTCATGTAAGCCGCCAAATTTGTCAATGACATCGGTGGTCGGGCGCAGCCACAAATGAAAGGTATTGCCCAAGATGATTTCGGCGCCGATTTCGTGGATATCCCGCGGCAGCATGCCTTTAACGGTGCCATACGTGCCGACAGGCATAAAGGCAGGGGTTTGCACATCGCCATGCGCGAGATGAACCGTACCACGGCGAGCACGGCTCTCGCCTGCAGCGGTTTTGTGTAAGGTAAATTGCATAATCTAAAGTTTCTGTAACAGGTTTTTTAAAAGGTTAAAATCATAAAAGGTTGAAATTATACCACTTTATCCAACAACATCGCATCACCGTAACTAAAGAAACGATAGCGTTGCTCGATGGCGTGCTGATAAGCCTGTTTGATGGGCTCACTGCCTGCAAACGCTGACACCAGCATCAATAGCGTGGATTTTGGCAAATGAAAATTGGTGATGAGCTTATCAATCACCCCAAACCTAAATGACGGATAAATAAAAATATCGGTGTCACCTGACCAAGCCGATAGCATCGGATTTTCAAAACTGGCGGTTTTTTGAAACGCCGTCTCTAATACCCGTGTCACAGTGGTACCGACTGCAATCACTTGCCCGCTACGGGCTTTGGTTTGGTTAATCAAATCAGCAGTCGCTTGGGGCAACTCGGCATATTCTGAGTGCATTTTATGGCGCAAAATATCCTCTGTCTTGACAGGGGCAAATGTGCCTGCACCGACATGCAAGGTGACAAAAGCGGTATTGATGCCCTTGGACTTGAAGGCAGCCAATACGTTATCATCAAAATGCAGGCTGGCGGTCGGTGCGGCTACGCTGGCAAGTTTGGCTGGGTCATGAAATACCGTTTGATAGCGGGTTTCGTCATTGTCATCGGCATGGCGCTCAAAATAGGGCGGAATCGGTAGTTCACCATAGTGCTCAAGCACAGGCAATATCGGCTGGTCAAACGCTAGCAAAAATAAATTGTCCTCACGCCCCATGACCGTGGCATGAATGTTACCATCGGCAAGGCTCAACGTTTGCCCCTCTTTTGGGCTGCGGCTGGCGCGTACATGACACAAAGCGGTGTGCTTTTGGCTCATAGTAACATCATCGGGAAAAATACGCTCGACCAATACTTCGACCGCGCCGCCACTGGCTTTTTGCCCAAACAGCCTTGCTTTCATCACCTTGGTGTCATTAAACACCACCAAGTCACCACTATTTAATAGCTCTGGCAAATCCACAAATTGTTGGTCTTTGGGTTGACCATGGGCAGGTAAATACAGCAATCGAGAGGCGGAGCGCACCGCTAACGGATAGCGGGCAATGAGTTCATCGGGCAGTTGATAATCAAAATCATCTAAAGTTAAAGGCATTTATGGGTTACTCGGTGATAGCAGAATCTTTGGCAAGGTGGACATTGGCTTTAGGAAATGGGCGCATTTTATCGGCATCCGACCAAGCTTTGACCCAGTCATCAGGTGGCATATTGATAGCTTTATAATCCAATGCGCTGAGCACTTGCTCAGTCGGCAAAACCTTGCCTGTCACGATGTTGGTGATACCGGTGCGCAGCAGCGCAGCGCAAGTCGGCTGACCTTTGACCCACATGCTTTGTTCAATATAAAACCAGCGCTCATCAACGGCTATCAGTCGGGTTTTGATGGTGACTTTATCAAATAAACGAACACGCTTACGATATTGAATGGTACTACCAGCGACCACCAGCCCCCAGCGATGCTTGAATAATTTTTTGGCAAGCCCTGAGCGAATGGCAAGATCGTTTCGCCCCAAATCAAACAGGGTAAAAATACGCCCGTTGTTCATTTCAAAAAAATGGTCAATGTCGTTGATATTAGCGGTCAAGGTGATTTCGCTGGTATCGGTTAATTGAAGCGAATGACCTTGCTTTTGTTTAATCGCGCTTTTGATGGCATGGGTGCCCAGACGTAAAAAAGGATACATGGTTGTTCTCAATCTAAATTTGTGCCACATTATAGGTAAATCGCGCTTGTTTAGCAAAATTTGTCACTATAATTACCCGACAAGTCACTATAATTACCCTACAAAAGCACATGACCAATCAATCACAGGTAGCAGCGCAACCCTTATCAGCGGACGCTAAAAAGGTATTAGATTTTTGGTTGCAGGAAAATACTAAGCCATTTTGGTTTGCCAAAGATGAGGATTTTGATAAAACGGTAACGGCTAAATTTTTAGCCACACTTGAGCAAGCCAAACGAGGCGAGTTGGGGGATTGGCGAACCAGTACAAAAGGGCGACTGGCAGAAATCATTGTATTGGACCAGTTTTCGCGCAATATTTTTCGAGATTCTTCACAAGCTTTTGCCCAAGATGGCATGGCGTTAGTATTGGCGCAAGAAATCGTCAAACAGCCAGATTTTGACAAGTTAAATCAAGATGAACGCAATTTTGCTTTAATGCCTTTTATGCATGCGGAATCGGCAAAAATTCATCAGCAGGCGTTGCCACTGTTTAAAAAATATGCCAGTGCCGATACATTAGCGTTTGAATATAAGCATCAAGCCATTATTGAGAGATTTGGGCGCTATCCGCACCGCAATGCGATTTTGGGTAGACAATCGAGTGAGGACGAAATTGCCTTCTTACAACAACCCAACTCGTCATTTTAACTTTTATTAAGTTGTTGCTCTATCGCCCAATCAATATGTTCTTGTGTGTTTTCGCTTAGCATGGTGCGTTTTTGTTGCAATTTGTCAATAATGGCTTGGCTAAATGGGGCATTACCCAAGGCTACCGCCACATTGCGCATAAAATTGTCGTAGCCCGTGCGGCGAATCGGCGAGCCTTCAGTTTTTGTCAAAAAATCCTGTGCATCCCACGCCCATAACTCAAGCAGTGACACCTCATCTAAACGGTGACGCGGATTAAAATCCTCAATCGTCGCTAATTTGGCAAATTTATTCCAAGGACAAATCAACTGACAATCATCACAGCCAAAAATACGATTGCCGATTTTTGGGCGAAGTTCTACAGGGATTTTGCCATCTAGTTCAATGGTTAAATACGAAATACACAGCCGTGCATCGACATCATAATGCCCGGTGGGTGTTTTGCGGATGGCATGGGTAGGGCACACATGAATACAAGCACGGCAACTGCCACAATGCGATGAGACGGTTTCGATTTGCTTTTTGTCCTCTGCCAAAGGCAAGCTGGTGAATAGCTCTCCCAACACAAAAAATGACCCCGCTTGTGGGTGAATCAGCAAGGTGTGTTTGCCTGTCCAGCCCAAACCTGCTTGCTCAGCCAACGCGCGCTCAAATATAGGCGCGGAGTCACTAAAGGGGCGAAATACAAAGTCGTTGGCATATTGCGGATAATCGGTGGTCAGTTTGTCTTGAATCAGTTTGGCTAGGGTTTTTAATAAGCCTCGCATGGTTTTATGATAATCACGTCCTCGCGCATAGCGGGCAATAATCGCTGAGTTAGGGCGCTCGTTGTCTGGCACACTGCGTTTGGGCGGCGGCGTGACCAGATAATCTAAACGCACGCTAATGATACTTTGCGTCCTGTCAACTAACAGGGCAGGGTTAGCACGTTTATCATGATTGTCTTCAAAAAACAGCATATCGCCATGTTTACCTTGTGCTAGCCAGGTTTGCAAGGCATCAAGCTGTTTGCTAAAAATGGGATTGGCGGGATGGACAAAGCCACAATCAGCAAACCCCAACGCCTTAGCTTGCGCTTTTATCCAGCCCTTGAGTGCATTAAGTTCATTTGTAGTGTCCAACATGCCAACAACCAGATAAAATTAAAATGCTATTATAGCAAAATAAACACCTACCACATCATTGGATCATCTTATGCAAAGTAATGCACAGACGGATAAAAATACTGTGATGCAAAACGCCATTGCCTTATATATCCCCAAACAAATTTATGACCTTGAAAAAAACTGGTTTAGGAAAAATGACAGTTTTGCCTTGATGCAACAAGCTGCATGGCAACTGGCACACATCATCAAGAAGGAAAGTAGCAATCAAAAAGGCAGTCACCTTCAAAAAAGCAGTCACACTCAAAAATCGGTATTGGTAGTGGCAGGCGCGGGTAATAATGGCGGCGATGCTTGGTTGGTAGCGCATTATGTGAACAAGCTTTGCCCAAATTGGTCAGTTACCGTAGTACAAGTCGCAGCGCCTAGCACCCTCGACAGCCAAACAGCAAAGCAACTGTACCAGTCAAACTGTGCAAATGCGCCAAAATATCTGACGTTGACAGCATTTTTACAGCCGCTCTATGAGCTTGGTTTAAGCTATCATTATGATATGGTGATTGATGGGTTGTTGGGGATTGGACTCGATGGCAAGCCTAGCGGTGATTATCAGACAATCATCAATTGGATTAATCAATACCGCAAGCAAGTTCACGCTTGTCAAGTCATCAGCATCGATGTACCCAGCGGACTTAATGCCGCTACGGGCGAAGTGTACGATGATACGGCGATTAAGGCAGACAAGACACTGTGTTTAATCGGGCGAAAAGTCGGGCTGCATATGGGGGATAGTAAAGATTATGTTGGCACTGTGATTGATGTGCCTTTGCTCCCCATTGAGCAATCAGGTATCTTGTTGCATTCCCTGTTACCTAACTTACCACAACGTCAGCAGGTGAGCCATAAAGGTACGTATGGTCATGTACTTATCATCGGTGGCAATCGGTTACAGGATGGGCATGGCATGGCAGGGGCGGCGATATTAGCCGCCAGTGCAGCATTGAGCAGTGGTGCAGGCAAAGTCACCGTTGCTTGTCATAGTGATTTTCATTCAGCTATTATCACCGCTTTGCCCAATGCCATGACCGCGGATTTACACAATATCGCTAGCGTCATCGAGCTGATTAACGCGGTGGATGTGGTTGCCATCGGCATGGGTCTGGGTAGGGATGAAGCAACGCTTGATTTATTTAACGAGTATCTAACCGCCATCAAACAATCAGAAAAGCTATGTGTCATTGACGCTGATGGTTTATACCATTTGGCAGATTGGGCAGGCATGAGTGACGGTTTAACTGCGCCAATTCAACCACGATTGGGACAGTCAAACCAACGGTTTTACCTAACGCCGCATTCAGCGGAAGCAGGACGTTTGCTCAATCAACCCTATGCTGACATTGATCGAGACAAAATCAGCGCGATTCGGGCGTTAGCTCACCAATATGGGGGCAATTGGCTTATCAAAGGGGCACAAACAATTGTACTTGAACGAGACTGTCTTGAACGAGACAGCATTGATATCTGCGGCTTGGGTAATGCCGGTATGGCAACGGCTGGCATGGGCGACTGCTTGGCAGGTCTGATGGCGGGCTTCTTGGCGCAAGCAATTGCCGCACCGATGCTAACCTCCGTGCTCATACATGCCAAAGCGGGTGATACGTTAGCAGAAAAAATGGGGAAATATGCGTTGCAAGCCAATCACATGGCATCGGCAATCGGTGACATCATCCATCAAATCACGCAAGATTAAAATCACGGCAGGTTAAGAAGGTTCAATAGAAAAAAGGTGAGAATTCACTCCCCTTTAACCTTTACACACCGTTAATTTTAATTGAATGCTAAAGTCATATAGCATGCAAAGTTATTTACAGTATTGGCTCACTGTCTGCGCGACTTGCTGACGGCGTAATTCAATTTCACGACCATCTAAATATTTACGTTCACCTTTGTCGTCCATTTCATAGACGCGCCCGCCTTGGTTTAGATTAGCAAGGGTACTTTGTAATGATTTACAGCGCTCTGCATCTTGCTGTTTTTTGAGTTGCTGATTTTGTGCTTCAAGTTCAGCAGCGCGTTTTTGATCGGCTGTCAGCGTTGGTGATACCCCTGATGCAGCACCTGTGCTATTGCCAGCGGTTGCAGGTGAACGACTACTAGGTCCAAGTTCACGGGTATTAACCACTTGCACTTGTCGCAAATTAACACCATTGGTCGGCGCATATTGGCTATAATGCGGCACACCATTTTTGTCAGCCCACTTGTAATAAGTTGCTGCATTTGAACTCGCCATAACGAATGGTGATAACATGAGTGATAACAAAAACAGTGGCTTTAACATTGTTTTTCCTGTGCAAGAAACGAGAAAATTATGCGATAGCCTATCACAGCTTGATAGCTTTTAGCAGTAAATTTTGACAAGATAATCGTTTAATTTCCTAAATGTAATTTTCTAAAAACGACTGGCTCAATCAGTCTGAGATTTTAAAGTAAATCAAGCCTTAAAACCAAGCCTTAAACAATTCATTTACCTATAACTAAAAGTTATAAATTCTAGTAGCTTTTTTTTATTGACAAGTGTTAAAAAAACTCACATCATAGGTCCTCTACTGGTCGTTAGTAACAATTATCGTTGGTTACTAATTGGTAAAATCTAAGCTAATTGGCGCTATCCGCTGATTAGGCTCTACAATTGGATGAGAGCATTTTTTACCGTTGTTGTTGTTTATGAATCTAAACAAAAGAATCTAACAACCCTGACTTATCGGTCAACAAAGACAAAAAGTAGCCATCAATTTATACATTACGTAATTTTAGTGATGCTTTCTTTTTTGGTTATCATGCTTTTTGCCCTCGTCTGATTTGTTCACTGTTACCTTATGGCAGTGTTGAAGATTCTTGCTAATCATTTAGCAATTTTTATCTAAAACAACTTCCCAGTATCATTTTTGAAGACGACCATAAAAGGTGATGACAGTGACTCAAACTACCCAAGCTCCCAATATGACGGGAGAAAACCAAACGGCTCACGCTGCACCCAATTTTGACAAAAAAACCGCCAAAGCCTCAGCAGGTGAACCTGTGATGATGTCTGGTGCAGAAATGCTGGTGCAAGCACTAATTGACGAAGGTGTCGAATACATTTTTGGCTATCCAGGCGGCGCCGTGTTGCATATTTATGATGCCTTGTTCAAACAAGATACCATTGAGCATATCCTCGTGCGTCACGAACAAGCAGCGGGTCATATGGCAGATGCTTATTCCCGTGTCACAGGTCAAACAGGGGTGGTATTGGCGACATCAGGTCCAGGCGCCACCAATACGGTGACCGCCATCGCTACCGCGTTTATGGATTCCATTCCGATGGTTATCATATCAGGTCAGGTGCCTTCAAGCCTCATCGGTGATGATGCGTTCCAAGAAACTGATATGATTGGTGTATCACGTCCGGTCGTCAAACACAGTTTTCAAGTACGTCATGCCAGTGAAATCCCAGAAATCGTTCGCAAAGCATTTTATATCGCAAGCTCTGGTCGCCCAGGCCCTGTGGTGATTGATGTACCCAAAGACAAAACTGCGCCTAACGAAAAATTCCCTTATCATTTCCCTGAGTCGGTCAGTATGCGTTCTTACCAACCATCGGTTCGCGGTCATTCAGGACAAATTCGTAAAGCCATCGAAACCTTAATTGCAGCCAAACGCCCTGTATTATATTCAGGTGGTGGCGTGATTGCATCAAACGCAAGTGCAGAATTAACCGCATTAGCCCGTTTACTTAATTTGCCGGTAACCAATACTTTGATGGGGCTAGGCGCTTATCCAGGGTCGGATAAACAGTTTTTAGGTATGCTTGGGATGCATGGTACGTATGAAGCCAATATGACCATGCACAATTCAGATGTGATTTTGGCCGTGGGTGCGCGTTTTGATGACCGTGTGACCAACAATACGCAAAAATTTTGTCCAAATGCTAAAATTATCCATATTGATATCGACCCTGCATCAATCTCAAAAACCATCAACGCACATATCCCGATCGTGGGTGATGTAAAAAATGTGCTAAGCGATATGCTTGCCGTATTAACAGAAAATAACGCACAGCTTGACCAAGCGGCGCTAAATGATTGGTGGGCACAAATCAATGAATGGCGTAAACGTCATGGTCTACGCTATGACAAAGACGACAGCCATGGCATGAAACCACAGCACGTTGTTGAGCGCTTATACGAGCTAACCCATGGTAAAGCTATCATCACCTCTGATGTGGGTCAGCACCAAATGTTTGCCGCCCTATACTATAAATACGATGAGCCGCGTCAATGGTTAAACTCAGGTGGGTTAGGCACCATGGGGGTAGGGTTGCCTTATGCAATGGCAGCCAAACTTGCTAACCCCGAGCGTGATGTGGTCTGTATCACAGGTGAAGGCTCAATTCAGATGAATATCCAAGAGCTATCAACTTGCCTACAATATAACTTACCCGTGAAGATTTTAAATCTTAACAACGCCCAGTTAGGTATGGTCAAACAATGGCAAGACATGATTTATGAAGGTCGCCATTCGCACTCTTATATGGATTCATTGCCAGATTTTGTCAAACTTGCAGAAGCTTACGGTCATGTCGGTATCCAAATCACTGACCCAGCCAAACTTGATGAACAACTTGCTTATGCTTTATCACTCAAAGATCGATTGGTATTTATCGATGTGCTAGTCGATAAAAACGAGCATGTTTATCCAATGCAATTAGCAGGTCAGTCAATGCGTGATATGTGGTTAGCCAAAGGGGAGCGTACCTAATGAAACATTTAATTTCTGTCTTAATGGAAAATGAATCAGGGTCACTGTCTCGTGTGGTTGGCTTATTTTCACAACGTGGCTACAACATCGAGACACTAAACGTCGCGCCAACCGATGACCCGACTTTATCGCGTTTGACCTTGACCACAGATACCGATCAAAATAAGATTGAGCAAGTGACCAAACAGTTGCACAAGCTGATTGAAATCGTTAAAGTAACCACGCTGACCGATAGTGTACATATTGAGCGCGAACTCATGCTGATCAAAGTACGCGCCACGGGTAGCAACCGCGAAGAAGTGAAGCGCTGTGCGGATATCTTTCGTGCAAGTATTGTTGATATCACGCCCAATGTCTATACCATTCAAATTGTCGGTGACACCGCAAAATTGGACGGCTTTATCGAATTGATGGGACGTGAACGCATTTTAGAGGTGGTACGTTCTGGTGTTATTGGTATCGCTCGGGGTGAAAAAATCCTCAGCGTCTAAATTTACCAACCTTTTAATAGTAGTTGTTTTTTACACAAGGAAATAGTTATGAACATTTTTTATGATAAAGATTGTGATCTATCAATCATCCAAGGCAAAAAAGTTGCGATTATCGGCTATGGCTCACAAGGTCACGCCCATGCATTGAACCTAAAAGACAGCGGTGTTGATGTCACAGTTGGCCTGCGCAAAGATTCATCATCTTGGAAAAAAGCAGAAAATGCCGGTCTAAAAGTGGCTGAAGTAGAAGAAGCCGTCAAGCAAGCTGACTTAGTCATGATTTTGACCCCTGATGAATTCCAAAAACAACTCTACAATGACGTGATTGAGCCAAACATCAAACAAGGCGCCACGCTTGCATTTGCCCATGGCTTCTCAATCCATTACAACCAAGTGGTACCACGTAAAGACCTAGACGTCATCATGATTGCGCCAAAAGCACCGGGTCATACCGTGCGTAACGAATTTGCCACAGGCGGCGGTATTCCTGACTTAATCGCCGTTTACCAAGATGCCTCTGGTCAAGCCAAACAAGTGGCGTTATCTTACGCGATGGGCATCGGCGGCGGTCGTTCAGGTATCATCGAAACAACGTTCAAAGACGAAACTGAAACGGACCTATTTGGTGAGCAAGCGGTACTGTGTGGTGGTGCGGTTGAACTGGTCAAAATGGGCTTTGAAACCTTGGTTGAAGCAGGCTATGCCCCAGAAATGGCTTACTTTGAATGTCTACACGAATTAAAATTGATTGTAGACTTGATGTACCAAGGCGGTATTGCTGATATGAACTACTCAATCAGTAACAATGCAGAATACGGTGAATACGTGACAGGTCTAGAAGTTATTAATGACCAATCACGTGAAGCAATGCGTAATGCCCTAAAACGTATCCAATCAGGCGAATATGCAAAAATGTTTATCGCTGAAGGTATGTCAAATTACCCATCAATGACAGCACGCCGCCGTCAAACCGCTGAGCACGAAATCGAAAAAACAGGTGCCAAACTTCGCGGTATGATGCCTTGGATTACCTCAAGCAAAATCATCGACAAAGAGAAAAACTAGTTTTGCACCCAATTAGTTTTACCAATGACATCATACCCGATTGGTAGAAACAGTAAAATGATAATAACCCTGTACTGTGTAAAGTTACATGGACAGGGTTTTTTAGTATAAAATAATGGGTATCGATATAAAGTTTATGAGATTTGTTTTGAATATAGTGTCTGTTTGGCAGTTGTCGACTGCAACTTTGTTACACACTTTTAGCGACATGAGTGCTTTGCCTGCATTGGCAAATCCTTTGAATCACCTGATGGGGGATAGCTATACGTTAAATTGGCAAGCAATTTATCTGGTCGGTACGTTAATTGTCGCCCTACTGATTGCGTATGAATCCATTGTTTTGAAGAAAAACTTAGGAAAACTGCCGCAATCAACGTTATTTAGTGTGAGCTCCATATTAGAAACTGTGTGGCTCATGGTATCTGTGGTCGCCGTATATTATGGCGCATTTAGTAGTATTGCCAAAGTCGTGCCATTTGCCTATATTTTGTATAGCATATTTGGTTGGATTTATGGATTTTATCTACTCAAAGATCAGGCGGGCGATATTAAAGATGTCGATGACATGAGTATGCCCATCAAATATATGGACTACAGCCTATCATTTTCACTGGTGATTATGGTGACCAGCATCGCGATATTTATCAATATGTTGATGAACGGTGTAATCGCCTTTAATCTAGCTTAATAAAGTCAATTTAAATCCCTTTTTATTTGTAACTTTGTGGTAAAAAAATTTAAATAATAGTAGGTGAAACGCTAAAACTAGGCTATACTGTGATTATTCGCTAAAATACACTTAACAACCTTTTGGCGATGACAATTTATAACACCCTGTATTTACCTAAGTAATTGCAAGCGTTATAGATAACATAGTTAATTTTTAATGTAGGATTTTTTATGTCAGATAAAGCTACTGGTACTGTAAAATGGTTCAATGAGAGCAAAGGTTTCGGCTTCATCGCTCAAGACAATGGCGGTCAAGACGTTTTTGCTCATTACAGTGCAATCCAAGGTTCAGGTTTTAAAACACTTAAAGAAGGTCAACGTGTGAGCTTCGTATTGAGCCAAGGTCAAAAAGGCCCACAAGCCGAACAAATTGAAGCACAATAATAATAACTACAAGCTTAATTGTTTGTTTATTAACTGCTTATCTTAATTAGCTTGCAATAAAGAAAAACAACCAGACGATAGGTTGTTTTTTTTTGCGCGTTTGTTTTGTGTTCAATATTTATATCAACCACAAGACATTGTATGTTGAATATTTAGTTAAAAAATTTCCCTAATTATTTTAGTTATGATATATTCGAAAAATTCAAGAATTTTTGATGTTTTCCAACCATTTTTTTATGACTTAAAATTCATAGGATTTTCTTGATTTGTTGGGTAAGTTATCGCAACATATATTATTAACGAAGATAATGGGTATTGTGAGTATTCACAGTATAAGTATTCTTTTTAGCTTGCTAAGTTAGCTCACTAAGCTAGTTTAAGTTAAGAAGAATAGGATGTTCATTTTATCATGACTGGGGATACTTGGATTTATCCTCCTTTTTTAATTCATATAACAAACGAGGAACGTATGAAAGCATTAGTTGCTGTTAAACGTGTAGTTGACTATAACGTAAAAGTTCGTGTAAAAGCGGACAACACTGGTGTTGACTTAACCAATGTTAAAATGTCTGTAAACCCATTTGATGAGATTGCTGTGGAAGAAGCCGTACGTCTACAAGAAGCGGGCGTCGTCTCTGAAATTGTTGTTGTATCTATCGGACCAAAAGAAGCACAAGAACAAATCCGTGGTGCAATGGCACTGGGTGCAGATCGTGGTATTTTAGTTGAAACTACTGACACTGTGCGTCCACTACAAGTGGCAAAAATTTTAAAAGCGATTGCACAAGCTGAAGCTGCTGACATCATTTTACTAGGCAAGCAAGCGATTGATGATGACAACAACCAAACAGGTCAAATGTTAGCGGCATTACTAGATGTAGGTCAAGCAACCTTTGCATCACAAGTAAAAGTCGACGGTGGCAGTGTCAACGTAACACGTGAAATCGATGGTGGCTTACAAACCGTTCAGCTATCATTGCCTGCGGTCATCACCACTGATTTACGGTTAAATGAACCACGTTATGCCAAACTGCCTAACATCATGAAAGCGAAGAAAAAACCATTAGAAGAGAAAAAACCAGAAGATTATGGTGTTTCTACCGCTAGTAACATTCAAATCGTAAAAGTGACGCCACCTGCAGAGCGTAAAGCGGGTGTTAAAGTTAAATCGGTTGACGAGTTGGTCGATAAATTAAGAAATGAAGCTAAAGTTATCTAATTATTAGTTATCTAATTATTTAACTAACTTCAATTTAATTCGTCATTTAACGATAGCGATTATCAAATATTAAGGAAAATCTCATGGCAATTTTAGTATATGCAGAACATGATAATAAAGAGCTGAAAAAAGCAACACTCAACACCGTAACGGCAGCAAGCAAAATCGGTGGCGATATCGTTGTATTAGTTGCAGGTCTTGGCTGTGAAGCCGTAGCAGAACAAGCCGCTAAAGTAGCAGGTGTTTCAAAGGTGCTTTGCGCAAGTAACGCTGCTTTTGAACACCAGCTGGCTGAAAACGTTGCTAAACTCGTCGTATCGCTGGTAGGTGATTATAGCCATATCGTTGCACCCGCAACAACAACGGGTAAAAACTTCTTACCACGCGTTGCTGCGTTGTTAGATGTAAACATGCTAACTGATGTGACCGCTGTGATTGATGCAGAGACATTTGAGCGTCCAATCTACGCAGGTAACGCTATTGCAACCGTTAAAGATACTGAAAGCAAAAAAGTCATCACAGTTCGTACCACTGCATTTGATGCAGCGGCAGCAGAAGGCGGCGCAGCCAGCATAGAACAAGTAAGCGTAGGTGAAGATGCAGATGCAGGTAAATCAAAATTTGTCAGTGAAGAGTTAGCAAAATCTGATCGTCCAGAATTAACTGCTGCAGAAATTGTTGTATCGGGTGGTCGTGCATTAGGCAGCGGTGAAAACTTCACCAAATATATTGAGCCACTCGCTGATAAACTAGGCGCTGCGATGGGCGCATCACGTGCGGCAGTTGACGCAGGTTATGTGCCAAACGACCTACAAGTGGGTCAAACGGGTAAAATTGTCGCGCCAAACCTATATATCGCCGCAGGTATCTCAGGTGCCATTCAGCATTTGGCAGGTATGAAAGATTCAAAAGTTATCGTTGCCATCAACAATGACCCAGAAGCGCCTATCTCTCAAGTGGCTGATTATTTCCTAGAAGGTGATATTTTTACAGTCTTGCCAGAATTAACTAGCAAATTGTAATTGCCGCTATCATAAGCCACTAAGCGATAAATATATAGGCGATAAATATAAAAAAACCTCATGCTTTTTGAGGTTTTTTTATTTGCTATTTACAGGATAAGTAGTGACTTAATTATCGCTAAAAGTATATTGATTGTTCTATAGCGACTAGGTAATATAATAAAAATTATGGGATTTTATTGATAGTAAATTTTTTGGGAATAAATTGTGAAAATGGATTTAAAAAAATTCCGTACAGAGATGCAGCAACGGCTTAGCGAGCAGCAACTAGACCTAGACAATGTGAAAGTGCGTCCCTTTATCTGTTCAGGGTCACCCCTTAATTGCAAAATTATGATGGTCGGCTACAATCCAGCTCGTGAAGTTAATTTAGACGTGTTCGATGCCGATATTTGGCATGATGACATAGGGTTTGATCGTGAATCGTTTGCTGAGCATTATGACATCGCTAGCTACAATGATGATTTACAGTGGAATCGCAACCATATATTTCAGCAAAATTTGATTGATGAAATATCCAATCATCCGGTGATTGAAACCTACCTTTATAGTGTTATCACCCCTAAAAAGACTTTACTAAGCTCTCAGCATAAACACACACATATATTTGATTGGCTATATAGTATTCTCAAACCTGTTTTAGTCATTACCCAAAATATTGATGTAATTAAATATTTTGAACGAGAAGCCAATAAAATTCTGGTGAGAAATACATTTAATGCCATTACTTATCGCGATTTACACTGTGTGATTTTGCCCATCAGCCATTTATCTAAAAAATGGAATGACACCGAAATGTATCATTTGAAAGAAGAAATTGATGAGCTGTTTAATTTAATTGATGTATAGACAATTATTTGCCATTGACAAATGAATAGCGCAATAAAAAAAGCTTAATAGCATTATGTATTAAGCTTTTATGGTTAAAGTCTATGATTAAAGTCCATCGGTAAAGTTACAACCACCCTGCCTTTTTAAATCGATAGTAAAGCGTGAAACAAATGGTCAAAATAAATGCCAACAAAATATAGTAGGCATAATGCATTTTTAGTTCAGGCATGTTTTCAAAGTTCATCCCATAAATCCCTGCGACGGCAGTCGGAACCGCGAGTATACCTGCCCAAGCGGCAAGTTTTCGTACTACCTCATTCTGACCCATATTCACCACTGCCATATAAGTATCCATGGCAACACTGAGCATTTCGTTGAGTCCATTGACCGCATCGAGCGCACGCAGTAGATGGTCATTGACGTCGCGAAAATACGGTTTGGCTTGGCTAGGGAAACTTGGAATCAAATCAGTCTTTTTATGATTGATAAAAAAATTACAGATATCTTGTACAGGTAAGATGACAGCACGCATATGTACCAGCTGTGATTTTAATTCATACAAATTGCGCAGTGTATGCTTGTTAAAGTTTTCAGAGAAAATTTCCCGTTCTTGCTCACGCAAATAACGCCCTAATTTTTCAGTGATAGGTAAATAGTTATCGACGATAAAGTCTAGGATGGCATGCAGTACAAAGATGGGTCCAAGGCGTAATTTTTCTGGTCGGCGATGGCAAAAATCTCGCACACTTTGGTAGCTATGAGAGGCACCTTGACGAATAGTGATGATATATTGCTTGCCCATAAAGATAGCCGTGGTGCCATAACGAATGGTGTTTTCGGTCAATTTGGCGGTTCGTACCACCACGAACACGCTATCATTACCATAGCTTTCAACTTTGGCGCGTTGATGTTCAGCAAAAGCATCTTCGATGGCAAGTTCGTGCAAGTCAAATGCCTCTTGGACTTCTCGAATGGTTTCAATACTTGGGTCGTGTAGTCCTACCCAAACAAATACATTGTTGTTGGATAGTTCGCGGCGCACATCATCAAGTTCAATTTCGCCGATTTTTTCCCCAGATTTACGAGAGTAGGCGAAGCAGTTGGCAATCTCATTTTTCCCTTTAAAGCGATCTTCGGTGATTTCAGCTTCAGGGTTGTACTCAGGGGGTGGTACATCGGTAGGTGCGTAGACTTCGACAATGCCATCATCGTCATAATCTTCGCCATAGATATAACTATCATCACCGTGCAAATCGAGGTCTTCATCAGCGATTTCATCATACATGACATCCTCATTGGTGAGGGTAAAAGAATCCGACGACATATCATGTGGCGGATTAAGTGTTGAGGCTAAAGGCGGCGTTACGCGCTGGGTCGTCTGAGTGGGGTGCTCTAATAAATCGTCTCTGCGTTCAGATAAATTTTTGTTTTGGTGGGGTGGCGTCATAACCAAAAACCTCGCTATCACGATTTGAAAGAGTTGTATCAGATCGAATAAATGTGTCCAGTCGTTATCAAAGTACTCAAAAGGTAGCAACCACAAAACAGCAAGTAAACATTAAAGTAGGCAAACACGCCTGTGTGTTCTTGCTATTTTGTAATTCTCAGTGATTTCTAAACGAATAAAAAAAGAAGTCATGCATTGACAATGCAATCATACGGCTAAAATTAGATGGATAATGATAACAGTGAAAAATGACAATCTCAAGATAATTATACGTGACAGACCGCTAAAACCTAGTTGAATCTAGTTAACCATGGACTTAGCAACGGTCATTTTTTCAATATCGCCTTAAATAGCGTACTGCTGCAGTGTCTCTATATCTACTAACTCTAAGAGGCTCTCATGGCATGCGGCAAGCTTTAGCGGCGGCGCAACCCCCGCATCCAATGCTTCCACCCAGCGCAGGGCACACACGCACCAAAAATCATTGGGCTGCAGCCCTGGAAAACCAAATTCGGGTAAAGGCGTCACCAAATCATTGCCCTTGGCAACAGAAAATTCCAAGAATTCTCGGGTCATTTTGGCGCAAACCGTGTGTAAGCCGACGTCACCAGCGCCGGTATGACAAAAACCATTTCGATAATAACCTGTTAACGGGTCAAAACAGCAACTCGCTAGTGCGGTACCCAGCACATTGGTTTGGTTTAATTCAGCTTTTGGATGATAGGACATAGTGAGCTCTTTTAATGTTTTGATTGGGCTAGATGGATGATTGGCTAAAGTTGAGAGATAGATGTTGGTAGTTTTTCTAAAGCAGTACTCTGAGTTTTTTGCATAAAATCTCGCTGACAAAATTGCTCGAGTGCCGCTTTGTTTGCCTCAGTGACTGCCTTTTCAAACACCTCAGCCAAACGTAATTTTAAATACCCTAAGGCAATGCCAAAAAAGATTTGGCTTAACGCATCGCTTTGTGCATCGAGCTGTGGTGCATTGGGGAGTAAATTAGACAATAGACTGGTCGAGCGCTCAATAAATGGATGAGGGGTAGCACTTGCTGGCTGAAAGCGCTCGGTAGCAAAGGCGCGAACAGTTTGGTTGATAATACCTAAACTCAGGCTCGTTAAAGCAGCAGATTTTTCATCAGCAAAAATTTGTGGCATCAGATGCGCCAAAATCACACTGCTTTCTGTGATGAGTAATTGATTATCGGTGAGCAGGGCAGGTACTTGGCTAAAAGGGTTGACCGCTAATAATTCTTGTGGGTTTTCCCAAGGCATGACAAATATAAGCTCGGCATCGATTTGCTGGCGTAAGCAGGCGACCATCACGAGACGGGCGAAAGGGGAGGTGGTTGAGACAAAGAGTTTCATGAGTAAATTGGATTTCCCTAGAACGGTTGCATGGCTGTAAGTTTAAATAAATAAATTTTAATAAAATTTTATAGGATTTTAGCATAAAAAATTGGGCAATAAAAAAATGCCTAAGCCCAGTGAAGCTATGATACAATGAAAAGGAAAAGTGCCCTTATTTTATTCTTTGCTTATTTTATTTTCGTAAGTGCCTTTCTCATCGATTATTCTATGATTTTACATGGTGATTCATGGTCTATGTTTTCATATGGCCGCTTGTTGTCATGTCTAGTGATATATCATTTAATCATCCTTAGGATTTATTGTGTCAAATTTAGCATCAAATTCCACCAATGTGGCAAATCAGTCTGCTTTTTATCTTAATACAAAAAATACTTGGCTATTACCCGATGGGGTTGTCGACTTACTATCGACCGAAGCGGTAAAGCAAGAAACCCTGCGTTATCAATTGACCCGTATTTTAATCAGCCATGGCTATGAATTTATTAGCCCGCCTATGATTGAATATACCGAAAGCTTGCTCGGCTATGCGTCTGAAGATGTTAAATTACAAACTTTTAAAATCATTGATCAGCTAACCGGTCGGCTCATGGGGGTACGCGCAGATATCACCCCACAAATTGCGCGGATTGATGCGCGTCTACACAATAATCAAGACACTAGTAACCCATCAAAATCAATTTCCCGCTATTGTTATGCAGGGCATGTAATCTATACCATGCCAAAGGGCTTATTTGGTTCGCGCACCCCGCTACAGTTGGGCGCTGAGATTTTTGGTACCGATTCACTAGCCAGTGAAGTGGAACTATTAGATGTGCTATTTACCTTGTTAGATAGCACGGATGTGATTGAGCACTCGCATATTGATATTGGTCATGTGGCGATTTTTCAGCAGCTTTGCCAGCTTGCCAGTGTACCTACGCATCTGCAAGAAAAACTCATTGAGCTATATGCTAATAAAGCGTTACCTGAGCTGAAACTTTTGACCAGCAAAATGAGCCAGTTTGGCGAGCTTGCCAACGATTTTTATGTGCTTGGCGAGGCAGGTAATGACTTGCAAAAACTGAGCGAACGACTCTCAACTCAAGCCAAACACGATGCTATCATTGCCAAAGCCTTGTCTGATTTGACTTATTTGGTGAGCTATCTTGAAGAGCACTGGGATGCCAATGTCAGTGTCGATGTCACAGGATTGGGATATCACTATCATACAGGCGTTGTCTTTAATGTGTACGTGGCAGATGAGTCATTGCCGCTGATTCGTGGTGGTCGTTTTAGCAATCATTTTCATCATGAAGTTGATAATACCGATGCCGTGCGTTCGGGGGTTGGTTTTAGCTGCGAGCTAAACCGTTGGCAAAATCATATCCAAGTACATGAGCAGCCTTTTACCGTGGTGCCTTATAGCCATGTACAAACTATTTTACATGTACCCAATCATCCTGATGCGCCAGCGCTCAAACAAGCGATTGACTCACTACGCCAAGAAGGGCATCGGGTGATGATTGCGCTGGATGAAACCGATGAACCTGAGCAAACCACCCATCGCTTGCAAGTAGCGAATGGGGTTTGGTACTTAGAGCATTTGGCCGAAAATTAATTTTTAAGCTGTTGTAAACTTGTTTTTAGCAATTACTTTGATAAAAGGTGACTTATCATGAAACATACGGGAAAAAACGTCGTTGTCCTTGGTAGCCAGTGGGGCGATGAGGGTAAAGGCAAAATCGTTGACTTATTGACTGAAAAAGCTAGTGCGGTGGCGCGATATCAAGGCGGTCATAATGCCGGTCACACTTTAGTCGTTGGCGGTAAAAAAACCGTATTACATTTGATTCCATCGGGTATTCTACGTGAAGGGGTCACTTGCTACATCGGTAATGGCGTGGTGCTAGCCCCAGATGCGCTATTAAAAGAAATGCAATCACTGGTTGAAGCAGGCGTGCCTGTGCGTGAGCGCCTTCGTATTTCACCCAACTGTCCGCTTATCATGCCACAGCATGTAGCGCTTGACCAAGCCCGTGAAATCAAACGCGGCAACAACAAAATTGGCACGACCGGTCGTGGTATCGGCCCTGCCTACGAAGATAAAGTAGCGCGCCGTGCGTTGCGTTTTGCTGACTTGTTGCGGGCTGATTTCGCCGATAAATTAAAAACTAACCTTGAGTTTCATAACTTTGCCTTAACCCAATATTATGGGGTGGACGCAGTTGATTTTGAGGCGACCTTAAAGTTGGCAGAAGAATGGCGTGATGCGCTAAAAGACTTGGTGGCTGATGTGACGGGCGAGCTTGACAAGCTATGCAAAGAAGGCAAGAACTTAATGTTTGAGGGCGCGCAAGGTACGTTGCTTGACGTTGACCACGGCACTTATCCCTTCGTTACCAGCTCAAACACCACCGCTGGCGGCGTGGCGACGGGTACGGGTCTTGGACCCTTGTACTTTGACTACGTATTGGGTATCACCAAAGCTTACACCACGCGCGTGGGCGCGGGTCCCTTCCCAACTGAGCTATTTGATGATATCGGTGAGCACATCGGTACTGTGGGTCAAGAATTTGGTGCTACCACGGGCCGCGCCCGTCGTTGTGGTTGGTTTGATGCAGCGATTCTACGCCGTGCTGTGGTACTAAACTCACTATCCGGTATCTGCTTGACTAAGCTTGATGTGTTAGATGACCTTGATCAGCTCAATATCTGCACGGGTTATGAGTTGCCAAGTGGGGAAGTTTGCGGCTCTAGCGATGCGGAGTTTTACGAGAATGTCAAACCCATCTACGAAACATTGCCAGGTTGGAAAACGAGCACTGTGGGTGTGACAGAGTATGACAAGCTACCTGAAAATGCCAAAGCTTATATCAAACGCATTGAACAGCTCATCGAGTGTCCCGTTGACATTATCTCAACAGGTCCTGACCGTGCCGAAACCATCGTGCTACGCGACCCGTACGATGCCTAACCCTTATTCATCAAAAAACCCGATGTGACATCGGGTTTTTTATTTTAGGGTAAAAAATGCTGAATGATAGCTTACTCGCCTTAGCCAATTTATTAACCTCTGCTTTAACCGCCATCACAGGGGTGGGCGGCGGCATGATACTCATTGGACTGATGCCATTTTTTGTGCCTGCTGCAGCGATTGTGCCAGTGCACGGTGTGACCCAGCTCGTCAGTAATGCCACGCGCGCTTGGTTTGGTCGGGATGCCTTAGACTTTACCTATTTTTGGCAATTTTTGGCGGGCTCATTGACGGGACTGTTGGTATTTGGCGTGTTAGTCCGCTTTATACATTTAGAGCTTATTCCGTTATTTATCGGCATTTATATCTTACTAATAACCTGGTCAAGCACTTTTAACCGAGTGATTCGCCGTTTTGAAAGTTTCTTTTTGGTGGGATTTGCACAAACGGGCTTGGGCGTGTTTGTTGGCACACCGGGTCCACTCAATATCGCCATGCTCAATAAGTACTATGATGATAACAATGTCGTTGTCACCACGGGCGCCTTGATGATGACAGTGGTGCATACCGCTAAGTTGCTAGTTTATGTGGCGATGGGATTTGTGTTTGCCGATTATTGGCAGTTGCTAGTGATGATGGTCATCATGGCCACCGTGGGCTCATGGCTTGGCACCCGACTGCGCCATAAAATCCGTTTAGACTGGCTAGAAAAAATCCTGCCGTATCTACTCTCCCTCATAGCACTCAAATTGATTGTCGATATCGTCCACCGCTATTTTTTTTGAACCGCTAATGCCAAAAAATCTCAGCGATGAGCGCCATGGCAATGATGATAAATATCAACCCACATAAGCGATTCAGCCACATCAAGCGATTGCCCAATTGTAGCCAATCCGACAGTTTTTTGCCGCTCATGGTATAAACCAGTTGCCATGTTATCTCAATGATAAAAAACCCCACCGTGAGCATGAGGTATTGCGGCAATAAAGGCGCGGAAAAATTGATAAATTTGGGGAAAAATGCAGCAAAAAACAAAATCGCCTTGGGGTTGGACAACGATACCCAAACCCCTGTTTTAAACAGTTTCGCGGGGGTCGGTATGACTTGTAACTGGTCACTGTGCAATTCGCTGTCAGCTTGACGCCAAGATTTTATGCCAAGATAGGCTAAATACAGCGCGCCCACGACTTTGATAATGGTCAGCAAAAAAGGCGCATTGCTACTGATAAGCCCTAGCCCTAACAGTGACGTTGTCAATAATATAAATAAACCCATGCTCAGCCCTGCTAACGTCCACAAGGTTTTTTTGATGCCATAATTGACACCAAATTGGAATGCTAACAGCATATTAGAGCCAGGCGCTGCTGAGATAAGGCAAGTACTGATTAAAAAAAATAAGAAATTTTGCAGGGTCATTAGAATTTATAGTAAATAAGTGAAAGATAGCCAGTCAAAGGTTAGTCAGAGGCCTTGGCAGTGGGTGGAATGACAAACTGCCATTGCGGGTTAAAAAACCGTCGAAAAATCAGCAAAGTCGCTATTGTACACCCTAAGGTACTGCTGGTGGCAATTAAAAACAGGGTGATAATTTGATAAAGCACGGCTTGGTGCGGGTCTGCGCCTGCCAAAATTTGTCCTGTCATCATACCCGGTAAGCTCACTAATCCTACCACCATCATGCTATTAATCGTCGGTGTGATACCATTTTGAATGGCAGCAATGACATAGGGTTTTGCAGTTTCCCAAGGCGTGGCGGACAATGCCAGATAGGTATTAATCATATTTTGTTCGCGATGAAAACTGCTGACAAGTTGGTTCATAGAGAGTGAGACAGCAGTCAATGAATTACCTAAAACCAGCCCCAATAATGGTATCATCACTTGGGGGCGAAACCACGTAGCCGCGTTCTCTGACAGCACCCACCCAGCACCAAATATAGCCACCGCCCAACTACTGACAAACACCGCCAATGCCGTATCCCAAAATAAACCTTGATAAGGCTTTTTAACCCGATTTTTGGCAGCGATAGTGGCGACAATCGACATAAAAGTCAAAATCGCCAACACTTCATACCATTGCTCTCTGGCAAAAATCCACGCAAGTACCAGTCCAATTAGGCTTAGTTGAACCATCGTGCGAAAACTTGCAATGAGCAGGGGTTTGACGATACCCAATTTTAACCAAACACTGATTGCCATTACGAGTAATAATGCCAGGCTTGCCAGCGCCACTTGTAGGTAGGAGATAGGCGGCATGGTGCTAGCTAACATCATCATCGCTGATTCCCTTGTGCTACGGATGCGGGTACTTTGCTATCCACCGTTAACTTGTGATTGCTCAATTGACCATTAGCCATCGTCCAGTGGCTAGTGCCAATCGCCAATAAGCGCTGAATTTGGGTCGGTTCATGGCTGATCCACACGACGGTAGCATTGGGGGTGGATTGATACCAGTGGTTAATCAATGTTTCGACTTGGTGGGTGGTGGTGGTATCAAGGGAGGCGGTAGGCTCATCGAGTAATAAAATGGTCGGGTGCAACTGTAGCGTGCGTAATAAATTAACAAGTTGTTTTTCGCCACCCGATAAGCTGCGGCTATCTTGCTGTAAAAACTGGGGTGATTTGCCAAGGTTAACTAGGTGCTGCTCGTGCCAAGATACATCGAATTTTTTGTCTTTATAAAGTGCAAAGCTAAAGGGCAGGCTCAAGTTGTCTAAGACGCTGCCCTCAATCATCTCACTTAGTTGCGCAATATAGGCAACCTGTGAGCGCCAAATAGCCGGCGTCAAATCGGTCAAATTTTTTCCGTTTAACGTGATGTGACCTGCTGACATAGGTAGTAGGCTTGCTAGTAGCTTTAGCAGTAACGATTTGCCACTGCCAGACTGTCCCGTGATTACAATAAAGTCATGGTCATGGATTTCACCTGAAACATGATTGATGAGTGTTCGATTGTCGATTTGATAAGACAGTTGGTCAAATTGTAACATAGCTTTTTAAAGTATAGTTTTTTTAATGGACAGCGTTTTTAAAGTATAGTGATAGAGTTATGACAAGGTGGTTTTATCCCAAAGCACTTCTTGACCGGCATCCAATCGAGCAACGACGCGCGCCAATACAAACAGCCAATCGGATAGACGATTGATAAACTGCAGACTAATTGGTGAGACATTATCATCCCGCGAATTTAATGCCACAAGTAGGCGCTCAGCGTCTCGGCAATAGCAGCGAGCGATATGCACTTGGCTGGTCACAATGGTACCTGCAGGCAAGATAAAATCTTTGAGGGGTGGTAAATGGGTGTTCCACTCATCAATTTGATTTTCAAGTTCTGTCACATAGTCTGCCAAAATCCCGCGGTATTCGGGCATGGCAAGCTCACCCCCTAGATTAAAAAGCTGATGCTGCAAGCGGCTTAAGTTGTCATCAAATTGACCATGACTAGCTTGAGTAAGATAGCCCCGCAATAAACCGATTTGGGAGTTTAATAAGTCAATTTTGCCCATGGCGTCAAAGCGTAAGTCTGCCTTAGACACCCGTGAACCATCCGCCATGCCAGTGGTGCCGTCATCGCCCATTCGGGTGTAAATCTTTGATAATCGATTGCCCATTGTAGAGACCTTAAAGTGTGAAATATGCCAAATCATAGCACTTTTAACAAAATTTAGGTATGATAACCGATTGTCTTTTTTACCCAATTTGCAAAGGTGACTATCCCATGACCCAGCTGACACAGCCCATGCCGATTACCATATATGACTCGATGAGTGGACAAAAACGCCCATTCACGCCCTTAGAAGCAGGCAAAGTTGGCATGTATGTCTGTGGGATGACAGTCTATGATTATTGCCACATTGGTCATGCGCGGGTCATGGTCGGCTTTGATGTGGTCGTGCGCTGGCTGCGTCATATTGGCTATGATGTCAACTATGTGCGTAATATTACTGATATTGATGACAAAATTATTAACCGCGCTAAGGACAATGGCGAAAGTATCTATCAGTTGACAGACCGCTTTATCAAAGCCATGCATGAAGATGCTGATAATCTGGGCTGTGAGCGTCCTAACAGTGAGCCAAAAGCCACGGATTTTATCCCACAGATGCAGCATCTAATCCAAACGCTGGAAAGCAAAAATTTAGCCTATCAAGGCGCAACGGGCGACGTCTATTATGCGGTCGAAAATTTTGCTGAGTATGGCAAACTCTCAAAACGTCGCCTAGCCGATATGCAAGCGGGTGCCAGTGAGCGGGTAAATATTGAGACTGACAAAAAAAATCCGTTTGACTTTGTATTGTGGAAATCTGCCAAACAAACAGAGCCATCTGAGACCAAATGGCAATCACCTTGGGGTGTGGGTCGCCCAGGTTGGCATATCGAATGTTCGGCGATGAGTACCTGCTGCTTGGGCGACACCTTCGATATCCACGGCGGCGGGCATGATTTACAGTTTCCACACCACGAGAACGAAATTGCCCAGTCTGAAGGCGCAACCGGTAAAACCTATGCCAACAACTGGATGCACGTGGGCTTTATCAATGTTGACGGTGAGAAAATGTCAAAATCACTGGGTAATTTCTTTACCATTCGCGATGTGATGGGGCAGTTTCACCCAGAGACCATTCGTTTCTTTATTTTATCGAGTCATTATCGCAGTCCAGTGAATTTCTCGGATAGCGCGCTTAAAGAAGCCCAAACCAGCCTCACGCGTCTATATCAAGCCTTAAAATCTGTAGAAAGCCTCACCGAACCAGCCGGCGAGATTGATAAAACCCCATTTGAAACCCCTTTTAATCAAGCGATGTGCGATGATTTTAACAGTGCAGGGGCGGTGAGTGTATTATTTAGTCTGGCACGTGAAATCAACAAAGCGGTCAATCTCGAAACCGCTGAAGGCAATGCCCAAGCGTTGGCGTTGGCAACATTGCTTAAAAATTTGGCACAACCGCTCAATATCTTACAGCTTAATCCAACCGATTTTTTACAAGCGAAAGTGGGCGAAACGACAGGATTAAGTGATAACGAAATTGAAGCATTCATCGAAGCGCGCAAGCAAGCCAAAGCGGACAAAGACTTTGCCAAAGCTGACCAAATTCGTAATGATTTGAAGGCGCAAGGTGTTGAGCTAGAAGACGGTAAAAATGGCACGACGTGGCGCCGTGTTTAAGCTGATTTTAACCTGTCACCATTTAAATCGCTTGATAATTTAATCGATTTTAGCTAGAATAGACGGTTAATCAAAAACTAAACGATGGTGTCAATTGAACATACCAATGACAACACGCTAAATCCAAAGGCTGGGCAGGGAACTGTTCAGCCTTTTGCGGTTTTTTGGCTGTCAAATTTTTCACCACGACAAAATTTTAATTACTATTTAACTACTCTTAACTGCTCCGAGGTCTTTATGTTACGAATCGTTGATGAAGCACTTACCTTTGATGATGTGCTGCTACTACCTGCTTATTCTGAAGTCTTGCCTAAAATGGTAGATTTAAAAACCCGTTTGACACGCGGTATTGAGCTAAATTTACCCATCGTATCTGCCGCGATGGATACCGTGACTGAATCGCAAATGGCAATTACCATTGCCCAGCTTGGCGGTATGGGTATTTTGCACAAAAACATGGACATTGATTTACAAGCCATGCAAATACGCCGGGTGAAAAAATTTGAAGCTGGTACGGTTGTTGATCCTATTAGCGTATCACCCGATACCAGTGTTGGTGAATTGCTTCGCATCACCAAAGAAAACAAAATCAGCGGTGTGCCTGTGGTAGAAGGTAACCAAGTGGTCGGTATCGTCACCCACCGTGATATCCGTTTTGAAAATAACCTAAGCCAGCCTGTTCGCAATATCATGACCCCAAAAGAAAAATTGGTGACAGTCAAAGAAGGCGAGCCCACAGAGAATATTAAGCGTTTGCTACACGAACACCGCATCGAAAAAGTGATTGTTGTGGACGACAATTTTCAATTAAAAGGCTTGATTACTGTCAATGATTTCACCAAAGCTGAAAACAACCCAAATGCTTGCCGCGATGGTAAAGGTCGCTTACGGGTTGGCGCGGCAGTGGGTACGGGCGCAGATACCGAAGCCCGCGTTGAAGCGCTCATCGCTGCCGATGTGGACGTGATTGTTGTAGATACCGCACATGGTCATTCAAAAGGCGTCATCGATCGCGTGGCTTGGGTGAAAAAGAACTATCCAAACATCGAAGTGATTGGCGGTAATATCGCCACTGCTGATGCGGCACTCGCGTTGCGTGATGCGGGTGCCGATGCGGTTAAAGTGGGTATCGGTCCGGGCTCTATCTGTACCACACGTATCATCGCAGGTATTGGCGTGCCGCAAATTTCAGCGATTAGCAACGTGGCTGATGCGCTAAAAAATGACATTCCTCTGATAGCCGATGGTGGTATCCGTTTTTCAGGCGATATGGCAAAAGCTTTAGCAGCGGGTGCCTCTTCTATCATGGTGGGTTCTCTACTTGCCGGTACCGAAGAAGCGCCAGGGGAAGTTGAGCTATTCCAAGGTCGCTACTACAAAGCCTACCGTGGTATGGGTTCGCTAGGTGCGATGTCAGGACAAAACGGTTCATCCGATCGTTATTTCCAAGACGCCAAAGAAGGGGTAGAAAAATTGGTACCCGAAGGTATCGAAGGTCGCGTCCCTTACAAAGGTCCAATGAACGGTATTATCAACCAATTAGCCGGTGGCTTACGTTCGTCAATGGGTTATACAGGCTGTGCCAATATTGAAGAAATGCGTAGTAAACCACAATTTGTGCGTGTGACTTCGGCAGGTATGAAAGAATCTCACGTACATGACGTACAAATCACCAAAGAAGCACCGAATTACCGTGTAAACTAAGTGATACGTTGATTGCGCCAAAACTGGGTTAACTACCCAGTTTTTTTATGCCCAATTTATAGGCTAAAGTTTTTATAGCCTAAATTGACACCTTGCCGAGTGACCCATAAAAACAAACAGATGTCGCAACATGCGTGAAATTTTGCTATGCTAAAATTTTATATTTTGATAACAACAACGGGCGACAAAGGAGAATTAAATGAGTTATTTTGGTACTGATGGTATTCGTGGTAAGTTTGGGGAATTTCCGATACATCCGCAGTTTTTAATCAAATTAGGCTATGCCACGGGTAAAGTGCTGCTAGCCAACCAAGCGACCCTGAATGAAAATCATCGTCCCAATGTCGTCATTGGTAAAGATACACGGCTTTCTGGCTATGTTATTGAAGCCTGTCTGCAAGCAGGATTTAACGCCGCAGGGGTGGATGTGCATATGCTAGGCACTATTCCAACCCCTGCCATCGCGCATTTGACCCGAAGTTTTCACGCTGATGCAGGCGTGGTGATATCCGCATCCCACAATCCATTTTATGATAACGGTATCAAATTTTTCTCCAATGAAGGCAAAAAACTGTCAGATGACATTCAGCAAGCCATCAATGAAAAAATTGATGAAATCAAAGATATCAATGTCGTCATTGACGCCCCAGAAGCACTAGGCAAAAGTTATCGTGTGGAGGATGCCAAGGGTCGCTATATCGAGTTTTGTAAGGGCACTTTCCCCTACAACCTAAATTTAAATGCGCTAAAAATCGTCGTTGACTGTGCCAATGGGGCAGGATACAGCGTCGCGCCCCGTGTATTACGTGAGTTAGGTGCAACCGTCATTGCCATTGGCGATAAACCCGATGGCGTTAATATCAACGACAATGTCGGCTCTACCCATCCGGCAAACTTGCAACAAGCGGTGCTTGACCATGATGCCCAAGTGGGTATTGCTTTAGATGGCGATGGTGACCGTATCATCATGGTCAATGAAAAAGGCGAGTTGGTTGATGGTGACGGCATTTTATATATTTTAGCCACCCATGCAGCGCAACAAGTCGATGGCGTGGTAGGTACCTTGATGACCAACATGGGTCTGCAATTGGCGTTTGACAAAGCCGGTATTGCCTTTGAGCGCGCCAAAGTCGGCGACCGCTATGTTATGCAAGGACTTGAAAAAAATGGCTGGGTACTGGGCGGTGAGTCATCGGGTCATATTTTAACCCTAGATAAAGCCAGTACGGGCGATGCGATTGTGGCAGGTCTGCAAGTGCTTGCGGTGATGGCGCAGAGCAAACAATCATTATCAGAGCTGATGAAGGGTTATACGCAGCTACCACAAAAATTGGTCAATGTCAGATTGGCGCAAAAACGAGATCCCTATACCTTTCCAGAATTGGCAAATGCGTTTAAAGCTGCCGAAGAAAAATTGACAGGACGGGGTCGTTTACTGATTCGTCAATCAGGTACAGAGCCATTAATTCGGGTGATGGTCGAAAGCGATGATGAGATTGAGTGCGATATGCTAGCCAATGAACTTGCTGAAAAAGTACGCCAAGTGATGGCATAAAGTTGACATTTCATAAGGATAAAGAATGAGTATTGATTTTACCAGTCAACGATTATCGTATGAGCAAGGCGAGCTTATCGAATCACACTTGCCAGAGCAGCCGTTTGGCTTATTACAAACTTGGGTGCAGCAAGCGATTGATAGCAAGCAGGGGGAAGCGTATGCGTTTTCACTGGCGACTTGTGGGCGTGATAGGCAGCCAAGTGTGCGCACATTACTGATGCGTGAAATTATCCAATTGGATAACACGGGCATTGGACTCGTGTTTTATACCAATTACGACAGTGCCAAAGGCTGTGATTTGGCGACCAACCCCAATGCTGAAGCATTATTTTTTTGGCCAAGTCTAGAAAGACAAATCCGTCTTACCGGCGCTGTACAAAAGGTTAGCCGTGAACAATCCGCCCAGTATTTTCATAGCCGTCCGCGTGATAGCCAACTAGCCGCTTGGGTCAGCGAGCCACAAAGCAGTGTGGTTGCCAGCCGCGAGGTAATGGAAGACAAATTTGCCCAATTAACTGCGCAGTATGGGGACAATCCAATCCCTTTACCAGAATTTTGGGGAGGCTATCTGCTGACGGTAGAAAAAATCGAATTTTGGCAGGGTAGAGCCAATCGTATGCACGACCGCATCGTCTATTCGCTAGATGGCGAGCAATGGGTGATGGAACGCTTATTACCTTAAACTGCAAGCCATAAAAAAACACGGTACTTTAAACCGTGTTTTTTTATTTAATAAAAATTAGTTTTGCAGTGAACGCAGTAAACGCACAAATTCAATATACATCCATACCAGTGTTGACAAGATACCAACGCTTAGTAGCCATTCATAGCTTTCATCCACCCCTGCGGCATAGGCTCGCTCAACACTATCAAAATCTAATAACAAGCTAAGTGATGCAATTACAATCACCAGCAAGCTAAAACCAATACCCACCACGCCACCGCTAAACAAATACGGCAGTGAGCTACCAAATAGGCTAAACCCGATTTGTACCAAATACACCAGCATGATAGCAATCACAGCCGACATCATCACAGAACGAAATTTTTGGGTGACTTTAATTACGCCACTGCGATAAAGCGCCAGCATCACGGCAGCGGTCACAAAAGTTGCGACCAATGCCGTCGGAGCAACTGTGGGAAACTTAATACTAGCAAAAAGAGAAATCGCGCCAATCACGATGCCCTCTAAAATGGCATAGGGAATTGCCAATGTTTTAGCTATGTGGGGTTTTGAGATAATTACCATACTCAATACAAAAGCCACCAAGATACTGGCTAAAGCCGCTACACTAATAAAACCTGAAGTGACGCCACTAGCTAGGCAATAGCCAAAGAATCCAACACCCGATAAGGTTGTCAGACCTAGCAGAAAAGAGGTTTTTCGGATGACCCCTTTGACCGTCATCGGTGTCGTACTAACCGCAAGTTCAGCGCGAGATATAATCGGATTTGCCATAAAAATTTGCTCCCAAGCGTTAAAAAATTCCAAAAGTTAACTAGATATCAATTACCTTAAATTAGCAAATAGCAACGAGTTTGTATACATTAACTGCACAACGAAGGTTAGCAATTTTGTAATATAAAATACTGATTGGGCATAACGTGAGCCAGTAAGCTGTGATAAAATAGTTCAATCTTTATCAGTTAATTTTCTGCTATGACGTCCACACTTATTCCCAATCCTGCCTTTGGGCGTATCGGCATTATGGGTCGTGCCAACAAGCCAAGTGTCATTCAAAGTATCTACCAAATTTGCGATTTTTTTCATGAGCAAGGGTTGCCTTTATTAATTGACCATCAGACGGCACGGTTGCCGGCATTAGATTTTGCACGTCTGGGCGAGATTGCTACGATTGAGCGCAGTTTGCTCGGCGGTGCTTGTGATTTGGTCATTGTGGTCGGTGGTGATGGCTCGCTGCTACATGCGGCGCAAGTACTGGTCAAACACAAAGTGCCAGTGGTGGGGGTAAACCGCGGGCGTTTAGGGTTTTTAACTGACATTTATCCTGATGATTTAAACATGAAATTGACCAGTATTTTACAAGGTCATTATCAGCTTGAAGATAGATTCTTGCTAAAAATGGAAATCCGTCAAGGTGCGCATGTGATTTATGAAGATATGGCGCTAAATGACATTGTGCTGCATGCAGGTAAATCAGTGCATATGCTAGATTTTCATTTAAAAATTGATGGGCTTAATGTCTATCGTCAGCACAGTGATGGTCTGATTGCCTCCACTCCAACAGGTTCCACGGCTTATGCGCTATCAGGTGGCGGGCCGATTATTCATCCTAGTATGGATGCCATTTGTCTGGTGCCCATGCATCCACATACCTTATCAAGCCGCCCGATTGTGGTTAGCGGCAACAGCGAAATCAAAATCCGCATCCATAAAGATAACCGCACCCAGCCGATGGTGAGTGCAGATGGCAAACCATCGGTGCCGCTCAACCAAAACCAGCGCTTAGTAATTCACAAGCATCCTAACAAACTCACGTTATTACACCCACCTGGGGTGGATTTTTTTGAAGCTTGCCGTACTAAGCTCGGTTGGAATAGCTACGCTGAAGAATTTAGTATGGATAATTAAATAACAAAGCCACCAAATCATTCGGTGGCTTTTTTATAAAGAAATACCTTAATTAATCAGCCCACTTGCCGAGCGTTTTGAGATGAATCCATCTGGGATTTGGTTGTGGTCAGCTTGCCAGCGCTGAAATGCCAATTTGGTATTGGTACCTACGACGCCATCTGACCCTTTGGTATCATAACCCATTGCCGTCAAACGCTGTTGAAGTTGGCGTACTTCATAAGTAGCAAGTGGCTGCTCATAGCGAGGCCAAGATTGCTGTAAGCCTAGCTGCCCGATAATGGCTTTGGCAAGTAAGCTCACCCCCATGGCATAATTGGAGGAATTATTGTAGACCTTAATGGCATCAAAATTTTTGGTTAATAAAATCGCAGGACCCTCTTTACCCGCAGGGAGCCATAATTCTGCCATCGCATCCATGGGCGCATTTGGGGTAATAAACTGAACACCTAAATTTTGCCAGTCCGCCATGGTTTTTTTGGTACTGACATGGCGATAATCAAAACCATTTGGTAATCGTACTTCATAGTACGAGCCCATGCCGCGCTGCCAGCCGGCATTTTTAAGATAGCTTGCGGTAGAGGCTAACGCATCAGCGGTATGCCAAGGGTTACGATGACCATCACCATTGCCATCTACTGCTTCATCTAACCAAGTTTTGGGAATAAATTGGGTATGTCCCATGCCACCTGCCCAAGAGCCGCGCAGTTGCGACCAATCAATATCACCACGCTCAAGCAGCGACAACAGCGCTAGCAGCTGATCCTCTGCAAAACTGCGGCGACGACCATCATATGCTAGAGTCGCCAAACTATTGACCAGTGATGAGTTACCTGTGCCTTGACCATATGAAGATTCCATGCCCCAAATGGCAGTCACAATAGAGGCCGGCACACCATACTGATTTTCAATGCGATCAAGTAGGGCGCTTTGGCTGGCAAAATTGCGCTGACCCCCACTGACTCGACCACTCGATGCGGCACCATCGATATATTCCCAAGGCATTTTGGCAAATTCAGGCTGTCCTTTATCCAGTGACACCACTTGCTCACTGTAGTTGGCACTTGACAGCAAGCGTTCAACATCAGCGCGGGGGTAACCTTTTTGCACAGCGCGTTCAATAAAATCCGATTTCCACTGATAAAAGCTGCTGTATTGATTGGTTGGAACAGTCACAGGTGGCACGGGCGTGACTTTAGGGGGTACTGTAATGACCACAGGGGCAGTCGGCAAGGTACCTGGTAATTTTTGGGGTTGGGTCTGAATAGGTGCTGATGAACAAGCTGCCAACAATGCCGCCAAGCTGACAGGCAATGCCAGTTTTTGACCACCCAAACGATGCGACAAACAGAGCGATAAAGAGACGATAGACGACGAATATTTAACATACATAAAGCAATAACCTCAATTAATACAAGCCAAACGCGTACAAACATAACAACTGTTATAAAAAAATGAATATAGCATAAAAATAGGAAATTTTAGTTGTTAAGGAATAATTGATATAAAAATACTACAAAAATTGCGGTAAAAGTATTTGCCAGATTTTGGCAGTTTTGCCAGCGTTTTTGGAAAATAGGATTGATAATTGGTCAAAAAAGTTTATGATAATCGGTTTATACTATAATTTTGAGGAGTAACTATGCTAAAAGTCAATCAATATTTTGATGGGAATGTGGCATCAATCGGTTTTCAAACAGCCACCCTACCTGCGACCGTGGGCGTGATGAAAGTAGGCGAATACGAATTTGGCACGAGTCAATTTGAAACCATGACCGTTATTAGCGGGGCTATCTCAGCACTATTGCCAAACCAAAGTGACTGGCAAACTTTTAAAGCCAATGAAACCTTTACCGTCGATGCCAACCAAAAATTCAAAGTCAAAATTGACGAAGAAACGGCTTATCTTTGCACTTACCAAGATAAATAATCAAGATAAATCAGTAACTGAAGTTACGCACCGCTAATAGCCTTAAGCTGGGCAAAAGCCGACTGATTAGCAGAAATTAGTAACTTCGTACGCAAAGCGAAATGATTTAACTTGGTTTTGATTTTCAAACACTCAAGCTTAAACACCGCATACGTGGCTAAAAACATATGATTAAACCGAGCCCTTTGGCTATGAGCAGG